>JAHHII010000003.1:0-300000 GCA_019358855.1 Timaviella obliquedivisa GSE-PSE-MK23-08B | reverse complement strand
CTGCTGCCACTGCCATCTAGCTCGTAGTTCCATGTTTTGAGCTTTGACAGTCTGAATGCCAGAGACAACTTCTACCAGGTAAGACTGGGTTTCGGCGTTGCGCTCGGCTTTGACCCGGAGTTGGTTCCGAATTAGGGGTGAAGCAACGACTGCTAGCAGAATAAACAGTGGCACGGTCGCCAACGCCACTAGCGTCAGCAGCCAGCTATAGAACAGCATGACCACGATGTAGATCACAGAGAAGATCGCATCCAGGACTACAGTGAGAGCAGTACCCGTCAAGAAACTCCGAATGTTTTCGAGTTCGTTAATTCGGGTTGCCAGTTCACCCACAGGGCGCTTTTCAAAGTAGCGGAGAGGCAGACGCAGCAGATGGTCAATAATTTCTGACCCCAGCGTCATGTCGATACGGTTGGTGGTGTCTACAAACAGGTAGGTTCGCAAAGTGGTGAGAATAGCTTCGGCGATCGCCAGTCCAATTAAGAAGATCCCCAACACATTCAGCGTGTCGGCACTGTTTTGAACGATCACCTTATCAATGATCACCTGCACCATGAGGGGATTGGCGAGGGCAAAAAGCTGCACAAAAAACGAAGCAACAAATACCTCAAACAGCACCTTCCGATGTTTCTGCACAGCAGGCAAAAACCACTCTAGGCTGAAGCGCTTTTGGGGCGTTTGAGAGGTTGGCTTAATCAGCAAAACCTCGCCGCGATCGCCCCAGGTCGAGGCGAACTCAGAAGGTTTGCGCCGAATGATGCCCAGTTCGGGAACACCAATGACCAGTTCTTTCTCGCTGGCTTCATACAACAGCGCCACATTTTCTTGCCACATCACCATGGCAGGCGCTTCTAAGCGACCGACGGCATTGGCGGGAACAGTAACTAACTGAGCGTGCAGACCCAACATTTCAGAAACTGCGCCACAAAGCTCTAGGGAAATTTCGCCGCTGCGCTCTTGCTGATTGACTAACACGCGCCGAATCACGTCTTTGCGGAAAGGCGTATTGAGGTGTAGGCAAAGCATTTGAATACAAGCCGTTGCCGAATCTAACTGCCCTCGCCCCCGAATGTGGGGATACCTTTGAGGAATTTTAGAATCGTTGAAATTTCTGCCATACGCTGGATCTGGCTCTGGTGGGCGATCGGGAGCGTAGGGAATGTCAACATCTACAACTTCAGCATGGACGGCTTGTGCCTCATCCAGGGACTCCTCAGTATCAATTTTCTCGGTCATCGACACCGGAAAACCAATCAGCCGGGCAGCCCGATCGCCCGTCACTTCTAGGTCAGCGCCACTGGCAGTGTCGATCCGACTGCTAACGGGTAAGTCGTTCACCTTGCCGCCGCCACTCACTAGCCAAATTCGCTCAGCCTCTAGCTGATGGACAGGAATTTTGCCAGGGGGAATGTTGCAAACTACGGCTTCGGTTTCTGCTTGAAATGCCAGTTCTTTCAGGTTGGCATCTCCGTTTGCTTGCCGATGTAGCTCTGCACCGAGTAAATCAAAAACTTCAATCAGCGGACACTGTTTACGAAAGGCGATCGCTAGTTCAGGCTCTCGTTCTAACAACAGCATGAAGTCAGCAGCAGAAAGGGTGAGACAAATCGTTTCTGTAGAAGCGATCGCCGTTTCACATGCCACACCTCTCACTAAGCCTACCCAGCCCAAAATGTCTCCCGGCTTCAAAATGCCCAAAGTGACGGGGCGCTGTGTCCGAGGATCGTAGGCAAGCGATCGCACATGCCCTTGAAATAGAACCGACACTTGCGCAGGCATTTTGTCCCGAACTAGCACCGCCTGCCCCATGCGATAGCGCAGCATTTGCATTCGCTCAGTCAAAAAGTCGAGGGCTGTCGAAGAGAGTTGGTCGAAAGGGGGAACAGTCACCAAAAAATCTTGGACACTAGATTTTGTGTAAGTCATGAGACGCTGGGGGCGAGAGTATGAGTAGCTAGGGGCTGAAGCTTTGAGAGTTGTTCTTGAAGCCAAGTGTTAAAACATTCATCAAGTAAGCGACGACGCATTGGATCATCAAGTTGTGCCGGAATGAATTTCTCCAGACGAACCAAAACTAGCCACTCACCAACCCTAGTCGGCGCACTGATTTGACCCGGCTGACTCAGAGACAATAATTGCGCCAACACAGGGTGAGGCACACTTAGTTCTACCGGACCAATTAACCCATCGGTTTGTGCCTCCGGGCCCTGAGAATAAGTGCGTGCGAGTTCGGCAAAGGTTTGTTCACCTTCTAGTACCCGAAAATAAATTTCCTGGGCAATGCCTACATCTTGAGTGCGAATCAGCGAATAAATCACTTTATCCAACTGGTTTTTACGGCTGAGGAAGTAAGACTCGACTTTCGGTCCCCAAACTTTTTGTTTAAATTTGTCAATTCGCAAATCCCGTGTGGCGAGGGAGTCAAGCTGTTGCGAAGTCATACCATATCGCCCTAACCAAGCTTGGCGATCGTCTTCTGAGGTAATTTCATTTTGGGTCTGGAAATATTCTGTTGCCTGGGCATTTTCTTCAGGAGTACATTCAATAGGCGCGATCGCCTGGTCAATTAAGATTTCCTGCACCAATCGCGGCATCATTTGATAACCTGCCAGCAAAGGCAAGACTTCTTCAGCCGTGATTGAACGATTATCAATTTGCAAAACTACAGCCATCTAATTTAAGTCTCTACATTCAGGTAGGCACGAAATTAACTGCACACTTTAGAACTTGCCCTAATTCCTTAGCAATGCTTCCCACTCAGTTTATTCAAACTACTTAAAAATTCAAAGAGTAGACAAAAAATAAAGTGTGCCTGTAGATAGTTACCCAGCCCTATATTGCCGGAAAACGTATGCCTTAGTGCAGTTTCGCATAAAAGTTATCAGGATCTTGGCAGTGTCGAATAAATTCAGCAAGAACATCTTAAATCGGCAGAGTATCGAATAACTTAGATCGATGAAAAGTATAAAGTATTACCCGTGTTTAGAAATTTAAGACATCAAGTATTACTGAATACAAATGCCCTGCTCAAAACCTAGGTCAATCCCCTAAATCGACCTTTAGAAATCTAGTTTGCCTGACCTCAACCTCATTTCACAGAGGCTAAACTTTGAATGCTTGCTCCTCATAGACGCGACTGCAATACTGCATTCCTGCGGAGGACAATCTCATTTAATGATTAGGAGTCACCTTCGGTTTTATGCACAAGATTTTGGCAGGGTCATTGGCTGTTGAAAGACTAACGATTGAAATTGCTGGATTACCCGAATCTTTAGAGGGAACCAGGGTCGTGCAACTCTCGGATTTGCACTATGACGGACTCAGGCTCTCTGACGAACTGTTGGCAGAGGCGATCGCCACTAGTAACCAAGCCAAGCCTGACCTAGTTGTGTTAACGGGTGACTACATTACCGATTCCACAGCACCTATGGAAGCATTGGCGCGATCGCTTCAGCAGCTTCAAAGCCAACTGGGTATCTATGCCATATTAGGGAATCATGACCACTATCGACCTGGCTTTAAAGCGACGGTGACTAACGCCTTAACTCAGGTCAGTATTCATGTTCTCTGGAATCAAATCGCCTATCCTTGGGGGACACAATTTCCTCTAGTGGGCTTAGCAGACTTTTGGTCACGCGAATTTGACCCTGCCTCTGTTTTTCCCAAAATTCCCGCCTCCGTTCCCCGGCTTGTTCTTTCTCACAATCCTGACAGCGCCGTGCCGCTACAAGCTTGGCGAGTCGATTTACAACTTTCTGGGCATACCCACGGCGGACAAATTGTTATTCCAGGGCTAGGACCAATAGTCAGATGGCTAGAGCTAGGTAGAACTCACATAGCTCCCTTACTCCACCCGTGGCTACCATTTTCACAAGGCAAAAGCAACCGTATTGTGCGTCATTGGGAATGGTCAGAAGGTCTGCACGCAGTGGGCACAAACACCCTTTATGTCAATAGAGGACTAGGCACATATGCACCTGGGCGGCTATTTTGCCCCCCCGAAGTAACCATCATCACCTTAATTGCCAAACCTATCCGTCACCGCAATAAGCCCTCCGCCATAAGCTTAACGACAGGTTAATTTCACTTGATTTAATGAGGGATTGAGACGAGTTGATGGGATTGAGGCTATCCTCTACCGACGACCGAACGCCGAACTGCTACGGTTTTGAGCCGTTGGACTATTATGCTCTCGAAGGTAATTAGTGACCATGCTGATGCTAGATAGGCGTAAGGTCATTAGCTTACTCAGTACCCGTTCAACTGAGGTCCGGTTCGTGCGGTTAGCGGCAATTACCATCAAGATTTCGTCTACTTGGGTTGTCAGGAAACTAGCATCCGTTAAGCCGTAAAGGTGAGGCGTATCATAAATGACTAAGTCGTACTGCTGCTGAAACTTCTCCATTAGTTGCTTCATTTGGTCGGAGCCAAGCAGCCGTGCCGAACCTGGTACTGCTGGACCTGCTGTAAGAACATAGAGGTTGTCATCAAGAGGCGATTGTTGAATAAACTCTTCGACATTAAAGCCCCGAGCCAATGCTCCGCTTAAGCCACCCGTATTGGGCACATCTAGACGGTTATGAACTTGGGGTTGGCGCATATTAGTGTCTACTAGCAGAACTCTCTGTCCTGCTCCAGCGGCAGTTTGCGCCAGGTAAACTGCAATTGTGGTTTTGCCATCACCTGCCTCAGGAGAAGCCACCATCAAGGAACGAATGGGTGGCTGAGAGAGGCGAATGTTAGAGTAAAGGTCGCTAAAGGCTTCCCGGAAGAGAGCGGTACCTAAACGGCTATCACCTACAGCTACATCATCAACCGAGCCGAAAGCTGAGGGAAAATCAAGCGCCTGCTTTGCGCCTCTAGAAAAGGGAATAATCCCAACCAGCGGCAACTGAATGCTCTCCTGAATATCTTCAACAGAGTAGAAAACATTACGATATTTTTCTAGAAGCAGTGCCAGCAGAGAACCTAGGAGCAAGCCTAACGCAACACCACCCAAGACCCAGCGGGAGGCTTTGGAAGGAAGTGGAACGGGGTTGCCGTCTTTATCGCGCGGGACAAGGGGTTCAGAGATGAGTTCCCAGGGTACTTCGGTTTGAGCCGTTTCAACGCGCAGAGATTCTTGCTGAGTTTGAAGACGATTGAGGGTTTGGGTAGAAATATCGAGCTCACGGACTAAATCGCTGTAGCGGCGAGCGACCGCGGGGAACCGCTGAAGACGAGCTTCAAATGTGCCTTTAGACTGGTTCACCGCTTGGTTGCGTGCTTCTAAGATTTGGATCTGGTTACCTGCTGTTACCAGTTGCCCAATGAGTCCAATACGGACTGAGTTTTGGAAAGCTGAAACCTGAGAGTTACCTGTGCTGCCTTGAAGGTTTTGTCCAACTACGGTTTGGGCTTGCTCTGTCATCAGCGCCAAGATATTCCTTTCGCGTTCTCGTAAAGACTGAATTAAGGGTGCTTCTTCATTAAAACGAGCAAGCTCAGTAGCAATTTGGGTTTGAACTTCTTGGAGAGACGCTTTGGAGGCTTGGTAAGTTGGGTCTTCACTCAATGCAGAGGCAGCGATCGCCTCATTGGGAGATAGCTGCAACTGTCGCTGCAAGTTGGCGTAGAGAACCCGCTGCTCCCCTAGTTCTCGCTGAGTTTCTAACTGCTGAGTGGTGATGTCATTAATCCGAGTGGACAACTGGCCCCCTTGCGTCGCCGGATCAACAAGTTCGTATTGCTGCTGCAAGTTTTGCAAATCATTTTGCAGATTGTTGACCCGTTGCTTGACTTCAGGCAGCTGGTCATCAATGAACTTAATTCCTTCCCCTGAACGGGTTTTACGTTCTTCCAAACTGTATTGGAGATAACGAGCAGCAGTCACCTTCAAGACCTTCTGAACTAGCGCTTCATCACTCCCTTCAAAAGTCACTTTGATAATTTTGGTCGGATCTGGGCTGTCCTCAGGTGCCAGCCGTTCTACCTCCAATCCTGCTGTTAGATTTTCGTAAGTAAACTCAGGAAACTGAGTTTGAGTTTCTTGCACAATTTGGTTGAGTCGGGTGGGACTCTGCAAAATCTCAAGCTGGGTAGGATAATCTACCGAGAAATTATCTCGATCAGGAACCCCACCCGAAGCATTGCGAGTTAAGTTAGAAGGATCAGATGTCCTTGCCTCATTAGAAACCGGCTCCACCAAAATTTGGAAGCTGCCTTGATAAACGTCGGGGATGCGCATAGCTTGCCAAGCTGCCGCAACGGTAATAGCAGTGGTGACCCCTGCAATCAAAAGCGCCTGACGCTGTAAGGTTCTGCCCAGCGATCGCAGGTTTATCCCTCGATTTGGAAGATTATCATCATCATCCATGTCTGGTGATGGCGGCATCAACGGGGGTCTAGCCCTGATGACGGGTGCCAAGCTTTGAGATGTCTGCTCTGTCTCCATATTGCCCTCTGTTTAGCTCAAATTAGCTCAAATTGCTTCAACCACCTAATCCTCAGGAAAACCAGAGGCTCCATCACCACGTTTTCAGCCGACTAATCATTATTGAAGATGTCAAAGACATTGAAGATGCCAAAGATGTTCCCCAACGGTCTAAAGAAATTGTCGAGCGTATCGCCTGTCTGGGCTATCCCCGATCGCCCTACCACGATTGTGTCAAACTCTCGCAGTGAGGGATTTGTTTCTTCATTAATACCCGCAGTCAAATCAATCGGAATCGTTCGCCGAACTGCTGTGCCATCAGGGTTGAGACGAACCAGAATGACATCTTTCCTTCGAGCTCTGCTGCTCTCAAAGCCACCCGCTGTCAGCAAGGCTTGGTTTAAAGAAGTGTTAGGCGCAACTTCAACCGTACCTGGAGCTTTGACTTCTCCAACCACATTGACCAGAATAGTCGCAGGGGCGAAGCTAGAAGAACCATTAAGTAGGGCTTCTTCAGGGCTGAGGAAGGCAGATTGGGGCACCACCAAAGTGTCGCGATCGCGCAAGGCAACATCTTGCTGAATTTGTCCCGATCGCAGTAATTCCCAAAGGTTAACCTTAATTGTTTGCTGAGAACCATCGGGCTGAGGACGGTTGACCTGCACTTCGCGGAGATTAGCTAGTTGGGTAATGCCTCCTGCCTGCTGAAGTGCCTGGGTAACCGTCGGCCATTGGCTGGCAGCACCGCCCCCTGCCACTGACGTATTACTCACCAAAATTTGGTTTGTCTGCCCTTGAGGGCTAATGATGTAAGACCCTGGACGCTTCACTGCCCCAACTACGTTAACCCGGAGCGTCCGGGCGGTCAAAAGATTGACAGTAATTAAAGGATTACGAATGAAAGGTGCGTAGGCATTCTCCAATTGGTCGGAAGCCGCTGATAGTGTCAACCCTTGCAGCCTAATCTTACCCACCCACGGTAAGTTAACAGAGCCGTCGATCAGCACTACGTACTGACCCTGCGCACCACTTAGTTCTGGGACATCAAAGATGTCTAACCCGATTTGGTCACCCGGTCCCAGTCGATATTCTTCCTCTTGATAGCCTGTCGTAGGAACTTGGGTGCGCGGTACACTCAAACGGCTGGGAGTTAATGGCGTTACCGGACGAGGTGTTGCTGGAGTTGCTGATGGGGCTAAAGTAGGTGGGACAGTTGGAGACACTGAAGGCACAGGAGGAGGAGGAGGTGCAACAGGAGTTTGCGCTTGCCCAGGAGTTGCACTGAGGGTAGTTACCCATACAACAGCCGCTAACGCCAGGGGTCGAAGTGCCCACCGTAACCCCTTAAAATCAGAAGTCTCAAAGACCAAAACCGACCTTTGATACTCAAACGCCATAGAAGTTATAGAAATTTTGCAGGACTGAGCCTTTTGGATATTCTTCACCGTAGCCCTCATAACTTTTACTAAAATCCTAAGGAATCGGAATAAAGTTTCTGTAGAAAATCGACTTGCTTAGTTGCGTTTTAGATTGCTCTGTTATCTCGCCCTCAGCCAGTCTCGTGGATCTAGTGTGCGATCGACTCGATCTCTATATACGTAGAAGTTACTAAGCCATCGGGAGAATTATTCCTGAAATCTCCATCCAAACTATCACAAAGTTGTTGATGGTCAAGCCCAAAACTACGGGTCATAGCTAGACTTTCATAGTTTTTTCATCAAATCAATATGGCATCTTGATGAAATCCCCGTATAAATCAACACATTACTCATGGGTTTTTAATATCTTTCTCGGCAGATTTGACTAAGGTTGAGGAGAGGAGTCGCCAGTTCAGTCAATTAATTGAAGATAGGCAATCAATCTTTTCCGAAAAGTCTGAGGTATTACGTAGAATTGATTTATAAAATTGTCCGCTTGTCTAGACAAATCTTGGTTTCCTTAGCTGCTTCATTATCATGCCTGCTGTCTCCCTTGTTGACCTCGACTTAATCTTTTTGTTCTTTTTAGAGAATCCTCATGTCTGCTGTCACACCTACCTCGTCGTGCGCTCGTCTTAGGATCATTATTCTCAACTATCGAACCCCGGAATTAACGATCGCCTGCCTGCACTCTCTTGTTGATGAAGTGCAAGCTCTGCCAGGAACACAGGTAACAGTTGTAGATAATGATTCAGCAGATGGCTCAGTTGAACAAATCTCAGCCGCGATCGCCACTGAAAGCTGGAACTGGGTTACCTTTCTCCCCCAGGAGCGCAATGGCGGCTACGCCTTCGGAAACAATGCTGCCATTCGCCCAGCCTTAGCTGATGATGATCCTCCCGACTATTTTTTGCTGCTCAACCCCGACACTGTAGTACGACCCGGTGCCCTGCACGCCTTAGTAGACTTTATGGAGAAAACTCCAGAAGCTGGAATTGCAGGCAGCCGCCTGGAAGAACCAGATGGAACGCCCCAATGTTCAGCATTTCGGTTTCCCAATGTTTGGAGCGAGTTAGACAGCGGCTTGAGATTGGGCTTAGTCACTCAACTCCTAGCTCAGCGGATTGTGCCTATTCTGCCTGTGACTGAAGCGATTCAGCAAGTAGATTGGGTGGCTGGAGCCAGCATGATTGTGCGGCGACAGGTCTTTGAAACTGCAGGCTTGATGGATGAAAAGTACTTCTTGTATTTTGAAGAAGTTGACTTTTGTGTGGCAGCTAAGAAGGCGGGCTGGTCTTGTTGGTATGTTCCAGAAAGCCGAGTGGTGCACTATGTGGGGCAAAGCTCAGGAGTTACTGATACCAAGCGTAAGCCAAAGCGCCGCCCGACTTACTGGTTTGATTCGCGGCGACGGTTCTTTGTCAAAAACTATGGATGGAGCTACGCTGTTTTAACAGAGGTTGCTTGGGCTACAGGGTTCGTAGTGTGGCGGCTGCGGCAAATCATTCAGCGGAAACCTGATGATGACCCACCTAACATCTTGGGAGACTTTATCCTAAATAGTGTCTTGCTGAAGGGAGGGAGAGAGATTTGAGTGAAGTACAAGTTCCTGATAATCTAGTTATCCCGATGGTTGATCAGACGGTTGATCAGACGGTTGATCAGACGGTTGATCAGACAGTGGAGCCAGCAGCAAATGAGGGCTCAGAAGAATCGCTGACGCTGTGGCAACAAATTCAGGAAGACTGGAAAGCACACGGATGTGACTGGACTAAACCTGGGTTTCGGGCAGTAGCGATTCAACGGTTCGGGGTTTGGCGCATGTCGATTAAGCCCATTTTACTGCGTGCCCCCCTCAGCATTTTCTATCGATCGCTCTACCGCAAAGTCCGCAATACCTACGGAATTGATTTGCCCTACACGGTACAACTCGGTCGGCGAGTCGTGATTGAGCATCAAGGGGCAATTATAATTCATGGCGATTCTGTAATTGGCGATGACTGCATTATTCGGCAAGGGGTAACCTTGGGTAATCGCTACCTCGATCGCCCTTTAGAAGCGCCAATTCTGGGCGATCGCGTCAACGTGGGAGCAGGGGCAAAAATTCTGGGTCAGGTTCACTTGAGCGATGACGTTAACATTGGGGCAAATGCCGTAGTGCTGAGTGATGTGCCTGCTGGCGAAACCGCTGTTGGCATTCCGGCAAAAGTTCTCAAGTCAAAAGCCGAGTAAATGGTCGATTCTTTGGAATGGTGGGTGCCAAGTGTCGCTGAGATACCGGACTGGTTTTTGGCGATCGTTTGTCAGCAGAAGGCGGTGGGTCAGGGAACAGGGCGCTGGGGAGAGTATGCGGCTCAATTGCTCTGGCAGCGAGGTATCCGTGACCCAAGTCAGCTCGCAGGCTTTTTAAATCCGAAGGATTATCAGCCTAGTAGCTCATTTGCTTTGGGTGAAGAAATGCAGCGAACCGTCAATCGCTTAGCAATCGCTCGACAGCAGGGCGAACGGGTTGTAATTTGGGGCGATTGTGATGTAGATGGCATCACTGCAACCGCCGTTTTGTGGGAAGGGTTAGGACAATTTTTTCCAGCCGATTTTTTAACCTACTTTATTCCCAATCGGTTCACTGAGGATCAGGGGCTGTCGATCGCCGGGATTGACGCGTTGGTAGACTGCACGCTAATTGTGACGGGCGGTACGGGCAGTACCAACGCCCTAGAAATCGAGTATGCGCGCGGGCTAGGCATTGACATCATTGTGATTGACCCGCACACCGTCGATCGCCCTCCTGCGATCGCCCTCATTAATTCTCATGGGCTGCCGACTCACCATCCTTTCGCTCAGTTGTCGGGCGTTGCCTTGGCGTATAAGGTAGTGGAGGCAATGTACGAAACCCTACCAGAAACGCCTCAACGCCCTTTAGAAGATTTACTAGATTTGGTTGCGATCGGGCTGATTGCTGATTGGGTGGAGCTTAAGGGCGACTGTCGATATTTAGCACAAATCGGCATTGCCAAATTGCAGCAAACCCAGCGGCTAGGGCTGGTGAGGCTGCTGGAGTTATGTAAACGGAGTGGCGATCGCCCCACTGATATTTCATGGGGTTTGAGCGCTCGCATCAACGCCATTAGCCACATTCAGGGCGATGCCCGCTTTTGCGTGGAGCTATTAACTAGTCTTGATCCGTCCCGTTGTCAGCATTTGGCAGAAGAGACAGAATTGGCGAACATTCGCTGTAGGTCTTTGCAAAAGGACATGGCGCAGCAAGTTAAAGCTCGGATTGCCCAGCTAGATTTATCAACCACCCCAGCTATTGTCCTGAGTGATCCGCAATGGACGATTGAGGTACTGGGGTTAGTGGCGGCACAGATGGTGCAGGAGTATCAGCGTCCAGTAATTTTGCTAGGAATAGAACCTTTTGCAAATACTGCCAGCGAGGCGAAAGGAGCCGCGCGATCGCCTGAATCGATCAACTTGTACTCACTATTGAAAGAACAGGGGCATCTTCTCGGCAGCTTTGGCGGACATCCCCTAGCAATGGACATCCGGTTACCAACAGAAAATATTGATCTCCTTACCGCAGCCATCAATCGCCAGCTTCGGCAGCAGCAGCCCTTAACCATCCTGACCGAGCGACGAGCAGATTTAACGGTAACGGTGGCGGAGTTAGGACAAGGTTTATTTCGGGAGTTAAAGCTCTTGGAGCCGTATGGCATCGGAAATCCAGTCCCGCGATTGCTGATTCAGAACTGCTGGTTTGAGAAAGTTTGGCATCGCAATGTTGAAGATTGGCGGGGACGTAAGGTTCGCTACATTAAAACGGAGTTTGAACTCTGGGATGAGGGGACACAACTGGGGTTTCCAGGCGTTTGGTGGGAGCATTACCGGGATGAGATTCTACCAGGACGCTGTGACGCGATTGCCGAGCTAGACTTCAATACCGCCAAAAAACGCTATGAACTCCGCCTGATTACCCTGCGCCCGACTCGTACCCTTGCCCCCAGCATTCAGCTTGATTGGCTGTTAGATTATCGCGGGTTGCCTCAACCGCCCACTACCGGAGTTCTGCAGTTAGATCAATGCCCTAGCCATTGGGATGAGTTGCAAACCCTGTTCCGGGAGGCAGTGCAAACCCAGCAGAAATTGGCGATCGCCTATCCTCCTCCTCCTCTAAACTTACCTAGCCAAACCTGGCAAACACTGGTCGGCATTGCCAAATATCTGAGCCGCACAGGCAAGGCTGCCACCTATCAGCAGTTTATCCAAAAGTTAGAACTGAGCGATCGGGCTTTGCGGCTTGGCTTTCAAACGCTAGAGATATTAGGGTTTGCAGTTAATCTTCAGGGTGATCAACTCCAGGTGACGTATCAGGCGGTGGAACGCGTGGAGAGGCAAGCAGAGATCGATCAGGCGATTGCCAATTTTTTAGAAATCCTCCAAGAAGAGCGATTCCATCAGCATTACTTTTACAAAGTGCCGATGACGACAATTCAAGCGATCGCCTATCAGACAGTGCGGGGATTGATAGAGTAAAGGGAATAGATCCAGTGAAAGAGGAATTCAGGATGACATTGACTTCGCCAATTGAACATCGTGAAGAAATCCGCGATCGTGTTCAAACCTTGCTTTCTCAGCAACGCGCCTTTTTCAACACTCGGCAAACCCAAAGCATTGACTTTCGCTTAACCCAACTCAAAGCCCTTAAACAAGCCATTCTCAGCCGTCAAGCTGATATTGTCGCCGCCATCCACGCCGATTTGGGTAAACCTGAATTTGAGGCGTATTTAACCGAAGTGGGGGTGACTCAAGAAATTGACTACGCCATCAAACACCTTCGTGCCTGGGCTAAGCCTCAAAAAGTATCAACCTCACTGGTAACCTTTCCATCCAGCGCCGAGATCCGACCAGAGCCATTAGGCGTTGTCCTCATTATTGGCCCCTGGAACTATCCTTTTCAGTTAATGATTGCGCCCTTGGTCGGAGCGATCGCGGCGGGTAACTGCGCTTTTATCAAGCCCTCGGAACTTGCTGTTCACACTTCGCAAATCATTACTCAAATCATTCAAGCCACCTTTGCTCCTCACTATATTGCTGTTGTAGAAGGAGGCATAGAAGCGAGTCAGGCGCTCCTGGCAGAACGGTTTGACCACATCTTTTTTACAGGCGGGACGGCGATCGGGAAAGTTATTATGGCAGCCGCAGCCCAGCATCTTACCCCTGTCACGCTAGAGCTAGGCGGCAAAAGTCCGTGTATTGTCGATCGCGACGTACATCTTGAGCACACAGCCCGCCGCATCGTCTGGGGCAAGTTTCTCAATGCCGGACAAACCTGTGTTGCCCCCGACTATCTGCTGGTCGATCGCCAAATTAAACCTGCTCTAATTGCCGCCCTGCAAAAAACTATCTGCGAGTTTTATGGCAATGATCCATCCCAAAGCTCCGATTACGGTCGGATCATTAGCCCTCGGCATTTTTTGCGGTTAGCCAATTTATTGCAAGGAAAAATTTTAGTAGGCGGCGAGACAGAGGCTGAAGAGCGCTACATTGCACCGACTTTGATTGATCAAGTAAGTTGGACAGATGCAGTCATGCAGGATGAAATTTTTGGTCCCATTTTACCGATTTTGGAATACGAGGATTTAGGAGAGGCGATCGCCCAAATCAACGCCCAACCCAAGCCCCTCGCCCTTTACGTCTTTTCTAAAAACAAACAAGTTCAAAATCGCGTCTTGCAAGAAACTTCTTCGGGTGGCGTTGCCATCAACGAAACCATTATGCAAATTGCCCCTCATGCGCTTCCTTTCGGCGGAGTGGGTAACAGCGGTATGGGCAGCTATCACGGCAAGTTTAGCTTCGACACTTTTTCCCATCGCAAAAGCATTTTTTACAAGCCCTTTTGGCTCGACATCAAACTACGGTATGCGCCCTACGCCGGAAAACTAGCAGGGGTTAAACGTATGATGGGCAAATAATCCACTGGCAGCGCTCACTGGCACAAACCACTGGCACAAATCACCGGCACAAATCACCGGCACAAACCACTGACACCGATATAAAAAATGGAGCAGCAATCGCTCCATTTTTATTCCATTTTTATGAGGTGTCAGGAACAGTTCAGAGCAGGGAATGTTCAAGAGGGGCGGGTCATCAACACTTCAAAACTGTGACGCACATGACAGGATTTAGAACTGTCCACCCATAAAACGGCGCTAGCCCATAAGCCGCTATGTTGTTTGTAGGTGTTAAGGAGTCTTCGATCGCAACTTGAACCACAGTTTTTTAATTCATGACGGCAATGCTCACTTCTTCCCCTATGTCGATGGAAACTACATCTTCTACTCAACCCATTACTGCTATTAACTCTCGCTTTTCGCCTTGGTTAATTCCTTTGTCATATTTTCTTTGTCGGCTCATTCTGCCCTTATTTTTCAAACGTATTGAAATTGTTGGGCAGGAAAACTTACCCCTCGCAGGTTCAGTCGTGTTAGCCCCGACCCACCGATCGCGCTGGGATGGTATTTTAATTGCCTTTGCCGCTGGACGCTTAGTAACCGGGAGAGATATGCACTTTATGGTGACGCAAGACGAGGCAGAAGGTTTGCAGGGATGGATACTTAAAAGGCTAGGTGGGTTTCCTATTAATCCTAAGAATCCTTCGGTAGCAAGCTTGCGTTACGGCATTAAGGTTTTGCAAGATCATCAAATGATGGTGGTTTTTCCAGAGGGAAATATTTTTCGGAATCATGAGATTAATCCGCTGAAACCAGGGTTAATCCGACTGGCGCTGCAAGCTGAGTCCAACCAGCCTGGTTTGGGCATAAAGGTTGTGCCAATTACCCTCAGATACAGCCATGCCATTCCGCGTTGGGGTTGCGAGGTGATGATTCGGATTGGTAAACCGATCGAGGTTGCTCAATACAATCAGGCAAGCGCTAAACAAAATGCCAAGCAGTTGTCTGGAGACTTAACAACGGCATTGGAAGGGCTAAGTGCGATCGAGGCAGAGGAAGCTAGGGTTCTGTCGTTTGTTAGCCAAGGCTGAAGGGGTTAGGAAGAGCGGCAGTAGTAGGGAGAGGACTGTGCCGCAGATTTGTGCAAAAAATATTAATACGAGATGGCGATCGGGAGTGAACAGGTTGGTGAACGCGAATGACAGCGGTCGGTGAACGTTAAAACGCTGCTAATGCGATTCTGAGGACAATAAAGATTAACATGGTTAGTCTTAGGGGGTTTTGGAAATGCACAAAATGATGACCTTAAAACATGGATGAGGCAACGCAGAGGAATGTAAGAGCGATCGGGGTGAAACAAGAAGATTTTCCGCCATTTTGGCAAAAGGAGAGATCATTTATTGCGGCGCTGGGAAAGTTCTATCAGCGGGTGAAGACAAAGAATAAAGAGGCGCTCTAATCCTCTTCTGCCTTCTCCTGAAATGCCCGCACAATCCGAGATAACTCATTCTTCTCATCTCCGGCAATCCGGCTAGGCGAACCGCTAATGATGCCTTCAAAGTTGCGGAAGGACTCTTTAATTTCGGGCCCCTGATCACTAATGGTATATTCCCGAATGCCTTTATCATGCCAGGAACCGCGCATCTTAAACACGTTAATGGCACGCGCCATTTCACCCCGAATTTCTACATATTGCAGCATCAAAATTGTATCGGTGATGGTAGAAATATGGGAATTGGTGATGGAGTTAGATCCCATAAACTGGTCGGTCGTGTTGGTAAAGAAGCCCGTGATTTCTTCTTGCTTGGCAAAGCCAGTCACCCCAATTACGAACTGCCGAAAAGCGTTGTTGCTGACTCCTCGCGCCAAGGCAGAAAGAGAGTCGATCGCAATCCTGGCAGGTTTAAACTCAGCAATTTCAGATTTGATAGTCTGTAAATGATCTTCCAAGCCTGATGATTCAGGATAAGTGCAAAGAATTTTCAGCAACCCCTTCTGCTCTAATTCTTCAAAGTCTGTGCCCCACGAGTAAGCGTTGCGTGATAGCTGCGCCCGCGATTCTTCGTAAGCAAACAGAATTGCCCGTTCGCCCTTCAGGCAGGCATCTTGGATAAACTTGCTCACCAGCAGGGTTTTGCCTGTACCCGTCGCGCCCGTTGCCAAAATGATAGAGTCTTTGAAAAAACCGCCGCCGCACATAGTGTCGAGAACTTTAACGCCCGATGAAACGCGAGTATTAGACGATCGCTGCGTCAGACGCATAGCGCCCAGCGGAAAGATATTAATCCCATCCTTAGTAATCGTGAAGGGATATTCGCCTTTCATGTGGGTAGTGCCGCGTAGCTTAAGAATTTCAATGGTGCGGCGGCGGCGTTCGCCCTCCAGCACATTGCGGACAATCACCACATTATCAGACACAAATTCTTCAACGCCAAAGCGAGCAACGGGGCCGTATTCTTCAACACGCTCAGTCGTCATGATCGTCGTCGCACCGACTTGCTTGAGACGAGCCACCAGCCGGAAGATTTCGCGGCGAACAACGGAGGCAGCATCGTACTGTTGGAACACGGCGGTAACCGAATCAATAGAGACGCGGCGGGCTTTGTATTTACGGATGGCGTATTGAATCCGTTCGATCAGTGCAGAGAGGTCGAAGTTGCCAATCACGTCTTGCCCATCTGGGTCAGGGGAAGCATCAAGAATGAAGAGTTTGCCTTCATCAACAAATTTTTGTAAGTCCCAGCCAAAACTACAGGCGTTTTTAATCACGTCGGCAGGAGACTCTTCAAAGGTGACAAAGATACCCGGTTCATCAAACTGAGTAATGCCGTAGTAAAGAAACTGCACGGCAAACATCGTTTTTCCGGTACCTGATGTGCCGCTGACAAGGGTAGTGCGACCAATTGGCAAACCGCCGTGGCTAATGTCGTCGAAGCCTTCGATCAGGGTGCTAATTTTTTGGACACCTGCTATGAGGGTAGAATTTTCGGAAGAAGACGGATTAGATAGAGTCATGATTTGTCGTAACAGGATTAAAAATAAGAAATTAAAAACAATATTGCTAGAGCGATATTTTAGAGACTAATCAACTTCTGAAGCATCCTCTTCTTCCTGAAGTTCTTCGTAGAGTAAATCCAAACCAATTAAAACGCGCTCTCGATCAGAAAGGTCACCAATGATTTTGCGAACTGGAAGAGGAAGAATTTTAGTGAGAGTTGGTGTAGCAAGAATTTTATCTTCTTCAGCAAGCTGAGGATTTTTGAGAACGTCAATCACTTTAAGGGCATAAACTCCTTGAAATTCTTTCTCTAAAATATTGTTGAGAGTTTGCAATGCGCGTATGGAATTAGGAGTATTCCCAGCAACGTAGAGCTTTAAGATGTATGTTTTCTTGAGGGGACTCATGGCTGGGGGTGGGGGATACCTTTGACGACTGAACTATGATCAATGGTACTGAAATAAGCCTAGAATCCTGCCCGCCCTTCAAAATTGGGATTTTTAAAGAGCGGCTGAGGATATTACTGGGGTGCTATTCTGGTGAAAACTGTTCTGCCGTGATCAAAGTCTGGAGCCTGACAGATAGCAGAAAGGAGCCTTTTAGACGGATCAACTTCTAGCTGACATGATCCATTTCCATTTGTCCCAACTCGCTCATTAGTTAGCAAAGACTTAAACCCATTGACTTTCAGGCTTATTTTATTATTGGCGTTGCTAGTGATTACGCCATAGTAGGTGACCGAAAAGGGTTGTATATTTTCGCCTAGAGCATCAATTTTTACAATTGCGCTATCTGCAATGACCCTGACTTCTGCCTTACCTGTTCCCTTATGCCTGGCGTTTTCAATTCTCCCATTGGCTTCGTAGCTTGGCTCTAGGGAGGGGTCTGAGGTGCTAGAATCTGCAACGACTCTAACATAGGGGGCAAAAACCCAGCCTTCAACGCGCCCTGTAACAATGTATGCCCAGTTGCCTTCTTGCTTAATGCGGTTGGCGCGAACGCCTCTATCAAACTGGGTCAAAACTGAGTAATTTGTGCCAGGTCCTGTTCTCACATTGAGAATATCTACGTTAACTTCCACGGTTTCCGCTAGTGCTGAGGAAACAGATATGACGATCGCCGCCATTGCCGAAAAGCTGGCGATCGCCCATTCTTTGAGTTTCATGGTTACTTCCCCATCAGGGTTAAATTGTCGTTTCATCATAGAACTTTACAGGCTTTTGTATGGGGTGTTAAACGGGTTATTTAGACAGGAGACTAAGACTCGCGGGGAATAGAGCGGCGATACATTTCGCAGAGGTGGGCGATCGCCTCAATTAAAGTCAACCGATAGTCTTGCAAAATATCGTCGTTTCTTCCTTCTAGCTTAAGTTGCTTAGAAAATTCATCCATTAAGTTCATATGCACTTCAACGACTTGAGCCACAGAAACATCGGCGAAGAAAGCGACATTCACAAAATTGTCGAGCCGAGCATTGAGCGCTGACGGATCTGAAAAGTAAGTCAAAACAATTTCGCAATACTCTGCTTTTAGGTGCCGCAGTAGCTCTTCGCGATCGGGCTGACTCATGTGGCGCAGAAAGTTTTGTGGATCGCGTTTGTAATAAACCCCTAAATACCCCAATCGCTCTTTCAGCTTTTCAGATAAACGAAGCTGCTGAGATCTGAGGGGT
The DNA here is from genome assembly GCA_019358855.1 of Timaviella obliquedivisa GSE-PSE-MK23-08B. Taxonomy (NCBI): domain Bacteria; kingdom Bacillati; phylum Cyanobacteriota; class Cyanophyceae; order Oculatellales; family Oculatellaceae; genus Timaviella; species Timaviella obliquedivisa. The sequence goes on along the minus strand of JAHHII010000003.1, from coordinate 281,549 downwards.
GTTGCTGGAATGCGAGTGGTAACGACAGGCTGACGAACCGGGGAAAGCTGAATGAACTGGGCGATCGCTTGATCAATAACAAAGCCAATCTGGTTCAATTGATTGGGCAATAAACAAATAGTTGCAGCATGATAAGACCAGTCCTCATGATTGTGGGCAACTACTGCTGGGATACTTGCACCCTTTAAAAACACAGTTGGGAAAAAGATAGATTGCTGACTCAGTTGATCCAAAACGCTTTGTAACTTAGGTCGCTCTTCTAAAATGAGACAATCGATAGAACAATTTTTTTGTTGAACAAACTGTAAAAAACTCTCTTCAGAAGTAAATCCGTTGAGTCTATAGGTGACGGCTACAGCTTCAGGTAGAGCGACTTCTCCCAAAATTTGAGAGATAGTCTGGATCAGCGTATCAGACGAATAAAGTCCACAAACAGAGAGAGAGGAAGACAAGGTACTCAGGAGTAAAAGTTGTTGGTTCTCTATTAGGCTAGTCTTCACGACTATTTGCCACAGGCATCAAACTTGCTATAGCTGTCAAGCCACAATAATTAATAATATACAAAAGTCAACAATCATCAAAATAATTAACATTAATCATACTTGAAAACTTGTCGCTTGCTTTGAGATACCGCGATAATCAATGGAGTTGCTGTATCCAATCACAGGTCGGAAATTTGGGAATGGAAACTGTGTCTCTCAAGGAATTTATCCTGTCTGTGCCCACCTGCATTGAAACGGATGATTTAGCAAGCGTTTGGCAACGGCTAGGGCAAATGGGATGCGATCAGGCGATCGTGTTAAATGAACAGCAAGCGCCCTTGGGAATATTACGGTTAAGCCGATTAATTCCTTACTTATCTTTAACAAAAAGCTGGGTCGATGACGCTCTAGCCGCTCAGACGATTCAGCAGATTTGTAGATCCTTGGGACAAGATCGGCAGCCCTTGCTCGAAGATTTAACCCCTCTATCGCTGCAATGGAGCCTAGAAGATTTTCGACCTCATTTTTCCGAAATTGAGCGGCGACAGTGGGCTTTAGTTGACGGGTTGGGGCGATATGTAGGCATTCTCGATCGCCTTCAGCTTTTACAGTTTATGACCTGTGTCGCCGAGAATTCGCACGCTCCCTTAAACCAAAGGCGAGTCGCCCCGCTGCCCATCGCTCTATCCATCAACCCAATGGTGGAATTGCTGGAACGATTGCCGATTCCCCTCATGCTACAAACGGCAAGTGGACGGATGGTGGCTCAAAATTTGGCCTGGCGGCAGCAGATTGGTCAATTGCGCGATCCTGAGCAGATTAGTCAGCAGGCAGGGCAGATTTTAGAAGAGGCAACGGTAAATAACACTTCAACAAGTAACACCTCAACCGGAAACACTGCCGAGCCTGCCGATAATACTTATCCCAGCATTTGGGAAAATTTGGAGCCATTAAGTGGAACAGCGTTGAATGGAATCACTTTAGATGAGAGAGAATTAGATAGGACAGGGCGATCGGTCGGCTCTTGTCTTGGAACAGAACCCGACACTTGCGTCTGTATCTGCCCCATGAAAGATGGACAAGATCGGGTTTGGCAATTTGTCAAAATCCCCATGGGTTCAGCTTCCGAATTTAAGCTAGCAACCTTAGACTTTTCTGCCGATGCCAATGGGCGCTTTGCCGCAGGTCAGGTCGCCCTCAGCCAAGCCGATAGCCTTTGGTTAGTTCTGGCTCAAGATACCACCGATCAGCAGCAAATTGTCAAAGAACTGGCGGCAAAAAATGCAGATTTGGTGCAGCTTAATCGGTTAAAAGATGAGTTTTTATCCTGTATCAGCCATGAACTAAAAACGCCCTTAACAGCAGTATTAGGCTTGTCGAGCCTATTAAAAGATCAGGCACTGGGCAAGCTGAATGAGCGGCAATCGCGGTATGCCCTGCTTATTCACCGCAGTGGGCGGCATTTAATTTCAATCGTAAATAATATTCTAGATTTAACTCGGATTGAGACAGGGCAGATGGAACTGATGCCAGAGCCTTTAAACCTTAAGACAGTTTGTCAGCAAGCTTTTCAATTAGTGCAGCAGTTGCAGGCAGCGGAAGAAGAGGTAGAAGCTGAAGTTTTAGTGGGAGCATCTGAGGGGAAAACTCAGTTCAATCTAGAAATTCAACCGGGGCTAGAGTCACTGGTGGCAGATGATTTGCGGTTGCGGCAAATGCTGGCAAATCTCCTGTCGAACGCATTAAAATTTACAGCAGCAGATGGCAAAATGGGGCTTAAGGTAGAAGCTTGGGAAGGTTGGCTAGCTTTCACGGTTTGGGATCAGGGAATTGGCATTCCAGCAGACAAGCAGCATCTAATTTTTCAAAAGTTTCAACAGTTAGAAAATCCGCTCATTCGGCAATTTAAAGGAACGGGATTAGGACTCGTATTAACCCAAAAGCTGGCGCGTTTACATGGGGGCGATGTTACCTTTACGTCAGTTGAGGGAAGGGGCAGCGAGTTTACGTTGCTGTTGCCACCGAGTCCGCCTGCGCCGCAGCAAATTGGAGCAGAGATAGGAACAGGAACAAGGCAACCGTCGCCCATAGATTTGGGGATGAATTCGGGAACGGTTTCGACGACGGCGCACAATCGGCTAGTGATGATTGTCGAGGCAACGCCTCATTTATTAGATGAATTGACTCATCAGGTCGTTGGGTTGGGCTACCGGGTGGCGATCGCCCGTTCTGGGACTGAGGCGTTAGAGAAGATTCGCCGCCTTCAGCCCTGTGTAGTTTTTCTAAACCCTGTGCTGCCTATGCTTTCAGGATGGGATGTGTTAACGCTGCTGAAAGCAGACGAAGAAACCCGTCAGATTCCTGTGGTGGCGACGGCAATGCGAATTGATCAGAAGCAGTCTTACCAAAATGGAGCAGATTCATTTCTATCTCTACCCGTTCAGGCAGATTCCCTCCAGCGTTGCCTGGAACAGGTCGTTAAACCTTTGCTTTCAGAGCCACTGCCGATTCAACTGAGCTTAACCATATTACATTTATATGAAAGTCAGACAACCCCTGGACTGATTTCTGCGGATTTGACCCGTTTGCTGCACCCCCATCAATGCCGAATTCTAGAGGTGGATGATCTCGAGCAGGCAGATTTGTTGGCGCGGGTGTGGAAGCCAGATATTGTGTTGCTGGATGGAGCTTGTAGCGATCCACAGTCCTATTTAGAGCGGTTCAGCCGATCGCCCTTTTTGTCGGCGTTACCAGTGGTCACGTTGACAGCACAGATGACCGAAGCAGCCAATCAAATTCTAGGGTTAGCGGTGTTTCCCTGTTTGGCTTCAACCCCCAATCAGCCCATTGAGGTGGGTAGCCCGGAGGTGTCTGCATTGCTGCAAGTGATGCAGATGGCGGTTGGAATCGCTTGGACACCTCAAATTTTAATTTTTGACTTACCCACTCCTGGATTAGAGCATTCGCCTGCGCCTCAGAGTGTACGAGCATTAATGCAATATTTACAAATTGCTGGGTTTCAGAGTGCGATCGCGGCTTCTTGGCAGGATGTCATCCAAAGTTTACAGAATCAGAGTATAGATTTGCTGTTGCTGTGCGGTGATCCGGCGGTAGCCCAGGGGCAGTTAGTGGAGATGGAGCGATCGCTGACTCCTTTAGAAGCAAAGCCGCCAATCTTGTTTTGGAACTATCAGACGCACCGAGCAGAGCTTGATCCGTTTGCGCAGAGTACGGTTGAGCAAGTTTGGGGAAATCGGACTGAAGTTATTCCTGGGTCTTTACCTATGCCGGAGTTATTAGCACGAGTCAATCAAGTCTTAAAGCGATAATCTGGGGCGATCGCAATTAAATTAGCCCCATAAAAAGCCCATGATCTAATTCAGATCATGGGCTTTCCCTTTCAAAGTTCCTCTCCTATGGAAGAGGGATTTAGGAAGTCACCTAGCGAAAGCGTTGGTAAGGAACAACATCTTCGCCAAAATAGCGGGTGTATTCAGCGCTATCGACAATGAGTGCGATCGCAGCGTTCAAGCCTTGATTGCTAACAATCTCACTGTACTGAGTGGCTTCTGCCTGAGTTGCAGGCACCCGTCCTAACAAATGACGGAAGAGGAATTCAACCACCTTTGCCTGCGGATAAGGAGTGCAGAACCGTTGAACATATTGCCCTGAACCGGCTAAAGCTTTGACAAACGTTCTGACCGAAATTTCACCATTTCGGATCTGGGTTTCCAACTCAACGAGGCGGAATTCAGCAGGCACCTCAGCCTCAAACAAATCCATCACTTGAATGTAGATTGCCGCGATCGCCACTTCGGTTTCAGAAGCAGCCATGCCCGAATGCACCCGATAAACGCGAGCAGGCTTGCGGCTCGTCTCAGTTGAGTGAGTCGTTTGGCGACCGAGTTGTTGACTGACGTTTGCCGATTGGCTTAAGTCAGACATTGCCTGCCGCATCAAAGGCATTTTAGTAATGTCGATGCGAGATGTAACTGGGTCGAAGCTAGGAACAACAACCTCGTTGTTCTGCTTAGTGAGTTGGTTATACAACCGCTCCGTATTGGGGAACGTTGCCGCAGGCAATGTCGGGAAACGACGATAGGGCACGGTATCTTCACCAAAATACTGAGCGTACTCTGGCGTATTAACCATGGCTCGAATGAATCCACCCAAACCCTCAGAAGCCAAAATCACGTTGTACTTGCGAATTTCAGCTTGATCAGAAGGGGCACGACCTAAGAAGTGCTTAGTACCCAACTCAATCACCTTGGTGTTGGGGAAGGGGGTGTAGAACTCCTTAATGTAAAGCCCTGAGGTACCGAGTCCTTCAATAAACTCTTTCAGGTTGATTTCACCGTTAGCTAGCTTGCTTTCCAACGCCGAGAACTCATTACGGGTGACATAAGGCTCAACGTCTCGCTCAAAGATCTGGCGATATGCTGCCCGTGTTAGAGTCTTAACGGCTACCGGATCAAGAGTTGTGAGCTTAAAGACCTTGGTTTGTTCACGCTGCTTGCTGACTCCTTGCCCCGTGCGGAACTGAATATCGGGAAGCGATCGCGTTTCGTTAATCGAACCTAACTCCACAAAGCGCGGTGTCACCGTTTTATCAAGCTTGGCACCCTTATCGGCAATGCTCCCTACTCGGCTCGTGCGAAGCGCTTGACCTGCCGGAGTAACATAGCGCTCGTAAGGAACGGTATCTTCCCCAAAGGCTTCGCTGTATTCTACGGTGTCTAAAATGGCATCTACAACTGCATAGAAGCCTTTCTTAGAAGCCAGGTCAAAGTAAGCGTTCATCTCTTGGCGACCATAAGTTGGGCGACCGAGAAGGCGGCGATGGATATACTCGATCGCCTTAACCACATACAAAGGTGTCCAGTACATTCCCCGGAACACATCCGACTTTGCCAACATGCGGACAAATTCCCGCACTGTAATATCCCCATTCTCCAGCTTAATTTCTGCCACCTTCTGACGCTGACCTTCGTAAAGATCGCGCCCAAAGACTTGCAGATATACCGCCCGGATTACCTTTTGGGTAGAGCTCTCAGAGAACTTAATACTAATTCCCTTGGTATTAGTTCCTTTGGTAAAGGTTTTAGTGTTGGTAGGAAGTTGATCGAGCTTAAAGACCTTGGGCCCCAAAGAACCTGGGGCTGCGCCTCTGGCACCCGGATTGCTGAGTTGGTTATTAATTCCGGCTCCTCGGTTAATCAAAATCCGCCGTGTATCCTTTCCAAACGGTGCCGGGCTGCTGCTAGGATTGCGAGTTTCTTTGGAGAAAATTGCCCCAAACTGAATTTCTAACGGATCATTACCCGAACCGTAAACGTGCTGATCGGGCAGAGGGCGATTGTACCGGGCAAAAGTAGTTAGGAACTGAGGAACTTTGCGGAAGGGAGCGCTGTATCTAAACAGGTCTTGCTGGGGCCCCCAGTTGCGGCATTCTTGTGCCTCTTGACCCAAGCCCCGGATATAGGGCACTGTTTCTTCACCAAAGTAATCTGAGTATTCCTTAGAATCGACTAGAGCATCGATCAACGCCGCTAAACCGCCTTTAGAGACGATCGAGAAGTAGTTTTGCACCTCTTCACGAGAGCTAGGGCCCCGCCCTAAGAAGTGCCGGAACGCCAATTCCAATGCCCGACTATTAATGAAAGGCTCGAAAAAGTTCTTGCGATATAAAGGTGACTTACCCAGCCGACGAACGAATTCCTTCATAGAAATATCGCCGTTCTTGACCTTCGACTCTAAATCAGAAATGCCAAGGGAGTATGCCCGGGTAATGTCCCGCTCAAAGACTTGACGATATGCCGCTTTAATCGCATCGTTCTTTTCGATCGCTGACAAACCCGGCTTCATAGCGTACTTAGAACGACGCTCAGAAGCAAGTGCATAGATTTGAGGCAGTTCCAAGCCCTGCTGATCAGGCGTTGAACGCTGACGAACGGTGTTGGAAGGCGTTGCTGCTCTAAACTCGGTCAACAGCACATCAAAATATTGAGCAACGATCGCCCCTGCATCCTGGTCATTGCTGAAATAGCCCAGAGCCGCTTGTCTCATGCCTTGAATAGCAACAATCGTGGCAGCCCCAGAACAAGCATTCTCAATAATGTCTCGTAGACCGCGAACGTTAACCGCAATGATGTTTGGATCACCCGCCACGATCGCATAGGTGACATAGCGCAAAAACCAACTTAAGTCCCGCAGAGATTTCTGCATATTGCGGGGACCGTAGCGCGCCACGTTAATCGGACGGAAGCCTACTGGAGTCCCACCCCCAGGAGCCGTGCTAAAAAGCGAACGGAAGCCGTCGAACAGCCCGTTCCCGCCACCGCCGCTAGAAACATAGGTGGTTGTTCCTAGCTTCATATTTTCTTTGGCATCCAGCGCTATTCCGCCCATACCCACCATGACAGGGGCATCATCAGCAGGCTTTTCTAAGAAAGCCATGGGAGAGCCACCCACAAAAATTCGATTGGCAGCCCGGGAAACAATGAGTTCCGAATTTTGACCGAGGATAGCGGCAATTTCAATCCGCTTCAAACCTGAATCGAAATAGCCCGAGAGTTCGCTCAGCTCACCACGTCCCAAGAAGCGATCTTGCTGCTCGGCTTGAGAAATGGTTGCAACAGGTACAGTTTGATAGAGTTGCGGACGCGCAACAGAGCTTCCACCACTTGCCTTTACACTCATTGGATTCCAAAAGCTCCCTTGAATAAAAATTGCATTTATTTTGGATGTGCCCACAGCTACTGCCGGAAAACTGCCTCTAATTGAGCCGCAGCGTCCGAACCAACTCTAGGCGATCGACTTGACTTCTAACTTAAAACGTTTTGGGTTCCAACATTGGAATTATTAAAAAGTATGTATTTTCCCAACGCTCTGGATTCCCATGTCTTTCTCAATATCACAGATCTTATGGGATTAGGGGGACGAGCCTGAGAGGAACTTTAAGTTTCGTTACCTTGTCAGGATGTGCTGACATAGGTTTTCTGGATCTATTTGCTAGCTTGACTTTCTAATAAGCTACGATACATTAGTACTTAGTTCATGTGTACTATTTAGAGTGAACCCCATGACCCAGCAAACTTTGTCTCAACCCTATTACTGTAGCGATCGCCTTCATGGCCACAGCGAACTGCTTAAAGAAACCAAAATTCTTTTCAACCATCAAGGCTCAGACGCAGAATTAGTGCAACAAATTGCGATCGCCGTTCAAGCTATCAATACTCTCAACCCTAAACCCTAGGCTCTTCTGTCCCCATACTTCCCGAATCCTCATCTCTAAAGGTTACGTACTGGCAACTCGCTTTTCGGTAAACTCATTCTTACTGGTTTCGTGTGAGTTTACAAAATATGTCCGACCCCCAAGCGATTAGCGCAGCAGTTGCCAAACTCTACGACACTTACCCCTTTCCTCCCGAACCCCTTCTCGACGAACCGCCCCCTGGCTATAACTGGCGTTGGAATTGGAATACTGCCTACAGTTTTTGCACCGGACAAAAGCCCGATCGCCAAGACATTCGCATTCTTGATGCTGGATGCGGCTCGGGCGTTGGGACAGAATATCTAGTTCACCTTAATCCGCAGGCGCAAGTGGTTGGCATTGACCTCAGCGCTGGCACTTTGGCAGTTGCGCAAGAACGCTGTCAGCGATCGGGTGCTGATCGCGTTGAGTTCTATCAAATGAGCTTGTTCGATGTCGAGCAACTGCCCGGTGAATTTGATCTGATTAATTGTGTCGGCGTGCTGCATCACACTCCCGATCCGATTCGGGGTATCCAAGCATTAGCCCAAAAGTTAGCTCCCGGCGGATTGCTCCACATCTTTATCTATGGAGAGTTAGGACGCTGGGAAATTAAATTGATGCAACAAGCGATCGCCCTCCTTCAAGGCAGTCAAAAAGGTAACTATGCAGATGGCGTACAAGTTGGGCGAAAAATTTTTGCGACTTTGCCTGAAAATAATCGCCTTGTCAAACGAGAGCGCGATCGCTGGTCGATGGAAAACCACAAGGATGAATGCTTTGCGGATATGTATGTCCATCCTCAAGAAATTGACTACAACATTGAGACAGTCTTTGAGTTAATTGACGCTTCGGGACTAGAATTCATGGGCTTTTCTAACCCCAAGGTGTGGCAACTCGATCGCCTCTTGAGCCAAGCGCCAGAGCTAATGGAACGAGCGCATGGGTTAAGCGATCGCCAGATCTATCGCCTCATTGAACTCCTCGATCCTGAAACGATCGCTCACTACGAATTCTTTTTAGGTCGTGCCCCCCTCCCCAAAAATGACTGGCTCAATGACTCAGCACTCCTAGAAGCAATTCCTGAACGCAGTCCTTGTATGGATAACTGGGAGAGCGGCTGCTTGTTTAACTACGATTATCAGGTCGTGAAGTTAAACGATGCAGAAGTAAAATTTTTGAGAGCCTGTAATCCCAACGGAACCCAAACTGTTAGGAAAGCGATGGAGGAAGCTGGATTGGATTTAGAGGGAGTGCGATCGCTGGTTGCCCAACACCTCATCTTGCTCGCTCCAACCCAGACATCTTGAGCTTCTAGATCGTATTAAGTATTATTGCCGAGCGATGATATGATTTTTGAGGGTCAGAAATGACTTTTGCCAACCCTGGTGCTCTCTTTATATATATTGTGAACCCGCCAGAATCCTCTCTCGAAACCACTGCCCAAGCCCCGCTCGGCGAACTCCCCCTTGAGCCAAATTCCTCCATGGAGGAGTACTACAGTCTTCAGCAGTACCTGTTGGTGGTGACGTTAATTCTGACCGCAATCATTTTTATTGCCGTCTGGATTTTCTACTCCCTCAACATTGCCCTGAATTACCTGATTGGAGCGTGCACAGGTATGGTTTACTTGAGAATGTTGGCTAAAAACGTTGAACAGCTCGGTCGAGGGAAAGGACAAATAGGAAAGAATCAACTGGCGGTACTGATTGGTGTGATTGTAATTGCATCTCAATGGAACCAGTTGCAAGTCCTCCCTATTTTCTTAGGTTTCCTCACCTTTAAAGGAGCGATTCTCGTTTACACGTTGAAGATTTTATCGGCTCCCCAAACCTGAAGGGTTCCTAAACCTGAAAGACTGAAGGCTAGTCGATCAAGCTGAAACGTTGTTGTGTCCACCTCATTTGGACAATCCTTTGGAATGCAAATGCTAAGTTTTCTGGATACCCTTACAACGTTTCCTTTAGCTGAGTTAGAAGTAGGCAATCATTTCTACTGGCAACTCGGTGGACTCAGGCTCCACGGACAAGTTTTCATCACAAGCTGGGTTGTGATTGGGCTGCTACTGACGGCATCGGTGCTGGGCACTCGCAACATTCAGAGAGTGCCTCAAGGGATGCAAAATTTCATGGAGTACGCCCTAGAGTTTGTGCGAGACATTGCCAGAAATCAACTGGGTGAAAAGGAATACCGCCCTTGGCTGCCGTTCATTGGTACCTTATTCCTGTTCATTTTTGTCTCAAATTGGTCAGGAGCATTGCTTCCTTGGCGGTTAATCAAACTGCCAGTAGGCGAGCTTGCAGCTCCTACCAGCGACATCAACACGACTGTGGCGTTGGCACTCTTGACCTCTCTGGCATACTTCTATGCTGGGTTCCGCAAAAGAGGACTTGGATACTTTGCCAAGTACGTTGAGCCGACTCCCATTCTGTTGCCGATCGCCATCCTAGAAGATTTCACGAAACCCCTCTCCCTCAGTTTCCGACTTTTTGGAAACATTCTGGCAGATGAGTTAGTCGTGGCTGTGCTGGTTCTGTTGGTGCCTTTGGTCGTACCCATTCCAGTCATGCTGCTAGGTCTATTTACTAGTGCCATTCAGGCATTAGTATTTGCCACCTTAGCAGGTGCATACATCCACGAAGCTCTCGAAGGGCATGGTGATGAAGCCCATGAGGAACACTAGTTCCTTAAACAAGACTCGGATTTGGTTCGCAATTCCCGTCGGAATGGTGACCATCCGGTAGAGCGTAGCTCCTGCGCAAACAATTAATTGATTACTGAATCAATTCTCTCTGTAATTTTGTACAACCCGAAAGGAAAAAATCATGGATCCATTAGTTGCTTCTTCTTCCGTTATTGCTGCCGCCTTGGCAATTGGTCTGGCTTCGATCGGTCCTGGTATTGGTCAAGGTAATGCATCAAGCAGCGCGGTTGAAGGCATTGCTCGTCAGCCTGAAGCTGAAGGCAAGATTCGCGGTACGCTCTTGTTGACTCTGGCGTTCATGGAATCTTTGACTATCTACGGTTTGGTTATTGCATTGGTGCTTCTGTTTGCCAACCCTTTCGCATAGGATAAATTTGCACTGGGGGCGCATTTCGTCCCCAGTGCAGAACGTAGGAAGATATGACACAAGACAGAGTCACTGTAGAAAGCGCAATCGCCCAGGAGGCAAAAAATGTTTGATTTTGATGCCACTCTTCCCTTGATGGCGGTACAGTTTTTGTTGCTGATGGTTGCGCTAAACGCAGTTTTTTACAAGCCCTTGATGAAGTCATTGGACGATCGCGATGGTTACATCCGTTCTACCCAGACAGGCGCTCAAGAGCGGTTGGCAAACGCCGAGAACTTGGCAAAGCAGTATGAGAAAGAGCTAGCGGATACCCGTCGGCAGTCTCAGTTAGTGATTACCAATGCCGAGGCAGAAGCTCAGAAAATTGCGGCAGCCCAAATTGCTGAAGCCCAAAAAGAAGCTCAGGCACAGCGCGAACAAGTGCAGCAAGAGCTAGACCAGCAAAAAGCGGCGGCGATGCAGTCGCTGGAACAGCAGGTTGATGGTCTGAGCCGTCAGATCTTGGAGAAGCTGTTAGGGTCACAGGTCTTTAATTAATTTGAATGTAATTGTTCGGATACAGCACAGTAACTCGTTAGATGGAAACCATGGGGACGCTCATATTACTAACTGCTGCCACAGCCGAAGAAGCAGGCTTTGGGCTTAATCTCAATATTTTAGATACGAACCTGATCAACCTGGCGATCGTGCTAGGAGTGGTCGTCTACCTGGCTCGTAACTTTTTGGGCAAAACATTGGCTGAGCGGCGATCGCAAATCGAGCTCGCTATCAAAGATGCCGAAAAACGCAAGCAGGAAGCCTCTGCTGCCCTTGCTAGCCAACAGCAAAAGCTAGCACAAGCCAAAACTGAAGCTACACGCATTAAAACGGATGCCGAAGCCAGCGCCCAGGTGGCCAGAGCAGAAATCATGGCTCAATCTGCTCAAGACATTGAGCGTTTGAAAGCCTCTGCGGCTCAGGACCTCAACTCTCAACAGGAAAGGGTCATGACCGAATTGCGCCAGCGCGTCGCTGCCCTAGCCCTGGAAAAAGTAGAAGCTCAACTTAACTCTGGACTGAGTGCCGATACCCAAAAGCAACTCGTCGATCGCAGTATTGCCATGATGGGAGGTGCTTCATGAAGTCTGGTTTAATGGCGGCTGAAATTTCCGAGCCTTATGCTCAGGCAATTATGTCTCTTGCCCAGTCCAACAATCTGGTGGATCAAATTGGTGAGGACATGGCTGGTATTTTAGGGTTGCTCAAAGATTCTCCTGAGTTCCTTGCCTGTGTAGAAAGTCCCCTTGTGGGGGTCGAAGCCAAAAAAGCCGTTCTCAGCCAGGCGCTTGGCTCTCAGATTCACCCCTTCACGTTAAAATTTCTTTTGGTATTGGTCGATCGCGGCAGGATTACTTTCTTAGAAAATATTTGTCAACAGTTCCGCGTCCTGTTGCGCCAACTTCAGAAAACCGTTTTGGCAGAAGTTACCTCAGCCGTCGAAATTTCTGATGAACAGCGCGAATCCATTCGCCATCAAGTTTTGGCAATGACCCAGGCTTCTCAAGTTGAGTTTGAAACCCGAATCGATCCTGACCTAATTGGGGGTGTCATCATCAAAGTTGGCTCTCAAGTCATTGATGCCAGCCTTCGCTCCCAGCTTCGCCGGATCACAATGCGCCTCGGTGCAGGCTAACCCAGTCTTCTCTGTCCTTAATCTTTTCATTCGAGAGAGTTACCTATGGCAATTAGTATCAGACCTGATGAAATCAGCAGCATTATTCAACAGCAAATTGAGCAGTACGACCAAGGCGTAAAAACTGCCAATGTGGGTACAGTGCTCCAAGTTGGAGACGGCATCGCCCGCATCTACGGTTTGGAAAACGCCATGTCGGGTGAGCTACTCGATTTTGAAGATGGCACAGTCGGCATCGCGCTCAACTTGGAAGAAGACAACGTCGGTGCGGTGTTAATGGGCACTGGCTTAGGCATCCAAGAGGGAAGCGCCGTTACCTCTTCAGGCAAAATTGCTTCTATTCCTGTGGGCGATGCGATGATTGGTCGCGTTGTGGATGCGCTGGCTCGTCCCCTTGATGGCAAAGGCGAAATCGTCTGTAGCGAAAGTCGCCTGATTGAGTCTCCGGCTCCTGGCATTATTGAACGGAAGTCGGTTTATGAACCGATGCAAACCGGAATCACCGCGATCGACGCGATGATTCCGGTTGGTCGTGGACAGCGAGAGTTAATCATTGGCGATCGCCAAACTGGGAAAACGACGATCGCGGTTGACACCATCCTGAACCAAAAAGGCACAGGCGTTATTTGCGTTTACGTGGCGATCGGTCAAAAGACTTCAACCGTTGCTCAAGTCGCTGACGTGCTTCGGGAAAAGGGCGCTCTTGACTACACCATCGTCGTCGCCGCCAACGCTAACGACCCTGCCGCGCTGCAATACCTGGCTCCCTACACAGGCGCAACCTTAGCTGAGTACTTCATGTACAAAGGTCAAGCAACCCTAGTGGTTTATGATGACTTGTCGAAGCAAGCCCAAGCCTACCGCCAAATGTCCTTGCTGCTCCGTCGTCCGCCCGGTCGTGAAGCGTATCCTGGCGATGTGTTCTATCTTCACTCTCGTTTGTTAGAGCGTGCCGCTAAGCTCAGCCCTGAACTAGGCGAAGGCAGTATGACCGCGTTACCTATTGTAGAAACCCAAGCGGGGGACGTTTCGGCGTACATTCCTACCAACGTTATTTCGATCACAGACGGTCAAATCTTCCTGTCCTCCAACCTCTTCAACTCCGGTCAGCGTCCCGCAGTGAATCCTGGTATTTCGGTATCCCGAGTTGGTTCTGCGGCACAAACCAAAGCCATGAAGCAGGTGTCGGGTAAGGTAAAGCTAGAGTTGGCTCAGTTTGACGAGTTGCAAGCATTCGCTCAGTTTGCTTCTGACTTGGACAAAACGACTCAAAACCAGCTTGCACGGGGTCAGCGTCTACGGGAAATTTTGAAGCAGCCTCAGTACTCCCCGCTGTCAGTCGCGGAACAAGTCGCCATTATTTATGCTGGCATCAACGGTCATTTGGATGATGTTCCGGTTGAGCAGGTGACCAGCTATACGAAATCTCTGCGCGATTATCTGAAGAACAGCAAGCCCAAGTACGGTGAATTGATTGCCAGTGAGAAAAAGCTGGGCGATGAAGCGGAATCCGTTTTGAAAGAAGCGATCGCTGAATCTAAAAAGACCTTCCTGGCATCTGTGTAACCCTGTTAGCTTATGGGCGATCGCTAGACCGCCCATGACTGCGATCTGAGGAATTAAAACTATGGCAAATCTCAAAGCAATTCGCGATCGCATCGATTCGGTCAAGAATACTAAAAAAATTACAGAAGCAATGCGATTGGTTGCGGCTGCCAAGGTGCGCCGCGCTCAAGAGCAAGTCACAGCCACTCGTCCCTTTGCCGATCGCTTGGCGCAAGTTCTTTATGGCTTGCAAGCTCGGCTTCAGTTTGAAGATGCTGACTTGCCTTTGCTGCGAAAGCGGGAAGTTAAGTCGGTGGGCATTTTAGTGATTTCGGGCGATCGAGGCTTGTGCGGTGGCTATAACAGCAGCATCATCAAACGCGCTGAAACTAGGGCGAATGAACTAAAAGCAGAGGGTATCGACTACAAATTTGTATTGGTCGGGCGCAAAGCTACCCAGTATTTTCAACGCCGAGACCAGCCCATTAGCGCATCTTTTATGAATTTGGATCAGGTTCCCTCGGCGGCTGATGCCTCCAAGATTGCTGACGAACTGCTATCACTCTTCTTGTCTGAGTCAGTCGATCGGGTGGAGTTAATCTACACCAAATTTGTATCTCTGGTCAGTTCTCGCCCAGTCATTCAAACCCTTCTGCCGCTAGATCCTCAAGGGTTAGAAGTGGCAGACGACGAGATCTTCCGGCTGACCAGTCGGGGCGGAACGTTTGTGGTAGAACGGGATAAAGTGGAGGCAAGCGCGCCTAAACCGCTGCCTAAAGACATGATTTTTGAGCAAGATCCCACTCAAATTTTGGACGCATTGTTGCCGCTGTATTTGAATAATCAACTATTGCGGGCGCTACAGGAGTCTTCGGCAAGTGAATTGGCGGCTCGGATGACAGCCATGAATAATGCCAGCGAGAATGCAAAGGAACTCATCCTAAGCTTGACATTGACCTATAACAAGGCTCGTCAGGCGGCAATTACTCAGGAGATTTTAGAGGTTGTCGGTGGAGCAGAGGCTCTAGCTTAAGAGCTTTTGGATGATTCATTGACTCTTACTTAGAATCTCACTTAATTGATGGAAGGGCAGGGCAGATCGTTGTCCTGCTTTTTTAATTCCCCTGAATTCACTTCAAGAAGAACAAAAGATACTACGCTAGGAAGCTAGATAGGACGGGAGATAGTAATGGAGATTGCAGAAAGTAATTCAATTCTCTGTAAAATAATTGCTGAGCAGATTGCCAAGAGATCTGAGCAAAGAATTACTTTTGCTGAATTTATGGATCTAGCCCTTTATCATCCGCAGCAGGGCTACTATGCTACGAATCAATCAGGAGAAGGAATTCAAAGCGATTTCTTGACTTCTTCTCACCTGGGTTCTGACTTCGGCGAACTTCTAGCCCAACAATTTGTCCAAATGTGGGAAATCCTAGAGCGCCCTAATCCGTTTACCTTAATCGAAATGGGAGCCGGACAAGGGCTACTCGTCCAAGACATTCTTCGTTATCTTCATAAATACCATTTTGCCTGCTTTGAAGCACTACAGTATATCATTATCGAAAAATCGCCTGCCCTAGCCGCAGAGCAACAGCGCCGATTCGGGAAGTTTGCTGAATCATGGGGAAGTCTAACCTGGCAAACTTGGGAAGAGATCCCTAACGATTCGATCGTAGGCTGCTGTTTCTCGAATGAGTTAGTCGATGCTTTTCCTGTTCATCGAGTGGTGCGAGTCGGTAAAACACTGCAAGAGATCTACCTTGGAACTTCTTTTCAGGAAACAATTGGAGAACTTTCTACCCCAAAATTGACAGAGTATTTCGAGAGAGTGAACGTGAATTTAACTGCTCAATCCTATCCTGAAGGCTATCGTAGCGAAGTCAATTTGCAAGCATTGGACTGGCTAGAGTCGGTGAGCGATCGCCTCCATCAAGGTTATCTCTTAACGATTGATTACGGTTACTCTGCCCAACGTTACTACAGCCCAACTCGCACTCAAGGAACATTACAGTGCTATTACCAACACGCACACCATGATGATCCATACCTAGCGATCGGGCGACAGGACATTACTGCTCACGTTAATTTCACAGCATTGGAACGGTGGGGTGAACAGTTTGGGTTACAGAATATGGAACGCACCCAACAAGGATTATTTTTAATGGCGCTGGGTCTGGGCGATCGCCTTGCTGCTCTTTCTAGCTCTGACCAATCTCTGCAAGACATCCTCCGCCGTCGCGAATCTCTCCATGCCCTCATGAACCCCATGGGGTTAGGCAACTTTGGTGTACTGATCCAAAGTAAAGGGCTAAAGGCAACCCAGCAGAATCAGCCGCTTACAGGGTTGAGTGCGCCAATGCTCTAGGGAGGTTTTTGGTTGAAGAAATTATTTTTGCTTGAACTTTCTAAGATTGGAGAGTGAGGCGATGGTGATATGCTGCATTACAAGCTAGAGTGGCATTGTCACCAGAGAAGATTGATGCTGTATTAAATCTAAAACTTCCTAACCTATTCAGACCATGGAAACAAAACCCATTATCGTTCATGTTAATCTAGAAGCTGCTCACATCTTTGAAACTGCATCGGAAGAGCAAAGGCGTAAAATTGAGACGTTGCTCAGCTTAAGATTGACCCAGGCGACTCGTGAGAAAAGGGCACTAGAAGAAGTCATGGATGACATCAGCCAGAAGGCAGAGGAGCGAGGGTTGACTCCAGAAATTTTGGACTCAGTTTTGAATGAGCGGTAAGGTGCGTTATGTTTTCGATACAAATGTGATTGTGAGTTCATTGCTGTTTAGTAGTGGTAATCCCTCGAAAGCACTTCGGTATGCTCTGAAACAGGGGGAAGTTCTGTTTTCGCTTGAGTTATTGGAAGAACTTAGCAACGTGCTTGGACGAGAGAAATTCAATCGCTTTGTAACAAGTGAAGAACAGGATGAGTTCTTGGAAACGTTCGTTGAACGAGCAACACTAGTTGAGGTTACTGAAAAGGTACAAGAATGTCGCGATCCGAAAGATGATAAGGTTCTGGAACTGGCATTGAACGGACAAGCAGGGTATATTGTCAGCGGCGATAAAGATTTGCTGGTACTTAATCCATTTCGTAAGGTGAAGATAGTCACAGCGGAGGAGTTTTTAAGAGCCGTTGAGATAGCTTGAACTATCTCAGCAGCACAGCGTTCCTAGGGTGAGAAAGCACCAAGGTTATCTTTTCAACTGAACGAATACGCCATTATGCTGCCCCTGAGCGTCACTTCCATAATTGCTGAGAGTGGCTGATGCGACATGATCTAACAAGATCTGAACTTTTTTGGAAATATCTTGAGGCGAGTGCTCCGAGATATCGGCAAACGATCGCCCCCACATCTGCAAAGCGCCTTCATCTAAAAACAAATAGCCGTTATTGCGCGGTGCTAAGGCGGCGATCGCCCGCTGCCTATCTTCTGCCACAGGCGCTTGGGCAGCCTGGATTGCTTGCTCCATTGCCTCTAGAGAAGTAGCAAAAATTTCGTAGCCATTGACGCTGGCGTGAACACCCTCAACTTTAGCTTGAATGGTCATTAGCTTAGATGCGGCGTTTTTTGGGGAATTAGCACGGGGCTTAGGAACGGTTTGCAAGGTTGTCCAGGCAGTAATTTTTGTTTCGCCTAGTGGCACAGATCCTAAACTAATGCCCTGAGTTTGAGCGATCGCATTCAGACGCTTCAACCCCTCAGTCGTTTCAGCCGATTGCCGCGTGACAAATATCCAATCATTCGTCCCTTCAGAACGAGGCAACATTCCCAGCGCATACTCTCCTGGCATCCAACTCAGCACGTCCTCTGAAAGGCTAATATTCCACTGTTTTTCAAGCTTGGCAATGGGCTGTTGCAATAACTTGGCGATCGTTTCATAGCCGACTAAATCAGTTTCAAACTGTGCCAAAACCTGCTTAACATTCGTTCCCGCAGCCGTGACTAAGCCTTTTGGAATAAACTTCAGGGCATCGACAGGAGCAGACAGAGCAGGTTGCGTAATGGTTGTCTCAGCCGTTGTTCCTGTTGTAGACAGAAGCGTTGCGTCTGCCAGTAATCCTTGTGGAGCTAACTTCGCAGTCATCACTAGACAGTCATACAGCGGGTTAAGCGGTAACGAGTTCCCTCCTACAGTTGCCAACTGGGGCAGATTAATGACCATCAAGCCCAAGGATTCAGCGGGTAAGTTTGTCGTAATTTGTTGATAAACTTTGCTGTTGCTTAGGTTTAGCTCTGGAACTTGGGCATTGTTGAGAGCATCGCGCAATACCTTAGGATGATTAGCGAATAGAACAAAGCGATCGCCCACTACTGCACTCGCCAAAGACTCAGCACCATAAACAATTGGCACACCGAGATATTGCTCGGCTACTAAATCGGCTCCCTTAGCGACTCGTTTCTGCCAAAATCTTTCTAAAGATTCCTGAGCTTGCTCCGGTTTATCAGTGGCGATCGCTACCAAATATCCGGGCTGCTGACCATTGTCACTGTCTCGATCCAAATCTGTCGCCGTCCACGCCCAAGTCATCTCATCGCCTGCCCAGGGCTGAATATCATGGGAGTAATTCAAATGGGTATCCGCCAGCAAGCTATTTTGAAACTGCTTAAACTCTGTTTGCATGGCTCGGCGTTGAGTTGGCGGCGTAAAGACTAGTCCGCCTGAAATTAAGCGATCGGGATTGCCAAAAAACGAGGCAACAATGGGCGATCGCCTCGACATAAAAATCGCTGCTGACGGCATTCCAGGAGAACTGATCTTTCCGCCCAGTGGCGAACTACTTGCTAACCAGTAAGCACCACCCGCACCCACCCCTAGCAGAATGATCACAGCCAATGCCAGCGCCGAAAAGAAAGAGCGAGACTTCATAACGCAACAGGGGACGAATGGAATCAATCCCCAGTTTATTACCCTTGTTGCCCAATTTACGTTTCAGAAGGCGAAGAAGAATTCAACATTGGTGATAAATATGCAACCAACGCCCCTAACACAAACCCAGCAATATTCCGCACCAATGGCACCCACTCAGAAGTTCGTGATACCACCGGACCAATACCGAACGCAATAAACAAAATGCCCCATAAAGGAGAAAAAAGCAGCGCCCACTGCCAAGAAAAAAGCTTTCCATCACGAGGTTGAGCCGCAAAACCACAAATTACGCCTCCCAAGACTGAGGTCACTAGGGTCAGAATCCACTGTTCTCTCGGCAAGCCTGGAACAAATTGACATCCTCCCTGACGTAAACATGTCTTAATTGACTCTAAAGCGCCCAAAATTGAACCATCTTCACCGTTATCTCGAACAAAGAATTGGTTGCCGTAGCGAGTTTGCAACTCAATCCAGAAGGTGCGTGGCATTAAATTGTAGAGCGCATCTCCGACGCTAAAGCTCAATAGGTTGCCGCCGCGTGGGTCGGCAATCACCATGACGCTACGCTCATCCAATCCCCAAAAATCTTTCACGGCTCGACCCGGAGTCCGATCGAACTGAGTTAATACTCTTAGCTTCCAGCCTGTCTCAGTTTCGAAATCTGTGAGTTGCTGATCGAGCTTGTCCTGCTGAATCGCTGTTAAGGAATTAGCTAAGTCAATGATTAGCGTGGGCGAAGTGGGTAATAAATCTGGGTTGTCGTACGCTTCAGCCGCCGGAGCGATCGCCCAAGTCGTAACGACTAATGCAAAAGCAACAAGAATCTTGAAAAGGTTGTGAAAAGGGGATTTTGACATGAACAAATCAGCAGCTTCTCTAAGGTGAATACGAATCAGTTACTCAGGTAACGAAACATGAGAGGATTCGTTACATTTTTTAACGTTAATATTATTTTAATCATACAAGAGTGATTAAAACGGAGCAACGTTAATGATCCCGGAATCTTAGAATGTTGCAATCTACATGATCCTGCAATCTAATTCTGTGAGTCAGCGATCGCGTAAGCCAAGTCTCCAGCAATATAAACCGCATGAATTGCCCGATCGTCTCCTAAAATCATCATGCCAAAAGCGGTTTTAGCCAGGTCTTCTAAAGACTGCGCAGGCATCTCAGCATTCCGAATGGTCATTAGCGGCGTGGCTTGTGGGTCTAACACAATAAAATCCGCCTCTTTTCCAGGCTGAAAATTTCCCAACTTGTCTTCTAGAGAAAGCGCCTGTGCCCCGCCCAGCGTCGCCAAAAAGAGCGCCTTAAACGCAGACAGCGATCGCCCTTGCAACTGCGATACTTTGTAGGCTTCGCTGGCAGTCTGTAACATGGAAAAGCTAGTTCCTGCACCCACATCAGTGCCCAGTCCCACCTTCACGGGCTGAGCGATCGCCTTTGCCTGATGCAGCTTAAACAATCCACTCCCCAAAAATAGATTGGACGTAGGACAAAACGCCAGGGTCGCTTTAGCTTCAGATAAGCGTTGAAACTCTGCATCGGTTAAATGCACCCCATGAGCGAACACTGACTTTTTGCCAACCAGTCCTGCCTGATCATAAACATCTAAATAACCTCGGCGATCGGGAAACAGTTCTGCCACCCATTCCACCTCTTTTGGGTTTTCAGAGAGATGGGTATGCAAATAAACCTCTGGAAATTCTTGCAGCAGCTTTCCGGCTAACTGCAATTGCTCATCAGTCGAAGTAATGGCAAACCGAGGCGTAATGGCATAAAGCAAACGTCCCTGACCGTGCCACTTTTGGATCAATTTTTTGCTGTCTTGATAGGCACTTTCAGGCGTGTCGGTCAAAGCTGCGGGGGCGTGCCGATCCATCAGCACTTTGCCTGCAATTATGCGCAAATTCCGACGACTGGCTTCCTCAAAAAAGGCATCGACCGACTGAGGATGAACCGTCGCAAATACTAATGCTGTTGTTGTACCGTTTTTTAGCAGTTCGTCTAAAAACAGCGAAGCAATTTTCTGTGAGTAATCTCTATCTTTAAATTTTTCTTCAGTTGGAAACGTGTATTGATTAAGCCATTCTAAAAGCTGCTCTCCATAAGCCGCAATCATTTCAAGCTGCGGAAAATGAATGTGGGTGTCAATAAATCCTGGCATGATCAGCTTGCCAGGGTAAGCGGTTACAGGTACATTAACATACTGAGGATGCAGGTCAGCATAAGTTCCAAAAGCGGCGATCGCCCCTGCTTCAATCACCAGTAGTCCGTCGGCAATATACCGAACGCTTTCTAGCTCAGAGACATAAAATGGATCATCAACAAAATCAAGAAACGCTCCTCGAATGGCATGGATGGAGTTAGCTGAAGACATCTCAATTTTTCTCATGAGTTAAGCGATCGCGGATATCCTCTAGCTCCTCACTTAGCTTTGCAACCGAATCAGAATAATTAGATAGCGCTATTTCGGCTTCCTGAGAAGAATTCACGAGTTTCTCAGCTACGTCTTCTCCAATCTCTACAGTTTCAATCTTTACAGTAGGTCTGGTGTTAGCAATCAAACGGGGCGGATCTTTAATATCTTCCGATCGGTCATCGTCGCTATCGGGATCAATAGTCTTTGCGCCAGCAGGGTCAGGGCGGCTGAACGCTTTCCAAGCTGCCTTGACTCCACTCACGATGCTACGAGTCGTAACTTCTGTCTTCTGCTTCACGCCGCTAATGCTTTGATCAACTTGCTGCACCACCCGCCCTGCGCCTTGAACTCCCTCACTCATGTCATCGGTGAGGCTGCTAATTTCAGCGCCTGTATCTCGGATCGACTTGAGGGTGGGCGGAAATTCACGGTTAAGCGTGTCGAACAACTTTTCGGCGCTCCGAGCCGCGCGGGCGAGCTCTCGGAATGCAGGCATTGCCGCCACCAATACCGCAGCAATGCTCACTGCCACAAAAAGGATAGAGACCCCTAACCAAAACACAGGATCAATCACAGCAGACTACCTCACGCCAGAATCACGAATTGGCGATCGCCCTTCGACCTTTAAGCGCGACTCAGAAATATCTTGTACTTCTCGTTGGCTTGCTTCAACGCCAGCCGCGATCGCTTCTTTCAACCGTCCTAGCGTTCCATCCCAGTTACGAACTGCTGTTTCAGAGAGGCGATCGGCTTGCAATTGCACACTACTCGACAAATCTTCAACTAGTTCGGGCAACGCATCCGCCGATTTTCTAATCAACTGCCGAGTTTCCCGTCCAGTTTTTGGAGCCACCAATAAACCTGCTACGGCTCCTACAATAGCGCCAACAAACAAACCTCCAACAAACGATCCTGATGATCCAGAACGGTTATCTGACATTATCTATTCCCCGCCAAACAGCACATATATCTCAGCCCATACCTATAGAGTATTGAATCTTGGCACGGACGACCGATTTAGATCTATTTTTTTCTCAAAAAGACGGTTTTTGAGACTTCGCTAAGCCAGTCTTTGAAGCGCCACGTGCGGCTTGCTTCGACGGTGACTGCTTTGACAGTGACTGATTCGACAGTGACTGATTCGACAGTGACTGACTCGACAGGGGCAGCTTCTTGCCATACCACTGCCACACCAATTGCCCCAAACCTAGTAACTTCAAAATTTGTTGAACTCGCAGCAACTTCACCTCCAAGAGCCGATACTGCTGCCGCAACTGATAAACGCCAGTTTCTCCCTTGCCAATGCCTTGAGGTGCACCGCTCAACACACGATGCGTAGCCCGTTCGGCTGCAACGAGTGCGTCTGCTGCTTTCGAGAGTGCCGATCGCAATTTCCAGACCCGCCAAGCCACGTACCAACATCCCGTAGCAATTAGCAGATTAATACCGATAACAACTGCAACCATGACTACTCCGCTGCAAGGATTGAGGCATTGCTGAATGAAAGCACGAACCTGAAAATGCTCGGAGAAATGCAATTTAGCACTACCGAATTAAAACTGATCATAGTTCAAGACTATGCGAGGTGGAAAAATGGGAAGATGGATTAAGCGCAGTTTAAAGGAGCAGTCATGGCTGAAATTCAATTTTCTAGAGGTATTGCAGAAGAAATAATCCCCGATGTGCGGCTCACCCGCTCGAAGGACGGTACCAACGGCACTGCCACATTTTATTTTGAGAAACCCAAAGCTTTTGAAGATGACAGTGCGGTTTCAATTACTGGCATGTACATGATTGATGAGGAAGGAGAAATCACCACCAGAGAAGTCAATGCCAAGTATGTCAACGGTCAACCCGAAGCTTTGGAAGCGCTCTATGTCATGAGAAGCACGGCTGAATGGGAGCGGTTTATCCGGTTTATGGATCGCTATGCAGCGGAAAACGGTCTGGAGAAAGGTTAAACCTGGTCGATATCTACTCGCATAACCCCCTAAACTTTTGCTCTTAAGGGGCGAAAGTTTAGGGCAATGGTGAATTTAACAGGACTTGCTATGGCTCCTATTCCCCATCCTGATGTTCAACCGCTGAGGGTCAACTGTGCGGTCATTACGGTTAGCGATACTCGCTCTGCCGAGACAGATAGCAGCGGTCAGATGATTCAATTGTTGTTGCAAAATGCCGGGCATGAGGTAGTGGATTACGCCTTGGTTCGAGACGAGCCAACGCAGATTCAAGCCCTAATTCAAGCCCTCTGCCAGCGCTCTGATGTGGAAGCATTGATCTTTAATGGCGGTACGGGTATTGCGCCTAGAGATACAACTTATGATGCGATCGCCCGTTCTCTTGATAAAACGCTCCCTGGATTCGGTGAACTCTTTCGCTGGCTCAGCTATGCAGAAATTGGCTCACGGGCGATCGCATCACGGGCTGTCGCAGGCGTTTGCCAGTCTAAGCTGATTTTCTCAATTCCTGGCTCAACTCCTGCCGTACGTCTTGCAGTTGAGCGCCTAATCTTGCCTGAACTAGAGCATTTAGTCAAGCAGATTAATCCTAATTTTTAAGGATGTTTTCAGCATTGAGGACGATCGCCGCAGAATCTTTGTAGTAGCTTGTTTTGTACGCTAGGTTCCAGCCTAAATACTGTCACAGCCTTCACCCAATTCTCGATTAGTCATTGCATAACAAAGTTGAACTAGGTTCAGTTCCATTTCCGGATAACTAAGCAAACGGACTGTTGATTGCAATGGGTAGCAGAGGAATGTAAGTGGTGTTGTGGAGTGAAGACTATGGAACGATTAATTGGTGCAATTTCCCTCACGGTATTACTAGTGGGTGTGTCGGCAGTCGCACAGGTGCAACCCCAGCCTGAAGGGTCTTTATCTAAACTAATTAGCCCAGCGTCCAAAACTTTACTTGCCTCAGACAAAGTGCCTGCTGATCCGCCCTTAAGCCGGGCTGAGTTGGCTCAACTTTTGGTCAAAGAATTTCGGCTTCGCCCTTTTTCTCAAATTAGTCAGGCTAAGGTTCAAGATGTTCCAGAATCTTACTGGGCACATTCAGAAATTCAAACTGTCTTAAGTCGCGGCATCATGACCTGCGATCGCCAAGGCAAGTTTCATCCTAGCCAACCTGTTCCTAGAACTGAAGCGCTAGCCATTTTGGCAAAAGCCCAAGGAGAAAAGCCTTTACCCGAATCCACTGTGAAGGCTATTCTCAGTCGCTATCCAGATGCTGTTCAGATTCCTAAGGCAGATAGAAGCGCGATCGCCATGTCTCTTCAATCTGGCATTCTTCCCCTCGATTCGGGTAAAATCGCGCCTCACACTCCTATGACTCGGAGCGCCATGGTTCGCGTTCTGAGCATCTATAAAGGAGACAACAAAAAATAGCGGAAGTTGTACATTGGATGAATTAACCCCATCTCTAGATATTTTCCTTCCTCATGAACAACGCTCCCATCAATGCCCTTCTAGAAGATCTTAAGAATCCAGACGAAGGCATCCGAGAAAAAGCGACCGTAGAACTCTGGCGAATTTGGTTTCACCAAAAAGGCGCTTATGGGCTAGAAATTATTGAACAAAGTCAAGTTCATCTAGATGCAGGAGAATTCGTTAAAGCCGAAACGGTCTTAACCGATCTGATTCAGGATCAGCCCGACTTTGCCGAAGCCTGGAACCGTCGGGCAGTGCTGTACTATTTGACCGAACGCTATCGTAAATCTCTTAAAGACTGTCAGCAAGCCGCAGCGCTAAATCCGGTTCATTTTGGTGCACTCCACGGTATTGGACTATGCCACGCGGCTCTGGGCGAGTATACCGAAGCCATTCATGCGTTTCGACGTGCCCTCGAAATTCAACCCCATGCCTTGATCAATCAAAGGCTATTGCTAGAATGCACAACTCGTCTAAGCTAGAGCGATCGAGCTAAAACGATGCTTATAAATGCGGGTAACCCCACCGATCGCCCCTTGGCAAAAATTAGAAACCTTCTTCTAAAATTGGACGAAAGAGTGCCTGTTCACTCTGCTTCACCGTTCTATCCGTTTTCTTGGGTTGGTTTGCAAATGATCACTCGCATATTGGCAATTTTTCTAGGTGCGCTATTAGCGCTTAATCCCTTACAGGCTTTACCTAGCTGGGCTGAACCTGTTTCGACGATCGCCCCTGCGATCGCGTTGCAACCCACAGCCTATCCTCAGGTGCCAGCTTCTGCCCCTACTCCTAAAGGCGGCAGCTTTGTTGCTGCTGCTGTTAGGCGAGTAGGGGCAGCCGTTGTCCGCATTGACACCGAGCGCACCATCACTCGCAACCCCGATCCGGTTTTCAACGATCCGTTCTTTCGCCGCTTCTTTAATGATGGCATGGTTCCCGATGCCCCCTATGAAGAACATTTACAAGGGCAAGGATCGGGCTTTATTGTCGATGCGACGGGCACTATTTTGACCAATGCCCATGTTGTCAATGGGGCTGATCAAGTGACCGTGACGCTGAAAGATGGACGAAAATTTAAGGGCGAAGTTAAAGGTGCTGACGAAGTGACCGATCTGGCAGTGGTCAAAATTCAGGTGCAGGGCGGCGGATTGCCAACCTCAGACCTAGGAGACTCGGATCAGGTAGAAGTGGGCGATTGGGCGATCGCCGTTGGTAACCCCTTCGGACTCGACAACACAGTCACTCTGGGCATTGTCAGTACTCTCAATCGTCCTAGCGTGACCGCAGGCATCCCCGAAAAGCGCTTAGATTTCATTCAAACTGACGCAGCCATTAATCCTGGCAACTCTGGTGGTCCCTTGCTCAACGAACAAGGCGAAGTGATAGGCATCAACACCGCCATCCGAGCCAATGCCATGGGGATTGGGTTCGCCATTCCCATCAACAAAGCGAAAGAAATCACGTCGCTGTTAGCGCGAGGCGAAAAAGTCAGTCATCCTTACTTAGGCGTTCAAATTGCCACCCTCACCCCCGAACTAGCCAAGCAAAATAACAGTGACCCTAATGCAGTCATCCAACTTCCCGAAATCAATGGTGTTCTGGTTGCAGGCATTGTTCCAAATTCTCCGGCAGCTTTGGCAGGATTGCGACGGGGGGATGTCGTCACGCAAATTGATGGACAACCCCTGGCTACCGCAGATCAGTTGCAAAACCTAGTAGATAAGAGCAAGCTAGGACAGCCGTTGCGAGTAACTGTGCAACGAGGTAGTAATACGCAGCAAGTATCAGTGCGAACTGCTGAATTACAGGCAAATCGACAAAATTAACGAAGAAGGCGGGTTAGATGCCCGCCTTTGTTATCTTTTTCTATCGTCCTAGTCGCTGCCGAATCTGTTGTGTAAACAGTTCCACCTCAGGTAGCCTAAACTGGCTCACCATGAGACTAAACGTTAACAAGCCTGCGGCTCCTGCGATCGCAAGCTGTAAGACTTGAATCAAAAAGTTTTGGGCGCTCCACCCATTTTGCAGCATCGTTAATATGCCCCAACTGGTTACGCCCGAAAGGATACTGATTAAGGTTAATCCACAGATAGACGCAGCCCACGATCGCCAAGCCAAACCCCCAAGCCGTCGATTCAGAAAATAAGTTAACGCAATTACTGAAAGAACATTGACGCTCACGGTTGCCAAAACCAAACCCTGTACGCCAAAGGGCAGCAGCAAATAATCAAACAGCGCGTTCAAGAAAATGTTAACCAGGCTGATCTTGAACGGCGTATCGCTATCACCCAGCGCATAGAAAACCCGCACTAAAACATCCCGGCTCAGATAAACAAACATTCCTATCGCATAGGCAATCAGCACGGTTGCAACCAGTTGTGAGGCTTCTGTTTGAAATGCGCCGCGTTGGTAGACTACCCGGACAATAGAAGTCGAGAGAGAAATCATGAGACCGCTCAGGGGCAGCATAACGATCGCCGTAATCAATATCCCTTGACGAATTCGTTGCTTCAGTGCCCCCCAGTTTTGCGGATCAGAAAGTTGAGAGAAAACGGGCAGCAATGGCACCAAAATCACGTTAGAAAGAATCCCTAGAGGAGTCTGCACGAGCAGATTGGCGTAATCTAGAGCCGATACCGCAGCGGAAGGTTTCTCTAAATAAGACGTGAAATACATGTCGGTGTAAACGTTGATTTGCAGCATTCCTGAGGCAAATAACGCAGGACCCATGACTGTTAAAACATCTTTAACTACAGGGTTTTTAAGGTCAAGGCGAAGCCGGAAGCCGCCCAAGCCTGCTTGCTTTTGGGCGATCGCTTGTGCCACCCACTGCAACACCGTCCCCACCACAAATGCCCCAGCCAAAACGCTACCGCCCAGCAAAGCGTACTGGGGATCACTGACTTGACTCCCTAGCCAAAATGCTAGCCCTCCCACTGCTACTACAATCGTCACGCTCGACAGCAATGGACTGATAGAGGGCAACCAATATACATCCGCTGCATTCAAAGCCCCAAAGCCAATACCAATCATGCCCGCGAACCACGCCGTCGGAGCCATAATTCGCAGTTGATG
This sequence comes from Timaviella obliquedivisa GSE-PSE-MK23-08B, assembly GCA_019358855.1. Lineage (NCBI taxonomy): Bacteria > Bacillati > Cyanobacteriota > Cyanophyceae > Oculatellales > Oculatellaceae > Timaviella > Timaviella obliquedivisa. The sequence goes on along the minus strand of JAHHII010000003.1, from coordinate 253,718 downwards.
AATCGCGATTTCTCGCACCAGCGGTTCTTTCTCAGCCAAGCCTGGTGCTACTAAGGTCAAAAGCTGCGGCGCGGATACTACTACGATCGCCGTTAACACCAGCATGACCAGTCCCACTAATGTAGAAATCGTCTCGATTACTGGCACCGCCTCGCGCTTATCCTTCTTGGCGAGAACACTGACCATAGCGCTATGGAACGGGCCGTTAATTCCACCCAGCAAGATCAAGAAAAAGCTAGGAATGATCGTAGCGAACTGATAAGCGCCGTATGCCGACCCTACCCCAAACACAGCCGCCACTAGTATTTGACGACCCAGCCCAAAGACTTTACTAACCAGAGTGGCGATCGCCACAATACCTGCAATGCCAGCCAGCGATCGCGATGATTTCTTTAATTCGGACGGTCTTTTCGATTCAGACACAGGAAGCTCACAAGAAATGGGTTCCCGGACATCGCGTCCGGGCAATTCACACCTACCCATTTAACCGTAAGTTGTCCCAAGGGTAGCATCGCCACCCGACGACCTATTCTTCTAAATCGACCTCTTCAATCTCGTCTTCATCCTCATCGGCGCTGCCTGAACTGGTTGGAGTCACAGAGTTTGCAGAAACCACAGCCCCCATCTCCAGTTTTTCTCGCACCAACTTCTCTACCTCTTTCGCAAATTCGGGTTTCTCTTCCATGTACTTAATGGCGTTATCGCGGCCCTGGCTAATGTTTTCGCCGTTGTAGCTATACCAGGCACCGCGCCGCACGAGGATATTCATTTCCTCAGCCAAGTCCATCAGACAGCCTAAGGTAGAAATGCCCTTACCAAAAATGATGTCAAACTCGGCAATGCGGAAGGGAGGAGCCACCTTATTTTTCGCCACCTTGACTTTGGCGCGAGTCCCGTATTCTTCAGTTCCCTTCTTGAGGGTTTGAATCCGACGAATATCGAGCCGGAGGGACGCATAGAATTTGAGGGCATTGCCGCCTGTTGTGGTTTCTGGGTTGCCGTAGGAGATCCCAATTTTTTGGCGCAACTGATTGAGAAACACGACAGTACAGCCAGTTTTGCCAATATTTCCCGTGATTTTCCGCAGGGCTTGGCTCATTAAACGGGCTTGTAAACCGACGTGCACATCGCCCATTTCTCCTTCAATTTCTGCCCTTGGTACCAGAGCCGCCACAGAGTCTACCACCACAATATCGACAGCGGTAGAACGAACCAGCTGATCAACAATTTCTAGCCCCTGTTCGCCTGTATCGGGCTGGGAAACAAGAAGATTAGCGATATCTACCCCGATCGCCGCCGAGTAAACGGGATCAAGAGCGTGCTCAGCGTCGACAAAAGCTGCAACGCCACCTGCTTTCTGGATTTCAGCAATAATGTGTAGCGCTAACGTTGTTTTACCAGAGCTTTCTGGCCCATAAATCTCGACAATTCGTCCTTTGGGAATACCGCCGCCCAACGCTAAATCAAGGGTGAGCGCCCCACTAGGAGTCGTTTCGATCTTCATGCGACCTGCATCGCCCAGGCGCATAATTGTACCTTTACCAAAGGTGCGATCGATTTGTGTTAACACCAGGTCTAAGGCTTTTTCGCGCTCTGAACCTTCATTATTTTTAGTAGCTTTAGCCATTCGTACCTCAGGGCAAGATTTTGCAAAAATTTAGAACCGGGCAGACAAATTAATATAAGTTGTAGCGTCTTATCGGCAAAATGCCGAAAGACGTTAGTAGTAACCTCGTTGAATTCTTGAGCGATTTCTAAGTCTACTCTTAGAATTTACTTTGGAATAAGCTCTGCTCTTTAAAGGGGAATTGACCGTTCAGCAAACTGCTTCAGGGCAGCAAGATTCCTTTAAAATGAGGACGTTGCACCAACCTATATTCTAGCTCGTTTTTGATTTAACCATACAAATGTACTAAATTGAATTAGACTTGGCGCTAAACTAAAAAAATCTGGTGTTGCTCAATGAAGCTATGAAGCTGCTCAAAGCCCCTTTCCTTTAGGAGAGGGGTTGGGGGAAAGGTCTCCCTAGTTGCGTTGGCGACTGAACCTAACCCCTACCCCCTTCCCTAAGAGGGCAGGGGAACCGGATTTTCATGGCTTTTTTTAGCAATGCCGACTAAAGAAAATCCTTGGGTTATGAACGATAATTTTCCTAGTCTGATTATTCCTGACACTGCTCTTTCGGTGGCAGGGCTGACTTCCTATATTCAAGACTTGTTAGAGCAGGATAATCAGCTTGTTCAGGTTTGGGTAACAGGGGAGGTTTCGAGCACCAATCATTATCAGAGCGGGTTGTTCTTTACGCTGCAAGACCCTGAGGCTAAGGCAACCCTTAGCTGCGTCGTTTGGAAAAGTCAGATGGGTAAGTTGGCGACGCTGCCCGTTCAGGGAGAGCAAATTATCCTTCTAGGTCGAATTAGTGTCTATCCTCAGCGGGGTAGCTACCAGTTAGTGGTGTGGCAGGTGTTGCCCGCAGGCGAGGGGCTACGATCGCTCCGTTACCGCCAGTTGCGTAAGCGGCTAGAACTAGAAGGATTGTTTGATGACGATCGCAAACAACCTCTGCCGCCCTACCCTCAAGCGATCGCCGTAGTCACATCCCCCCAGGCAGCGGCTTGGGGAGACATCAAGCGCACCCTCAAGCGCCGTCATCCGGGAATGCAGGTGTTGTTATCACCAGCCCTGGTTCAGGGTGACCAGGCACCTGCCGCGATCGTCCAGGCGATTCAACGAGTCGAGCGAGACGGACGAGCCGAGGTGCTGATTTTGTCGCGGGGCGGTGGGGCAGTGGAAGACCTGGCTTGCTTTAACGATGAACGAGTAGTGAGAGCAATCGCTGATTGCCCGATCCCGATCGTCTCTGGCATTGGGCATCAGCGGGATGAATCGCTGGCAGATTTGGTTGCTGATGTTTGTGCTCATACGCCCACGGCAGCAGCAGAGCAAGCCGTACCTAATCTCAGAGATGTCATTGCCGATCACCGCGATCGCATTGCCCTACTGCACCAAACTACGCAGCAAGCGATCGATCAATCCAGTGCGCAGGTTCAACGGATAAAGGGCAAAATTCGCCGCCTTCACCTCGATCGCCAAATCAGACAGCAAGGGCAAGCGATCGCTTGGATGCGCCAACGTTTGACTCAAAGTGCCCTCCAACCCGTTCAGGAAGCCACCCAGCACTGCGAATTACTCCGCCAAAAGCTCAGTGCGCTTGATCCAGCCGCTGTTTTAAGCCGAGGCTACGCCTTAATTCGTCACACAGACGGCACTGTTGTCCGATCCACTGCACAACTAATGCCAGGGCAAGCACTCACAGTCCAGTTAGCCCAAGGACAAATGCGAGTCACTGTACAAGAAATCACCACCCCAGAGCAAAACTCATGAGCAAGCGTTCTAAAATTACCGAAACTTCTGAACCCGTAGAAGTCGACATTACTATGCGCCTTCCGGCAAATTGGCGTTACGAAGCAACTGTCGCAGAAATTGAGGCGACTATCGAGCAGATTGAAAGCGGAGAACTTCCTTTATCTGAGGTGTTTGACCAGTTCTCTACAGCCGTTGAGCAGTTGCGCCAGTGCGAGGGATTTCTGAATCGCCAGCAGCAGCAGGTAGACCTACTCATTGAGACGCTGTTAGATGAGCCTACCGAATAGGATCATGCACGGTTACTAGCTTCGTGCCATCAGGGAAAGTAGCTTCGACCTGGACTTCATGAATCATTTCAGGGATGCCTTCCATGACTTCTGTCCGGGTTAGCAGCGTTGTGCCAAAGCTCATGAGTTCGGCAACCGTGCGCCCATCCCTGGCGCCTTCAAGAATAGCCGCAGAGATGTAGGCGATCGCCTCCGGATAGTTCAGCTTAACGCCCCGAGCTTTCCGCCGTTCGGCAACTAGCGCGGCAGTAAAAATCAGCAATTTGTCTTTTTCTTGAGGAGTAAGCTGCATGGTTAACCTACATTCCCATAATTTCGTAACCAGCATCTACGTATACAATTTGTCCCGTAATGCCGCTGGCTAAATCGCTACATAAAAATGCTGCCGTATTGCCCACTTCCTTCTGCGTCACCGTCCGCCGCAGCGGAGCCACCTTCTCCACATGGTGAATCATATCTAAAATTCCACCCACCGCCGAAGATGCCAGGGTGCGAATCGGTCCTGCCGAAATGCCATTAACTCGAATATTGTGACCCCCCATTTCAGCCGCCAGGTAACGCACATTCATCTCTAGCGCCGCCTTGGCAATTCCCATAGTGTTGTAGTTAGGAATGACCTTCACACCGCCCACATAGGTCATAGTTACGATGCTTCCCCCTGCCGTCATCAAGGGCTTAGCGGCATGGCTGAGGCTTACCAAGGAGTAGGCGCTGATATCGAGTGCTTGAGTAAAAGCCTCCCGCGAGACATTGCTGAAATCTCCCACGAGCGCATCTTTACTAGCAAACGCCAGACAGTGAATGAGGATATCGAGCTTGCCCCACTTCTCTTTCACCGTGTCGAAAGTTGCTTGTACCTGAGCCTCGTTTTGAACATTGCACGGCACAAATAACGAGGGATTCAACGGCTCTACCAGTTCTCCGACTTTCCCTTCAAACCGTCCCTTCTCGTCGGGTAAATAGGTCACCCCAATATTTGCCCCTGCCGCATGAAGCTGTTGCGCAATTCCCCAGGCGATCGAGCGGTTATTGGCAATCCCCGTGACCAAAGCATTCTTCCCAGTCAAATTCAGCATGTCCGTTGCTCCCAGCAATTTGGCGCACCTATCAATTTGGCGCACCTATGGAGAATACTGAAAAATGGTGCAGATGCATAGAGGCAAGATGAGATAGAGGCAGGATTAAGGATAGGAAAACTTTGTGTCTCTAAATTTCATGGCAGAATACTGAACCCTTCTCTCTTTTTGACAAATTCTTACTGATTTTCTCTGCTAAAGCGGATGAAGAAAGAAATATGTAATTTTTAATACGTAAAATACTCCGAAAGTTAAGTTTAGTGTTTTAAAGTCAGAGGTTGCTCACAGAAATTAAATCTCGGAACAATTATGTTCACACGCGAACAATTTAGTGTGATTATGTTCACAAGTGAACAATTTAGAAAATGCTTAATGGCTATTTCTGAATCCTTCTAATTGGTGTTCTAAGCTCGCTGTTAGGGAAAAACTGCATGGTAGCGTTACAAGATAGACCATTAGCGAATGTATTCCGTCAACTCGGGGGGAGTGCTTGCCCGCCTATCCTAGAAACCTTCGATCGCGGCAAAACGATTTTCTTTCCGGGTGATCCGGCAGAGCGAGTCTACTTTTTAGTCAAGGGCGCAGTGAAGCTATCGCGGGTTTACGAAGCGGGTGAAGAGATCACGGTTGCTCTGCTGCGAGAGAACAGCGTGTTTGGCGTGCTATCCCTCATTACGGGGCAACGAGCCGATCGCTTCTACCATGCAGTCGCATTCACCCCCGTAGAATTGCTGTCAGTGCCGATTGAGCAGGTTGAAAAAGCACTCAGAGACAACCCCGAACTTTGCCTGATTATGCTGCGAGGTTTGTCGTCTCGGATTCTGCAAACAGAGATGATGATTGAGACATTGGCACACCGAGATATGGGTTCGCGGTTGGTAAGCTTTTTGCTGATCTTGTGCCGAGATTTTGGAACTCCTACAGGAGAAGGGATCACCATCGATTTAAAGCTTTCGCACCAGGCGATCGCAGAGGCGATCGGTTCTACCCGTGTTACTGTGACTCGTTTGCTAGGCGACTTGCGCACCGATGAAATGATTTCTATTCACAAGAAAAAGATCACAGTTCATAATCCAGTGACGTTAAGCCAGCAATTTAACTAGGTTGTTATGTGGCTTTGGTTCCGGTGGTGGCTTGAGTCTAAAAGATCACTAGCAGCGGGTGAAGCAAGTTGTTTGGGAACTTACAGATAGAACATCAATTTTCTGAGAAATATGTTTTACTCCAGGAGAATTAATAAGGATACTCAGAAAGTTGAAGTCTGGGAATGTGAGTGGTCAAACAAAGGCACCGGAGTGGCGAAAAAGGAATACATTCGCAATTTGGGTGACGAAGAAGCCATTGACTTCTCGCACGATGACTATAATGCAGCCGATGCCGTTTGTTGGGCTCCAGGCAGAACGATCGGAAATATTGCAGTTAGCTCAGAGGAAGCCTTCGGTATGTTTGAAGGAGCCTCTGGTGATGATGCTATTCTTCCTTGTCAGATAATTCCTGCTGGCAAGTTTCGGAATGGAGCAAAACGGTGGTACTGCAAAACCCATCAAATACACTGGGGGGTAAAAGCTGATTACGCAGCCGCATCTGAATCAGGGGAAGTGAGATGCAGCAATCATCTCACCAAGATGAGCTATGTAATTAACCCATTGGAAATAGAGTTTAAGGACTTTGAAGAAATTGGCATTTGGTGCTCTCTTCCTCCAGCTTTATCCTCAGAGTGTATCGAAAAAAGGGCTCCCAAAATTCATGTACACAAGCGATTTAGCAGCAGGGTAAATAAGACTGTAGATAGAGATTTTGACGCTATTGTTTGTTCTTACAATGAGAAACTTAGCTTATTTAAAAATCCAGAGATCACAAGAATTTAGGTAACACCTCCCGCTGCATTTGAGTTTGTCCGGTCGATTGAGGAAGACCGAACAATGTCTTGTATTACGTGTAAAAAGTGTGGCTACCCACATCTTGATTTAGGTGACTTTGCGACTAGCCCCCACAAAAAGCATTTTTGTGGGAACTGTGGAACCGACAGCATTTGGAGCACCGAACCCATCGTTTCCACTCCACTCAAGCCATTACATGATCAGTTTAGTAATAGCAATACCTATACTGTTCCTGATAGAACTTTATGCCTAGATGATTATGCTGGACTAAAATTTGAAATATGGGCATCTACTCCAGCAGTCTTGTGGACAGCAGAACGTCCGCAAGAAAAAGGAATACATGTTCATGTATACGAAAACGGTAGGCGAATTGTGGATGACACATTTGGTACAGTAATTTTTCAAGACGAAGAGTTGCAGCGAACTGCCATGTGGGGCAACATGGTTCAAAATACGCTGTACTAAAAGCGCCTAACAAGTGTGTGTACTCGGAACAGAGGTTTATGCAATTAGTTATGATGCAAAGTGCAATGCCGTCCGGTGACGCGCCTGCCGTTATGCGCTTATACTGACTGTGCAAATCCCATGAGCCTAATCAGTGCCCGTTCAGTTACCCGAAAGGAACGTAAAGCTCATGAGTCAGACCTTTGAAATGGATGATGATTTACGCCCTGAATACGACTTTACTCAACTCTCTGTTGTAGCATGTGGTCAAGGACGCAAAAAATCTGCCCTAACTATCCAGTTAGATCCTGATGTGGCGACAATTTTTCCAGATTCTGGGTCATTTAATGAAGGATTGCGCCTGTTGATGAGACTGATTCAACATGCCCTGTCCCATCCAGATGTATAGTCGGTGATAGGAACTGCTATAGCGACTCAGGCTCTTGCCCAGACACCACAGGCGCGATCGCATTCAACTGTAACTCTGGATGATCGCCCTCCACCTGCTGACAGTTCCACTCATTCCGGAACAGCAATACAGGTCGCCCCCAGCTATCTTTTACCGTCACAGTATTGAACAAACGACCTGCCTTTTTCAGCGCTTCCCAGCCACCCACGACCCAACGGGCAACGCTATAGGGCAAGGCTTCCAGCATGGTTTCAACACCATACTCGTTTTGTAGACGAAACTGCACCACTTCAAATTGCAGTTGCCCGACTGCTGCCAGAATCGGATCGCGCTTAGCTTCATCGGCAGAGTACATAATTTGAACTGCGCCTTCTTCCCGCAATTCGTTCACGCCCTTGCGGAATTGTTTGAACTTGGAAGGGTTAGGATTTTTAAGGTAAGCAAATAACTCTGGCGAAAAACAAGGAATGCCCTCGTACTCCATTTTCTGCCCGTTAAAGATGGTGTCGCCAATGGCAAAAACGCCAGGGTTATTCAAACCAATTACATCGCCAGGATACGCTTCGATCACCGATTCCCGATCTTGCCCAAATAGCTTTTGAGGATGGGAAAGGCGCACCGATTTACCCGTGCGAGCATGACTGACCACCATATCTCGTTCAAACTTGCCAGAACAGACGCGAATGAAAGCAATGCGATCGCGGTGTTTGGGATCCATGTTCGCTTGCAGCTTAAACACAAATCCTGAAAACTCCGGATATTCAGGAGTAATGTCGCCCAAAGTACTACGACGAGAACCGGGCTTCAGAGCGTAGTCTAAAAACGAGTTGAGGAAAAGCTCTACTCCAAAATTAGTCATGGCGCTACCAAAAAACACGGGAGTCATTTTGCCTTGATGAATCAAGTCCAAATCAAATTCAGAGCAAGCCCCGTCCAACATCTCTAGATCTTCTTTGAGCTTGTAATACAGATCCTGTTCCAGCAAATCTTCAATGCGGGGATCGCCCAAATCAATCACCGTCTCGGTAGCTTCGCGGCTACCGTGGGCACTACGCTCGAACAAATGAATTTTACGGGTTGTACGATCGAACACGCCTTTGAAGCGATCGCCCATGCCAATCGGCCAGTTGACAGCGTAGGTCTTCAAATCCAATTCGCTCTCAATTTCGTCCATTAGCTCAAACGGATCACGCCCAGGGCGATCGAGCTTGTTGAAGAATGTAAAAATAGGAATTCCCCGCATTCGGCAAACCTCAAACAGCTTGCGAGTTTGCGGCTCTAAGCCCTTCGCCGCATCTTCCAGCATGACCGCATTATCAGCAGCAGCAAGAGTACGGTAGGTATCTTCACTAAAATCTTGGTGTCCCGGCGTATCCAGCAGATTGATCCAGTAGTTGCTGTACTCAAATTGCAGCACCGTCGAGGTGATCGAAATACCCCGTTGCTGTTCCATCGCCATCCAGTCAGACGTGACGTGTCGCTGTGCTCGCCGCGCCTTGACTGCGCCTGCCTCGTGAATGGCACCCCCGTACAACAACAGCTTTTCAGTCAACGTTGTTTTCCCAGCATCGGGGTGGGAAATGATGGCAAAGTTGCGACGATGGGCGATCGCCTCAGCTAAGTTTGGGGATTCTGCGGTGGACATATCTACGCCTACTCAGGGAATGCTCTTCATTATACGAAATGCGTTCCCAGCAGATCTGACTTTATTCAGCAAAAATGATTTTATGGTACAAATGCTGATCGCCTGGTAGATGTTTATAAGACCCAATGGACAAAGGCAACAACTTACCCCCTAATCTCCATCCTTATTGTTGTTACCCCACCCCGACTGCTCAGAATCTCGATCGTCCTCATCCCCGTCGTCATCGTCGTTGTCCTGTCCTTGCTGCTCAGAGTTCTGCTCATCGTTATCATCGTTCTCCCCATTTTGTTGAGGCGTATTTGGATCATCATCCCGATCCGCTTTGTTCTCTTGAACGGTTTGAGGACTACCTGACTCTTCTTGACCTGAAGGCTGACCGCAGCCTGTCAGAAGCCCCATACCTGTCAAAAATACTACGCTAGCTACTACCAAAACCTTAGGAAACTTTGCAATCATGACCATGTTTCTAACCTCCACTTAAGGCAGTTTAAAACTTAGCAAGCTTCCGAAGAATTAAGGGATAAAGTTTTTCTATGACTACGATTGATGCTAACAAAACTATCATTCGTGGTAAAGTCTAGCCTGCCCCATGATCCTGTTACTCTCTACGAATGACGAGTCGCGCGCCGAACAATCCAGTAGCTGATAGAAAGCGCAAAAATAGCAGTTGCTAAAGCAATTAGCTGAAAGCCATTGTCTTTAGCAAAGTCAAAGATAATAATTTTTCGAGCCACTGCTGTTAAAGAAGTCACTACCACTAACTCAAGCTGAACCGTATGGTTTTTAAGATAAGCGGTGATATTTTCGAGAACTTCTAACGCAATTAAAACGTTTAAAAATAAGCCAAATATTTCAATAATAGTCACGCTGAAGAGCTTGTCAGGTTCGGTAAAGCTATCATTAAAAATAATTTCTTTGATTAGAAATAAGAACAATTCAACGACGGTAGTTAGCAAAACGCCAACCATGGCGATCGAGAGTATTTTAGAAACCCATTTTTCTACTTCCCTCAGGGCAGCCAAAAAGCTCTCATCGCTGCCAGCGGCTCTAACAGACGTAAAAAAGTTTTGAAAGAACCTCATAATTAGAAGGGAGTCAGGATAATGTGGCTGGCGATAACGCCATTACTAAAATACTTCCTACTGGGGATCAAAATCGATAGGATTTAACCCCAGAGAACTATCAGTTTTGAGTATGGTTGGTGGTGCTTTATGCTTAATTTGCATCTTTTAGTCAAGCAAAAAGCCCTAGATTTAGGGTTTCATTTAGTAGGAATTGCAAGTGTTGATGACTCGATCGCAGACGAGCAGTTAAACCCTGTAGACTATCAGAAGAAGGGCGACCCTTGCGGTAACGACGAAGCCGATCGTGCCTCTTGTTCGGAAGCCAACACTCACCTATCGACCTGGTTAGCAGCAGGATATCATGCGGATATGGGCTGGATGGAGCATCCTCAGAGGCAAGATATTAGACTGTTAATGCCTTCGGTACAGTCTGTAATCTGTGTGGCGCTCAATTACTATACTCCCCACGATCGCCCCTCTGGCAAAGAATACGCCAAAATTTCCCGCTATGGCTGGGGACGCGACTACCACCGGATTTTGCACAAAAAGCTAAAAGCCTTAGCCCTTTGGCTAGAAGCTCAGAGCGAAACCCAAACCGTAACTCCAAACGACTCTATTCAGGCCCGTTACTATGCCGATACTGGAGCCATTCAAGACAAAGTTTGGGCAGAACGTGCTGGACTGGGCTGGATCGCCAAAAACAGCAACGTTATCACCCGCAAATACGGCTCCTGGGTCTTTTTGGGCGAAGTCTTAACCAACGCTAAACTCACCCCCGATCGCCCTCATACTGCCCACTGTGGCACCTGCACCCGCTGCCTTGAAGCTTGCCCTACCCAAGCTATTAGCCCCGCTTTTGTAGTAGATGCAAATCGCTGCATTGCTTACCACACCATTGAAAACCGAGCCGAAGAAATTCCTCCGACGATCGCTCCTCATCTCCAGGGTTGGGTTGCAGGTTGCGACATTTGCCAAGATGTTTGTCCCTGGAACCAACGCTTTGCCCAAGAAACCAACGTTGCCGAATTTCAGCCCTATCCCCAAAACATTGCCCCAACGTTAGAAGCGATCGCCCAGATTACTGATGAAGATTGGAACCAACGATTTCCTGCCTCGGCTTTGCGCCGCATCAAGCCTCGGATGCTCAGACGCAATGCTCAAGCAAATTTGAGAAATACAAAATGAAAATTGGAATTGTCGGCTTAGGACTGATTGGCGGCTCCCTGGCGATCGACCTGCGCCAACTGGGTCACACGATTTTGGGTGTCAGCCGTAGCCCTCAAACTTGCCAAGCAGCGATCGCCCGTAATATCGCTCACCAAGCCAGCCCAGAACTGAGCCTCCTTGCTCCTGCTGAAGTCGTTTTTCTTTGTACGCCGATTGCAGCCCTGCAATCTACCGTCAAACAACTGATCCCTCACCTAAACTCCGCGACTATCCTGACCGATGTAGGTTCAGTTAAAGCTTCTGTGGTTGAAGCGATCGCGCCCCTCTGGCAAAACTTTGTGGGAGGACACCCCATGGCAGGCACCGCCGAAAGTGGTCTAGATGCAGCCCTCTCAGGTCTCTTCATCGATCGCGCCTACGTCCTTACGCCCACCTCTAAGACTCCACCTGCCGCAGTAGAAGTCGTGGCTGAGATTGCCCGGTCGCTTCAGTCTAAAGTCTACCAGTGTCACCCAACTGATCACGATCGCGCCGTCGCCTGGATCTCCCATCTGCCCGTCATGATCAGCGCCAGTTTGATTTCTGCCTGCATGGCTGAGGTTGACCCAACTGTTTTAGATTTAGCTCAAAAATTTGCGAGTTCTGGCTTTAAAGATACTAGCCGAGTCGGCGGCGGTAACCCAGAGCTAGGAGTCATGATGGCACGATATAACCAGGCAGAAATGGTGCGATCGCTCTATGCCTACCGCCATGAGATCGACCAATTGATTGAACAAATAAAGCAAGGAAACTGGACAGAATTAGAGAGAAAGTTAGAGAAAACCCAGGGCGATCGTCCCTCATTCCTTTCCCGATAAAGACTCCAACGGCTCAAATATCTCAAAGCCCAGCGCGCTTCGTAACTCTGCTAACTCATCCCGGTGAGCAGTTACCGTCAACAGACGTTGCTCGGGCATTCCCTCTACCGTCAAAGACTCCACCTTTAAAGCAACTTGCTCCTGCCGCCCCGACTTATTCCAGTAAAAAATACCTGCTACTGGAGCCACAACCACCAGTGCCGGGAAAAACCTTGCCCCCTGCGGGAACAGATAAGCCAATACCAGCGCCGCACAGAAACTTCCGCTGGCAGCTATCAACGTCAGAAATACTGCCAAAAAAGCACTAGGACGCACAAGACCCTCAAACGTTACCAAACTCTGAGCCGCATCTACCGACGCAATTCGATACGATCGCTGGGTAAAGTACTGCTGAATTTTTTCTCGTAAAGGCTCCTCAGGCAATTGCGTCACTAACCTAATGACCTCAATGCGATCTTTGGTAGAAGCACGAATGAAGAAAAATAGCCCAATCACCATCAAAGCAGTGAGCAGAACCGTGGATGAAAGAACAGGCATAGAGATATTGGCGTAGAGGACAAGGCAAAACCCGATCACTTCAGCTTACCCGGAACTGCCATCCCAAAGCTTTAGACAGACAAAACGACTGGATTAAGCATTGCCTAACCCAGCCGCATCATTTTCACCCGGTACTAATGCGATGCTGCTTGAACAGATTTACCAGCATAACTTTGCCAAAGACGAGAGAGTTCATTCGCCTGCTGTTGCCAGTCAGGACTAATTTGGTACATCCGTCGAGGACGACCCCGACCCTCAACTTTTTTCCAGTAACCCGTAATGGTGTTGGCATCTTCCAAAAACTTAAGAGCACTATAGAGCACCGTATCCGACAAGCGATAGGTCGGGTACTCGTGCTCTAAAAGGCTAATCAGTTCGGTTCCATAAGAATCTCGACGAAGTAGCACAGCCAGCACATAGCAGACTGCTAGTTCTTTGTTGAGATAGAACGGGGGTGGATTACGGAAGAATTGGTGAATATCGTCGAATGTAGTCATAATTGCTTACCTAACCCAGTGGACAATTCAACGCTGGCAGTTTTTTGAGCAAAGATTTAACCCATGATTCAGTGATTCTGAATCAATTTGCACATCTTTTTGCAATAACTGAAACTGACCCAATCTAAAAACCAATGCCAGCCGAAGGGAAACTTCACGCTATGGGGACATTATGAGCGTGCGTTTAGAGCTTAGTTAACTCAAGCTCAGGGCAGCGTCAAAAAGCGAAAGAGCGAAGAAGCCCGGCAACAACCTTGATTTTCCTTCAATCTAAAAGTGATTCGACAGAATCACTTGCTCTACTTGTGTAAAGAGAAATTAGATTAAAGCTAGCCAAGAAGAAACACAGAGAGCGAGACCGAGCTAAAAAAATGAGGTAGGTTTAGTAGTAATGGGTTACTCCCAATGGTTGCTACTTAATAATTGTCTCATTGTAGTGATTCCCTGGCAGGCATTGCTGCCTGTCTTTACAAGCCGTCATGCTATCTTAGTCCTGATAGTGGGATTTGTGGGATGAGTGCGGGCGATTTCTCATTAATTTTTAACCAAGTCCAGGTTTTATGAGTGAAGCGAAAAGCGATCGCATCCCTTATAAATAAACCGTTGACAGAGATTTATCAAGTTCGAAAAAAGTTAGTATTTTATTTTGTGTCGTTTCAAGTCAATTTATTTTAAGGCAGGCATTCACAAAAAAGTCAGTGGCTTAACCTGTTCAAACTAATCCAGCGCGAAGAGCCACAACTGCCGCCTGTACCCGATCGTCTACCGCAAGCTTGTTCATGATGCCTCGGACATGAGTCTTAACTGTATTGGGGCTAAGGTACAAAACTGTTGCAATTTCGGGGTTACTGCGCCCTTCGACCATCAGCTTCAGCACTTCTACTTCTCGGGGTGAAAGCTGTCCTACAGCCGTAGATTCAGCACTGCTATGGGGGGGCTTGAGTTGCTCCATCACTTGACGAGCAACGATCGGATCGAGGTAGCTGGCTCCTTCATGGGCAGATGCGATCGCCCGTATCAGTCCATCCACGCTTGTTCCCTTGACGCAGTAAGCATCTGCCCCACTGGCTAGAGCAGCAATTACCTCATTATTAGCAGTATGAGACGTTAGCATGACTACTCGTACAGTGGGCAATGTTGCCTTAATTTTCTGGGTTGCGGCGATGCCATCCATCCGGGGCAAGCCAATATCCATCACAATCACGTCTGGCAGAAGTCTCGTAGCCGCTTCTATTGCTCGATAACCGTCCTCTGCTTGTCCCACAACAGTTAGACCTTCAGCATTAGAGAGAGACTGTTCTAAGCCCAACTGCATCATTGGATCATCTTCAACAATTAAGACCCGAATGGAGGATGTTTCAGAGGGGATATTCATGAATGCTTTCCATTGAATTTTTCGATAGAACTTGGGCACTTCAGTGGCTCTGCCCTCTAATAGCGCTTATTTTACCGTGGTGTTCAAGTAAAGTCCCTAAGTCAATCGATCGGTTAACCAGTAGAGCATCAGGGCGATCGCTAGAGCTGGCAAGAAGGACGCTAGCCGAATTTTCGTGACGGCTAGCAAGTTTAATCCGGTGCCTACAATGATTAATCCGCCGACTCCCGTAATCAAAATTACAGGTGGAGCCGTAGCCGGATTGGGCAAGGTTAAAAGCCCTGAAGTGAGGGAAAGCCCACCTTGATAAAGCAGAATCGGCAGGCTGGAAAAACCGACTCCTATGCCAAAGCTGCTGGTCAGGGCGATCGCTGCCAACCCGTCAATTGCCGACTTGAGCACCAGCACCGTGTTATCTCCGGTTAACCCATTACTCAGGCTACCAATTACTGCCATCGGTCCGATGCAGAACAGCAAACTCGCGGTTACAAACCCCTCGGTAAATCCGCCCTCGCCCTTAAACCTTCGTTTGAGCCAATGCCCGATCGCCTCTAACCGCTCTTCTAGCCGCCACCATTCTCCTAATAATCCTCCTACTACCATCGCCACCATCCCCAAAATCACCCCATCCCAGCGCCCTACCTGCACCTTCCCCAAGCTATTTGCCATGCCAATTCCCACCACCATTACCGTCAGCCCCACCCCTTGAGTAATGACCTGCTGCATCTTCTCTGGCAGCCGCCCCCGCACTCCTAACCCCAGCCCCGTACCGACTAGAATTGTCGCGACATTAATCCACGTTCCGCTGGTTTTACCCAAAAAATCAAGCGTCATGTTTATTCATAGATAAAGAGAATGGCTCACAAAAAAAAGCAGGGGAACTCCCCCGCTTTATTATAAAAAGACGCTTAGATCAAGCGCCCTAATTCGCCATCCTAGTAAGCCAGACCCATGCTACGGGTGGTTTCTGCGCCCAGGTAAACCCGGATGCTGAGGAAGTCGGTTGGGCAAGCTGTTTCGCACCGCTTGCAGCCTACACAGTCTTCTGTGCGAGGCGAAGAAGCAATCTGTGCAGCCTTGCAGCCGTCCCAAGGAACCATCTCCAGAACGTCAGTAGGGCAAGCACGAACGCACTGGGTGCATCCAATACAGGTATCGTAGATTTTGACTGAATGAGACATTGATATAGTGGCTCCAAACTATTTGATGTGTACGGCTTTACTGCTGGAACTCACACAAGATGCTAAATTCCCACAATAAACCGCACCCTGAGTTCTCCAATCGAAACCAGTTTACAGTAGTGCTTTTACGCAGTTCTGAGA
Source organism: Timaviella obliquedivisa GSE-PSE-MK23-08B (assembly GCA_019358855.1). Taxonomy (NCBI): domain Bacteria; kingdom Bacillati; phylum Cyanobacteriota; class Cyanophyceae; order Oculatellales; family Oculatellaceae; genus Timaviella; species Timaviella obliquedivisa. Next base: position 237,792 of record JAHHII010000003.1, on the reverse strand, counting down.
ATGCTTGCAAAACTTTAAAGTTCGTAATATCCAAAAGTCTTAAGATTTTCGGTGGGTTGCCTCAAAATCCTCTAACTTTCGGGTTACATGATTCATTAGACTCGTCTGTTAGTTTCTAGTTAATTTTTGATAGGTTCGGACTAAGACCAAGATCTCAAAGCAAAAGGAAAAAATAAATCATGGGACTTTTAGATCAACTCATGGGTGCAGTCAGCAATCCTAACCAGCAAGCTAACCCTGACCAGCTTGGCGCTATTTTCAATGCAGTTCAACAAATATCTGGAAATCAGGGCGTTGCTCCATCTGCAACCCAGTCGGTGTTATCGGCGCTGGGCGGTCATGTCAAAATGGCTTTGCAGCAGCAACAGCAGACCAATGGCGCAGACGGAGTCGCATCAATGGTGAGTCAACTGAGCGGCACAGCCCCTAGTGCAGGAGCGCTGAATGCAATTTTTGGCGGCAATCAGCAGCAGGTGGTTCAGTCGGTGTCACAGCAATCGGGCGTTAATGCCAACACCATTCAGGCGATGCTGCCTGCTTTAATTCCTGTAATTATGAGTATGTTGCAATCTGGAGCTATGACCCAGGGTGGTGCGCCGGGTGCGAGTGGTGGAAATCCCTTATTAAATGCTTTCTTGGATGGCGATCAGGATGGAGATACTGATTTAGGGGATCTAATGTCGATCGCTGGCAGGTTCATGCGATAGGTTTGTCTAGTACCTATGAAGCGTGTTAAGCGCAAGTGTGGGGTAAGGCGATCGCCTTACCCCATAATTATTGGAAGTTTTTAGAGGACTAACTTTATATAAGTTAAGAGATTCTTCATAGCATCCTCAAGCTATAGCTTAGTAAAGTACGGGTACACTGAGGGTCGAGCTTACCTGATGAGACGCTGAACCTGAAATGTTTCAACCCTTGCCTAGTTTCTATGATCCAGAGAACTGTAGAAATGAGTCGGAGGTTGAGAGTAAATTTATTGTTCAGTATTTGTTGCCTGCTTTAGGCTACCCGCCGGAAACTTGGCATCAAGAAGTTACGTTTGAAAATATTCGCTTAGATTTTTTGGCGATTGCTTCCACGCTGTTCGGCTGGAACGGTCATCTGATGGTCGTCATTGAGGCAAAGCATCCTAAGCAAAACCTGTCGCACCATGTTCGGAAGTTTCGCCGTTACCTTGATGAATTAAATGTGCGTTATGGCTTGTTAACCAACGGTCGGCAAATCAGAATCTATGAGCGCACCTCAGAAGGATTGCATCTACGGCTACAAATTTTAGGACAGGAAGTTCCTCAGCGAATTGATGAACTACAAGCATTAGTTGGCAGACAAGCTTTACAGCAAAAGCCGCTGCCTTCGCCCTCAGATTTTCCCATTTCAAAACAGCAGGAAAAGCAACCCATGAAAACGATCGCGATTTATCACAACAAAGGTGGCGTTGGCAAAACTACTACGGTCGTTAACCTAGCCGCCGCTTTAAGTAAACAGAAAAAGCGAGTACTAGTAATTGACTTGGACAGCCAAGCAAACACTACGTTCGCAACTGGGCTGGTAAAGTTCCAAGACGAGTTGAGCGATACGATCAAAAGTAACTACGTCTATCACGTCATTGTTGAGAAGAACAAATTCCCGATTCACGAAGTTGTCCGGCGCTCAGATTTTACAACTCCTCCTTTTGATGTACTTCCCAGCCATATTGACTTCATGGAGCATGAGCAGGAGCTAATTCAACTTCCAGCGGCATTAACTCGTTTGGTTAAGAAGCTTAAAGATGTAGAAAACTCCTACGATATTGTTTTAATTGACACACCACCATCCCTAAATCTCTATGCCCGAATTGCGCTGATTTCCGCAGATTATCTGCTCATTCCTTCTGATTTACGCCCTTTTGCTAATGAAGGACTTCGGAATGTATGGCGGTTCGTGACTGATGTTAACGAGTTTCGAGAGTCGATGGGTCGGAGTGCTTTAGAAATATTAGGAGTACTGCCTTCTAAGATCAGCACTGCCGCTAAGTTTGTAGAATACACTTTACCAAAAATGGAAGCCATCGTCAGTTCACAGTATGGGTTCTCACTGCTTAAATCAAGAATTTTCGAGCGCCGTGATACGTCCGCAGCCGTGGAGCAGTCTATAGAGATCGGTGATTTGGAGATTCCGAATCCAACCTCAATTTTGGACTACAAACCAAATTCTCAAGCCGCAGAAGAGTTTGAAGAACTAGCACAAGAAGTGCTGAGCTTAATCCAATCTTGAACTATTGTCTGAACAATGAGAGGCAAGTAGAAAGAACTAGATTTCCGAGGTGTTAGTCTATGGCATTGTTCACTTCCATTGTTGACTTAGAGAGTATTAGAGTTCCTGACTCTGACTTTGAACCCGAATCGCACGCAACAGAAATCGAAGCTTTAGCACGGAAAATCTTGCATCTAGAAGCTTCGATTCATATTCCAGTAGTGCGATCGCTTGGCATTGACGAATACGAACTTGTTTCAGAACACTTGACTTACTACGCGTATCTCAAAGCACGAGAATTAGATGAGGAACTTCCTGAGCAACTGATGGTGTTCATCATGGATGCCAAAAATGAGGATGACATTCGCGGTCAGCTAGAAGTTACAGAAAAAATTCGTCAAGTGTCTGGGGGCGGTTCTGGGGATACAGACCTTAAACTAGGCAATCTAGAGGGTCAAGTAACGCAAACTTCTGAGCAAATGCTTAAGGCGATTGATCAGCTTAAAGCTGATTTTCTAGAACTAAAGCGCGATTTATCAACAGAAAGAGAAGCTCATGAGAAAAACGAGAGCGATACAAAACTTCCGCAGTCTGTTCTACCACTTGAAGCCTTTAATCGAATCTTAGAACCCGCGATCGCCCGCGACACGACCAGTAAAATTGCATTTTTAGGCGGCAAAAAGCCTCAAAAAATTGTTCAAAAGCTGCAAGCTTTCAAACAAAAAAACCCTGAGCAAAAGTTTAGAAGCTTTGCAGAGGTTTTAGAGGCAATTCGGGGAGAGAGCCTTTTATCCGAAGCAAAAATGCTAGAAGTAATCGATCGCTGGAATTAGCTAAGAAAAAAGGGTGAGCATTGCCCACCCCTTAAATTTAATTAAGCTAGGAATTTCTAACGCTTAACTAGTTTCTTAGACATCTTTCGCAAACGAATAGAATCTGGGGTAACTTCTAAAAGCTCATCTGGTCCAATGTACTCCAGCGCCCGCTCCAGACCCATATCGATCGGAGTTTGAAGCTGCACTAGCTCTTCACCGCCCGATGCGCGGTGGTTTGTAAGTTGCTTAGACTTACAAATGTTGATCTCCAGGTCTTGCTGGCGGTTATGTTCGCCCACAATCATGCCCTTGTAGACCTTGGTTCCAGGAGAGATAAAGAATGCACCTCGATCTTCAGCATTCTTCATGGAGTAAGCAGTCGAAGTGCCTTCTTCAAAAGAAATTAGCACCCCATTCCGACGAGCATCGATCGCAGCAGTAATGGGTCGATAGTCGAGGAAGCTGTGGTTCATGATGCCGTCACCACGGGTTAAGCGCATGAACTCACCCCGGAAACCAATCAAGCCCCGTGCTGCAATAATAAACTCTAGCTGGGTGCGACCGCCGTTGGCACTGACCTGCATGTCTTGCATTTCGCCTTTGCGTTGACCCAATCGCTCAATACAGCCGCCGACGCTATCTTCGGGCACATCAAGAACGAGTTGCTCGAAGGGTTCGCAGGGTTGACCACTGACTTCGCGGTAAATGACCTTGGGTTGGGAAACTTGGAACTCGTAGCCTTCACGGCGCATAGTTTCAATCAAAATACCCAGGTGTAGTTCACCTCGACCTGCCACAGAAAAGCGATCGGGAGAATCGGCTTCTTCCACTCGCAGCGCAACGTTGGTTTCTAGCTCACGGAACAGGCGATCGCGCAACTGCCGCGACGTGACAAACTTACCTTCCTGACCCGCAAACGGCGAATCATTTACTAAGAAAGTCATCTGCAACGTTGGCTCATCCACCTTAATCAGCGGCAAGGCTTGAGGATTGTTAGGGTCAGTAATAGTTTCGCCAATGTTAGCGTCAGCAAAACCTGCAACTGCAATAATGTTGCCAGCCGTGGCTGACTCAATTTCGATTCGGTTCAAACCTTTGAAACCCAGTAGCTTTGTAACTCTGGCTTTAACGATCGCCCCTGTTTCAGTCACCAGCGCCGCCTGCTGACCCATTCTAATTTCGCCATTGTGAATTCTCCCAATGACAATTCGCCCCAAGTAATCAGAGTAATCTAGCGTTGTCACTTGCAACTGCAAAGGCTTCAGCGGATCGCCCACCGGAGGCGGTACATGGTTAAGAATGGCGTTGAACATGGGCTTCATGTCCGTTCCTTCTTCATCCATCCGATCCTTGGAGTAGCCCGCCAAGCCCGATGCAAACAGGTAAGGGAACTCGCACTGAGCATCATCTGCGCCTAGCTCTAAGAACAAGTCAAGAACCTTATCAACGGCTCCGTGAGGGTCGGCTTGGGGGCGATCGATTTTGTTGACTACTACGATGGGACGTAAGCCTTTTTCTAACGCTTTTTTAAGGACAAAGCGAGTCTGAGGCATAGGACCTTCGTTCGCATCGACGATTAAGATGCAGCCGTCTACCATGCCCAAAACCCGTTCCACTTCGCCACCAAAATCGGCGTGTCCGGGGGTATCTACAATGTTAATTAAGGTGTCACCATAGTTAACGGCAGTGTTCTTAGACAAAATAGTAATGCCCCGTTCTCGCTCCAGGGTATTGGAATCCATTACACAGATCGGAACCTCTTCGCCCTCTCGAAATGTGCCGGATTGTTTCAACAGTGCATCAACCAGAGTTGTTTTGCCGTGGTCAACGTGGGCAATGATGGCAACATTGCGAATAGGCAGAGTCATAAGAATGGTTCCAGCGTAGGGGACAAAAAGTCTAAATGGGTACTGGCTTCCGAGATCGATACAAGGCATCCCTTGCAGGTTGATTTCTTTAAACTTAATTAAGGATTTTAGTTAAGAAGCCTCAATAATTCTAGCGTAGGACTTGACAACTCGTGTGAGTTTATTCCGACAGAATCGATTAATTAGAGGCTTGAGAGGATGTCTGAGAAGTATCAAAGATTCTTACACTCGCCCCCCAACCCCCATTTTGGGGGACTTCCGAACCAATGCTCCTTCAAAGTCCCCCAAAATGGGGGATTTAGGGGGCGGATCGGACAGCAATCTAGACTTCTCAGACATCCTCTGAGGACTAAAGGCTACTTTAAAACCTAAGCTGTAGAATAAAAAAATAAAAAAATGGCTCAGAAATGACATATCTTATGCCGAAGAACATAAAAGCATTGGCTTTTGAATTTCGGGAGGCATGGCAGTCTGAGGTATGGGGAGTCAAAAAACTTTATCAAGAATCGGGATTTGGGGCAGAGAAGGCTTCCTTACAGGCATCTCAAGGCGGCTCATGCTCGTGATCACAGGTCTAGCTGTTGCTCTCATAGTTCACTTGCCACTGGCGGCGATCGCTCAAGAGGCTTCAAATCTTCCAGTCTCAGAACTCAGAGGCGTGTGGCTTACTGACGTAGACAGCGACGTTTTATTTTCTAAACGCAATCTTAAGCAAGGTATTGAGCGTCTCGAAAGCCTCAAGTTCAACACTATTTATCCTACGGTGTGGAATGAGGGCTACACCCTTTATCCGAGCGAAGTTGCAGAACGGGTAACGGGCATTAAGCTTGACCCCGACCCTAGATTGGAGGGACGAGACGTTTTGAAGGAGGCGATCGAACTAGGGCACAAAAAAAACTTGACAGTTATTCCCTGGTTTGAATTTGGGTTAATGGCTCCGGCAGAGTCGGAACTGGTGAGACAGCACCCGAATTGGATTGGCAAACGCAAAGACGGGAGCCAAATTTACACCATGCACAGCAAGCAAATGGTGTGGCTTAACCCTGCGCATCCAGACGTTCAGGACTTTATTCGAGACATGATGATTGAGGTGGTTCAAAAGTACGATGTCGATGGTGTTCAGCTTGATGATCACTTTGGCATGCCAGTAGAGTTGGGCTACGACGATTACACGATAGAGCTTTATAAAAAGGAACACCAAGGCAAAGCACCACCGGCTGATCCCAAAAATAAGGCTTGGATGCGGTGGCGTGCCAGCAAGGTGACTGATCTGATGCTGACAATTTACTCAGGAATCAAAACACGCAAGCCCAATTGCATCGTTTCGGTGTCTCCCAATCCGAGGGAGTTTTCTTACGAGATGTTCCTACAAGACTGGGCAAGCTGGGCACGGTTGGGGTTTGTTGATGAGCTAATTGTGCAAGTTTATCGCAATGATTTCAGCCGATATTTGTATGAGCTAGCAGATTTTAACCGCCCTGAAATGGTCAGTATTCGGCGGCGCATTCCGGTAAGCGTGGGCATTTTGACGGGGCTGCGGGTAATGAACATTGACATTAGCCAAATTCAGAAACAGGTGCAAACTGCCCGCGATCGCCGTTTCTCAGGCTTCTCCTTTTTCTTTTATGAGTCGTTGGGCGATCGGGATGATGCTTTTCAAGCGATGCTCATTGGTTCAGCCGATCGTCCTGGCAGAGTTTCGCTCACTCGCATTGCGGCTCCTCCAGAATCTAGCCAGCCAGAATCTAGCCAGCTAGAGAGAGTAGAAAGAGTAAGGCGGGAGCGATCGAACCGTCCAAGCGATAACTAAACTTCTCGCTTCTAACGATAAAATCAAGCTGTCCACATATCCTTTGGAGGCATGGTATGACTGCCTTAACTGTGAGCTTGAAACCGACTATTGATCTCACCGATGATCAGTTTTACGAACTTTGTCGGAACAATCCAGACCTCCAGTTTGAGCAAACAGCACTCCAGTTTGAGCAAACAGCAAAGGGAGAACTAATTATTATGCCGCCAACTGGGGGAGAGACAGGGAATCGTAATTTTAGTCTTTTAGGACAGCTTTGGTTGTGGGTTGAGGAAGACGGAACAGGCTTAGGATTTGACTCGTCTACTGCATTTAAATTGCCCAATGGCGCAACCCGCGCTCCTGATGCCGCCTGGATAAGGCGCGATCGCTGGGAAACCCTCACTGCCAGAGAAAAGGAACGCTTTCCCCCTATAGCTCCTGATTTTGTAGTAGAACTCTGTTCTCGTACTGATGATCTGGAGGAAGCGCAGCAGAAAATGCAGGAATATATCGCTAATGGGGTGCGTTTGGGGTGGATACTCAATCCTCAAGATCAGCAAGTGGAAATTTATCGCCTCGGCAAACCCGTTGAGGTACTGACAGCCCCCTACGACGCTTTCTGGGGAAGAGGTATTGCCTGAATTTGTGCTATTGCTAAAGAATTTGCTGGAGTGACTGAGGTGACATTGTCATTGCGAGGGTTACGACAGCCATTGATGCACAGCATGGGATTAGGCTTCATCTATCAAGGAACCCATCAAGGCATTAAGGTGCAGAGTTGCCTTGGAGTTAAGAACGAAGGCGAACTGTTGGGTCTGTTGCATCAGCGATGTTGGATGCGCAGTCAGCGCAGTGGCAGGCGCGGAGAAAGCAGTGCCTTATTCCGCCCATACCATTTTAGGAATTAGTAAAAGTTCTTCCCCAGCTTCAACCTGTTCCCCAATTCCCAGAAAATTTCCGTCTTCATGACGAACTTGGTAGAAGCCTAGATTAATGGAGCCATCACTTGCAATCTTTTGACCCTGGCACCAGCGTTTTGAAACTTCTGCCCCCAGAGTTAATTGCGGGATATGTTGCAATGCCAGGTCAGGCGCGATCGCCTCAAACGTTCCCATTTCTATTTGCTCAGCCAAACTTTCTAATGTCAAACTATGGGGCAGAGCAAACCCACTGCTAAGAGTCCGCTCTAATGCCGACAGCGTACCGCCCAAGCCCAGCATATCGCCCCAATCCCGCGCGATCGCCCGAATATACGTACCTGTACCACACGCGATCGCTACGTCTAACTCTGGATAATCTCCCGATCGCCAGTCCAGTATCTCAATATCAAAAATCTCCACCGTTCGTACCGGAGCCTCCACCGCTTCTCCGGCGCGCGCCAACTCATACAGCCGCTTACCGCCGACTTGAATGGCGCTGTAGCTGGGCGGAATTTGCTGGATTTTACCGAGAAACTGGGGCCGAAACTTCTGCACTTCGGGCAAGGTCAAATGCGGGCAGGGATCAGCCGCCAGCACTTCTCCCGCCATGTCATCCGTTGCCGTTCGCACCCCAAACCGCACCGTCGCCCGATATGCCTTATCGTGCGACAGATATTGCAGCAGGCGAGTTGCCCGACCGACAGCGATCGGCAAAACCCCGATCGCCGCTGGATCAAGCGTGCCGCCGTGCCCCACTCGTTTAAGGTGTAGCAACCTTCGTACCCGTGCCACGCAGTCGTGGGAGGTGAGTCCGAAGGGCTTATTCAGATTGAGAAAACCGTTCATGAGCGCCTGGATGAGAGCCTGGAAAACCTTGGACTTTCGATTTAGGTGGGCCCTAAACCTGCGGCACCTGCATAAATCGCTTGCTTGCCCAGTTCTGCCTCAATGCGCAACAAACGGTTGTATTTAGCCACTCGCTCACTGCGGCAAAGCGAACCCGTTTTAATTTGTCCGGCACGAGTTGCAACGGAGAGATCGGCGATCGTGGTATCTTCTGTTTCGCCAGAGCGGTGACTGATGACCGCCGTGTAGGCGTTGCGTTGAGCCATATCAATGGTTTCCAGGGTTTCAGTCAGAGAACCGATTTGGTTGAGCTTAATCAAAATCGAGTTGCCAGCCACCATCTCAATGCCTCGCTTTAAGCGGGTAATGTTAGTGACAAACAGGTCATCGCCCACAAGCTGAATCCGGTTGCCCAATTCCTCGGTCAATATCTGCCAATTCTCCCAATCTTCCTCAGCCAAACCGTCCTCAATGGAAACGATCGGGTACTGATTGGTCAAACTCACCAAATAATCAACCATCTCACCCGGAGCATGTGCCGACCCATCATAAACATATTGTCCATCTTTTAAGATCTCATTGGCAGCCACATCCAGCGCTAATGCTATATCTTCTCCCGGACGATAGCCCGCTTGCTCGATCGCTGTCATCAACAAATCCAACGCCGCCTGATTCGACTTCAGGTTAGGTGCAAAGCCGCCTTCATCGCCTACACCCGTCAACAAACCCTTATCCTTTAACACCGAACTGAGGCTGCTAAAGACTTCTGCACCCCAGCGCAACGCTTCACTAAAGCTTGATGCACCCACAGGCACAATCATGAACTCCTGAATATCCACATTGTTATCGGCATGAGCGCCGCCATTAATCACATTCATCAACGGCACTGGCAAAAGGTTCGCCAAAGGACCGCCCAAATAGCGATATAGCGGTAAATCTAAGGCATTCGCGGCTGCCTTTGCCGTTGCCAATGACACGCCCAAAATGGCATTTGCACCTAAATTAGACTTGTTAGGAGAACCATCGATCGCAATCATGGTGGCATCGATCAACCCTTGATTCAGCGCGTCCATGCCCTTGAGCTTGGGCGTAATTTTTTCATCCACATTGACAACTGCCCGAAGAACTCCTTTGCCACCATAGCGCCGGGCATCTCCATCACGCAATTCGTGCGCTTCAAAAGTTCCCGTCGATGCGCCACTAGGTACTTGAGCTAAACCAACGGCACCATTTGCTAAATAAACCTCAGCCTCGATCGTGGGTCGTCCCCGCGAATCTAAGATTTCTCTGGCTTCGATCGCTTCAATGGCAGTATCGAGTGCATCCATCATTGCTCTTCCTCTTACAGGGTTAATCACCGAACTGTCCTGATCCTTAATATCACTCAATCCTTATATCATTAGAAGGGTAAAACTGGAGAATCACACGATGCGATTACTGCACACAATGTTGCGAGTTGGTGACTTAGACCAGTCTCTTAAGTTCTACTGTGAGGTGCTGGGCATGAAGCTGTTGCGCCAAAAAGAATATCCGGCTGGCGAGTTTACGCTGGCATTTGTGGGCTATGGCGATGAGTCGGATAATGCTGTGATTGAGTTGACTTATAACTGGGGTGTAGAAAAATACGATTTGGGCAATGCTTACGGACATATTGCCTTGGGAGTGGATGATATTTACGGCACCTGTGCGATGATTCGCGTTCAGGGTGGCAAGATAACCCGCGATCCTGGCCCAATGAAACATGGCTCAACAGTAATTGCGTTTGTGGAAGACCCGGATGGTTACAAAGTGGAATTAATTCAGCTTAAAAAGCCTGGACAATGACGGAACCAGATGATGTAATCCAAGCATTGTAGAGAATATTCTATTTCACGTCCTGTACCAAATTTGATCGCTTTAGGTCGGCTAATCAACGTATGAGTAGGTAGGTGTTAAAAATGCGTAGTCAGCAGTTCACTGCAATTATCGAACGCGAAGGAAACGGATATGTTTCGTTCTGTCCGCAGCTTGATATTGCTAGTCAGGGAGAGACAGTTGAAGATGCGCGAAAAAATTTGATCGAAGCGCTTGAATTATTTTTTGAAACGGCTGACAGCACTGAAGTAAAAAATAGATTACATGGCGAAGTGTTTGTGACTAACCTTGAGGTGAACGTTGGGTAGGCTGCGAGTTTTGTCTGCCCAGCAAGTTTGTTCCATTCTTGAGCAGAATAATTTTGTTCTAGTGCGGCAGCGTGGGAGCCACATCATCATGCAAAAGCGAACGGAAGATTCAACGATTACTGTGCCTGTACCCAATTATTCAGAGATTCGGATTGGTACGTTGCAATCCATCATCCGTCAGTCGGGATTGCAGAGAGCATTGTTCGAGGTGCATTAGCGGCGATCGCTTGATGACGTAGCGACCCATGCCTGATGGAGTTGCTGGAACCGTTCCAGAATACGGTTGATAAACGTTTCACATCAATGGTCGACGTATGGGTTGATATTTCGATCGCCCCATTAATTTTTTCTCGCACTTCTTCCACCCATTCAGCATCAGCGCGATCGCATTTATCTAACAGCCGCAGGGCAATTTCAAGTACTTCTTGGGCAGAATGATATTTTCCAGTCTGAAGCTTGGTCTGAATGAGTCACATTGCATTGTGTCGGGTTGCGATCGCATTGTAGAACTCACGATCACATTGCATCAACTTACAATCGTATTGCAAGAAGCACAATGGCAGTGTGTAAGGTGACAATGGCATTGTAGAGGTCGCAATTGAATGTTGACCAGTCACAATGGCATTGCATCAGCTTACAATCGCATTGCAAGGGCTACAGCATAGATTACACGTAGCCCCTGATGTTCTGTCTAGCGCACCAAGACGCTCATGTACTTGCCACTGGCAAACGGAGCCGGAATGATGGGCGTGAAACTGACGCGCGCTGCTCCGCAGATACCGCAAGGGTCGCTCGCTATCTTCTTCACATAAAACTCATTGATCAAGTGCGTTACCTGCTCTCGTGTCCCGACTATCCACACCTGCGCTTTGTCGCCGTGCGGAACGGGCAGCAGTTCATTGAACTCTGTACTCATGCTATTTCCTCGCTAATGTTGGGTTGAGATGAAAAGCTTAAGGCGTGGCATTCCTAAACCACTTTGTAACATTAGCGAGGTGAAACGATAAGATCGTCACAGCCTAGGCTTCTGCTCCTATCAGAAAGTCAGGTTAGCTGGTTAGTTGTGTTTGCACCACTTCTAGCCAGCGTCCTCACCTTAAGCCTGTTTACTGGCATCAAAACCAGTGTTGATTAGCATAAGGGCAAAGGCAGGATTAACACAAGCATTTTAGAGTAAATGTTGGCACTGCTAAATTGCCAGAAGGATCAACTTGGGATGACCTGATTCATGAGATTTGTATGAGACAAGCGATCGCGGTGATGGAGGAGTGCCAACATTTTACTGAATGGATTATTACCACTCTGAACACAATGCAGAATGATATTGATCTCGCTTTAGCAGAGGAATTGCTCCGGTTAAGTCGGCAGTTGACGCGCTGGATTAAAAACGGATTGATCACCCTACCTAGCTTCGCTTCTTAATCTAGGCTAAAACGCTTTTAATTCAGGCACATTTTCTGTTTCGTAGTTTTCAATTAAAACTCCGAAAACTTCCATTAATGAGGCAAGAGGATGGGTTTCATCTTCACCCACTTGGTCGATGAGGCGATCGAGCAGCTCTACCAGTTGCTCATATTCGGCTGGAGTGTGAGGAATAAAAACGTTCGGTGCCATGATGTGAAAAGTCCTGATTGATAGATAATGGGATGCGATCGCATTACGTTATTATGAGCGAAAACTCAAACCCAAGCTCTCAACCCAGTCCTGACAACTTCTGGCAAAAGGGAGATCCTCTTCCATCTGCTCTCCAAGCTGAGATCGACCCTGCAAAATTTGACCAATACTCGATGAATCCAGATAATCCACGTAATCTGGGTAAGTGGCAAGCTTTTGAGGAAATTGGATATGATGTGAAAGATCTAGAGAATCGACAAGCCGCAGCACAACAGATTATCGATCAACTCCGCCGAAACCTACCTAGTGCGTCTGCCATAGCGGGCAAGCCTACTCTTCATGGCTGCCGATTTGAAGTTAAAACCTTTATTCGATCTCCTATTGGTAAAATGGGTACTTTGGTCACTATTTGGCAAGTTGATCTCGATCGCACTATCCCTCGACTGATTACAAACTGGTTAGAAGTTCATCGTTTATGAGGAGACTCCTGTGAAATATCAGCTTAATCAAAAAATTGAAACTCTTGAAGAGATCCAAAGCGAGTTTACGAGTCGCATTATTGCAAGTGGGACATTGGGCGCGATCGTGGAGTGTTACCAGAACCCAGAATGCTATGCCGTTGATCTTGCTATTCCAGATGACAGTCTAGTGGGGGGATTTGCCTATGAAAACGTCATTCTTTTTCCAAGTCAATTTGAGGAGTTTGCTTCTGTAATGAGCAAAAGTTGCTGAAGCGGATAGTGACTTATGCCTGATGTGATTGCTGGAACCGTTCCAGAAAATGACTGATGAATGTTTCACCATCAAGGGGCGGGGTGGGGATCGAGGTTTCGATCGTTCGTAGTCAGGGCAACAGTTTTTCTACATCTTCTTGAAGCTTATCGTCCGATGGCTCGGTAGATTAAAACGTAGGGGCGATCGCTCATAGTGAATTTAGCTCAATAGAATCTGGCTCAAATACTGTGAGTATCTTAGGACGTTTCCCCCTAATCCGCTCATTGTCCGAGTCTGTCAAGCGCGATCGCCAATCTCCGCCTCTCCATTCTCTAGATGGCGATCGCTTAACATAACTATAAGAACCGATTAATATAAAGGGGAACATTGTCTTGCGATCGCCCCCATGCTGCTCAACGCTACCGAATCTAAAACTATTAATCCACTTTTACTGATTGCGCCCTTCTTCCTGTGGGGCACTGCAATGGTGGCAATGAAAGGCACCATTGACCACACTACGCCTCTATTCATGGCAGGCGTTCGTCTCGTTCCGGCAGGGGTGCTGATTTTAGGTGCTGCCCGGTATATGGGCAAGCCTCAGCCCAAAACCTGGATGGCTTGGCTGTGGATTGCGCTATTTGCATTAGTCGATGGCACCTTGTTCCAGGGCTTCTTGGCAGAAGGATTGCAGCGAACTGGGGCGGGTTTAGGCTCGGTGATGATTGACTCGCAGCCGTTGGCGGTGGCGTTGATGGCGCGGTTTTTGTTTGGCGAACAAGTGGGGCTGTGGGGCTGGCTGGGCTTGGCGTTTGGCGTGTTGGGAATTAGCCTATTAGGATTGCCGCAGGACTTAATTGCAGGAATGTTGCATGGAGGCAGCGCGGTTAGCGTTGATTTTCTAGAGCAATTGCTACAAAACGGGCAGTGGTTAATGCTGTTGGCGGCGTTGTCGATGGCGGTGGGCACTGTGATGGTGCGGTATGTCTGTCGCTATGTTGATCCGGTGGTGGCGACGGGTTGGCACATGATTTTGGGCGGGTTGCCGCTGTTTGGTTTGTCGGGTTTCTGGGAGTCGGAACAGTGGATACATTTGCAGTGGACAGATTGGATGTCATTGACTTATTCGACAGTGTTTGGCAGCGCGATCGCCTATGCTCTATTCTTTTTCTTTGCTGCTACAGGTAACCTGACTAGCTTAAGCTCTTTAACCTTCCTAACACCCATCTTTGCGCTTTTATTTGGCAACCTATTTTTGTCAGAAACCCTTGATCCGTTGCAGTGGTTTGGCGTTGGTTTAACGCTTATCAGCATCTATTTAATTAATCAGCGTGAACAGCTTTTACAAAAGTTTGAGAAGACCCCAGACTTAGGTTCGGCAGCAGTAGTAGAATTGGAGTCAGAATAGTTTCTCTGAATAAATTAGGCGTTGCTGAATTATAGGATGGAAAAATGCTTTGATCGGTTCATTGACATTTTCTATAAAATGTTCTTTTAATGTTAATCACTTCTTCCGAAGTCCATGTTTGGCATGCAGAACTCGATCGCCCTTCCACAGAAATTGAGCAATTGATTCAGATTCTTGCTCCCGACGAAAAACAGCGATCGGAACGGTTCCGGTTCGAGAAAGATCAGAAAAAATTTGTGGTTGCTCGTGGGTTACTAAGAACGATATTGGCGCGTTACCTATCACTATCACCCGATCAAGTTCTGTTTTCTTACAGCAGCAAAGGAAAGCCTACGATCGCCAATGTTTACTCTTTAGGAGAACTGTATTTTAACGTTTCCCATTCCCATAACAGAGCACTGTATGCGATCGCTCTCAATCGTCCAGTCGGCATTGATTTAGAGCACGTCCGTCCTATTGAAGCTATTGACCTTTCCCAGCGATTTTTCTTGCCCTCAGAAGCGATCGTGATTCGATCGCTGATTGGAGCAGAGCAACACCAAGTTTTTTTTAGAGGTTGGACTCAAAAAGAGGCATATCTCAAAGCCACGGGTGATGGATTAGGAAAACTGGCATCGGTAGAAGTTGCGCTAACGGAACCGATGAGACTGGTTAGTATAGACGGCGATGTTCAGATCGCCGCCCAATGGTTTGTTCAAGAAATAGCGGTGAATTCTGGCGGTGTAGATGTTGGCGGTGTAGGAGAATATACAGCGGCTCTGGTGGTAAAAGGCTCACAGCCAGACATTCACTACTTTTCAATTTGAGGGAGTTGCTCTGGAGTTGCGTGAAAATAAAATCCAGTGAGACGCATTGACTTTTCAGCCCCCTAAATCCCCCATTCTGGGGACTTCCGAACCTTTCAAAGTCCCCCAGAATGGGGGATTTAGGGGGCGATTCAGGGTGTTATTTAATTGCATGCAACTCCTCAGGGCCCAGCAGTAACAATGACGAGTTGGTCGGGGTGAATGAGTTCTCGGATGGTTTGCTGAACTTGGGCGATCGTCACAGCTTCGATCTGTTGCGGAAACTGACGAATTTCATCGCGGCTTAAGCCGTAAGCAGCATTGCTAGCAATCTCAGAAGCTAAAGACCTGGGATCAGAAAGATCCACTGGATAGCTGCTGGTGAGCGATCGCTTGGCTGCCTCTAATTCTGCGATCGTAATGCCTTCCTGAAACTGTCGCAACAGCGCAACTGTGCTATCAATTGCCTTATTTGCATCTTCAGGAGACGTTTGCATAAACACTAGGAAAGGCCCCGGATAAATGCCACTTTGGAAGTAGCTATAAATGCCGTAGGTCAGCCCTTGGCGATCGCGAACTTCGGTTCCTAGCCGACTTGCCAACGTATCGCCACCCAAAATTTGATTCATCACTAACGCTGCATAAAAACGAGGATCTTGACGCGAAATACCACCGTATCCTAGCATTGTCACCGCTTCGGCTTTGCCCGGCATTACTGAGTTAAGGCGAGCGGTAGAAGCAGGTAAAGAAATTGCTGAAACATTTAGTTTAGGGCGATCGCCAGTAGCTTTCCAGGTACCTAAGTTTTTTTCAAAAAGCGATCGCACCGCTGCCACCTCAAAATCTCCCACCAGTGCCACTAACGTTGTATCGGGTCGATAGTGAGTTTTATAAAATTGCACCACATCACTTTGAGTCACCTGCTTAAGACTGTCTTCAGTTGGAAACGCATGAAAAGGATGCTTGATGGGATAGATGGCTTGCTGAAAGATTCGACGTGCCAACACTTGAGGATTGTCGAGTTGGGATTTAAGGCTGCTTAATTCTCGCTGGCGGCTTAGTTCAATCTGGTCACGTGGAAAGGATGCATTTTGCAACACATCTGCCAACGTGGAAACAAGCTGTGGTAAATCTTTAGCTAAAGCGCTGCCGCCAATGTCCACACCTTCTCGATTGACATTGAAATCCAGGCTAGAACCAATATCCTCTAATGACTTTGCCAAAGCCAATGCATCTTGACTTTGAGTCCCATTCATCAAGTTTTCAGAAGTTAAAAGTGCTATCCCTGCTTTCTCAGCACTATCGTAAGCGCTGCCTGCATCGACATATCCGCTTAAATTAACTGTAGAAGCGCTGCTATCTTTAAGCAACAAAATCCTCAATCCGTTGGACAAGATTAGCTCTTCGGGTAAGGGCTGAGGTCGATTATCCATGGCGATCGCGGGTGGCAAATATCGCGCTACTTCTGCCGGATCGACGGGCGCACCAGGACTAAAGTTTTCAGTGATGCGACCACTGCTTGATGAGCCAGACGTGCCATCTATTGAAGTCGGCTCGAAAATGCCCACGGTTCCTTGAGCCGGATCAAGATAAGTTTTTGCCACGCGCTGAATATCGGCAAGCGTGACTTGCTCGATCGCTTGTAAATAGCGATCGCTGTATTGATAATCTCCAGCGATTGTTTGGTTATAAGCAAGCTGACTGGCTTGGCTACTAATATCTTGATTGTTCAACACAAACGCCGCCTGAAGCTGCACTTTTGCCCGTTGAAGCTCTTCAGCACTCACAGGTTTTTCTTGAATTTCGGTTAAAGATTGCTGAAGTACCTGCTGAATGGTTGCTAACTCTTGTCCGGGCGCTGCGGTTGCAGAAATGTTATACCATCCAGGTTCTAGCATTTCCGCTGGATAAGCGCTTACCGAACTTGCCAGACCTGACTCCACCAAATTTTGATACAACCGCGAACTCCGCCCACCCGTCAGGATCATATCCATCAGGTCAATTGCGGGTACATCAGGATGTTTAATATCGGGTAATGGATAGACCATTTGCAACAGAGGCGAACTACCCGGTTCTCGCAAAACAATAGGTTCGCGGGTAGAACGAGCCGATTGGGATAAGGTTTGCGGCACGGCTGTTCGTGATGAGGCTGTTTGTGATGAGGTTGTGTTTGATGCAGATATCTGCGGTAAAGATGCGATCGTTTGGCGTTGAGGAAGTTTACCAAAAGTTTGTTGAATGGTTTGGAGCGTTTCGGCAGTATCGAAGTCGCCTGTTACAACCAAAGTCGCGTTATCAGGCGTGTAATATTTTTTGTAATAATCTTGGACTTGTTGAAGGCTGAAGTTTTGAACATCTGCTTTGGTTCCACCGACAGGTAGACCGTAAGCGCGATTGGGAAAAGCAGCTTTCATGACCGCGCGATCGAGGCGATAGTTGGGGCTATTTTCGTAACCTTGTAACTCGGAAATCACCACCCGTTTTTCGCTGGTAAGCTGCGCATCTTCGATGGTAGAGTTCTCCAGGCGATCGGCTTCTAGAACTAGCAGTGCATTGAGTTTGTCGCGCTCGACTGTGCCAAAGTACGCCGTTTCGTCGTAGCTGGTAAAGGCGTTAGATTGGCTGCCCAAGGCGCTAAAAAGCCGACCAAATTGAATCGGGCGATCGATTGTACCCTTGAACATTAAGTGTTCTAGCTGGTGCGAAATACCGTTCTGACCTGCGGGTTCGTTACGTGAGCCTACCTTGTACCAAACCTGTACACTTACGACTGGAGCAATATGAACTTCTTTGGTCAATACCGTTAAGCCATTGTCTAAAACTTTTTTCTGAACCCCTGCTGTAATCGATGCTGTTGCTGGGGAAGGAGGGAGGGCGATCGTAGGAGGAATAAAAGCGCCCAGAAGTAAGCTGAGCAGCATTCCAATAAGTAGGTAAGGGCGAATTTTTCGGAGAGGCATAGTTTGCTGAATAAGGTGAAGTTAGAGGAAAAAACTAGCTAAGGGAGTTGCAATTAAATAACGTCCCGAATCGCCCCCTAAGTCCCCCAGAATGGGGGATTTAGGGGGCTGATAAGTCAATGCATCTCACTGGGGTTTTATTTTCACGCAACTCCCTAAAAAGTTCTAAACACTATCTCAGTGTAGTTTGGACTTCAAATGTCGAGGAGATGTGTTTTTCAATTGCACTAAATTACCCCAGATGCTAGTCGCTCTAAAAACGTTTGGCACCCCATTGATGAGTCAAACAAATGTAGCCCAAACTGTTCTGAAAACGCCTCGCAGACCTTCACGCCGCGCACGCTGTTTCCTCGCACATCCAATGGCGGCGAAAAAACTGCCACCCCGATTTGATTGGGTACTACAGTAATAATTCCTCCAGAAACGCCACTTTTTGCCGGAAGTCCGACTGTATAGCCCCATTCTCCAGCAAAGTTGTACATGCCGCAGGTGTACATCACTGAAAGAATATCTCGAATATATTTCGCCTCAACTGCCCGATCGCCCGTGATTGGATTAACGCCCCGATTTGCCAAAGTTGCTGCCATAACTGCCAAATCTCGGCAAGTAACTGTAAGCGAACACTGTTGAAAATATAAATCAAGGGCTTCTTCCACCCGCACATCAATCATGCCAAAATTATGCATCAAATACGCCATTGCTCGGTTCCGAGATCCGGTCGTCTTCTCGGACACAAAGGTAGAAATATCAACCGACACATCATGTCCAATGTAGCGCCGAAACATATCCAACATGCGATTGAGCCGTTCGGTGTGGCTAGAACCTTTGATCCGGCTGGTAGTCGCGATCGCCCCAGCATTCACCATTGGGTTGTAGGGACGCTTCGATTGTTCATCTAAAACGATCGCATTAAATGCATCTCCCGTGGGTTCTACCCCTACCTTCGACAGCAAGTATTCTCGCCCATGATCCTCCAGCGCCAGCCCTTGCACAAATACCTTAGAAATCGATTGAATCGTAAATCGTTGGTCTGTATCTCCCACTTCAAAAATTTGCCCGTCTGCCGTGACAACACAGATGCCAAACCAATCTGGATTCATCTTTGCCAGTTCGGGAATGTAGTCTGCAACTTTTCCCGATTGCAGCGGCTGATGTTCTTGGTGCAATTCTTTAAGGTACGTTTGCAACGGGTGAATTTTTAAGTCGGAGTGCTGATGGGTTTGAATATCTGACATGGGTTAGCATTCCTAAAAACGGGAGAGATAGCATTAACCGCTTCAGCCCTTATGGTAAGCTGATCGAAGCTATTTTTTCTTGAGTCAAGAGCGCAATACAGGAATCAGCAGCTTGGAAATTTCAAAACGTATTATCACGCTCAACTCAAAACCGATCGCCTATCAAGCGGCATATTGGGAAGCCGGAGAAACAGCGCCGCCGATTCTTTTGCTGCATGGTTTTATGGGGAACGGTGAGTGCTGGCGATCGCTCGTTTCCCAGCTTCAGCCCCATCGCTGCATCAGCCTGGATCTGTTTGGCTTTGGCGAGTCTTCCAAGCCTATGATTCGCTACGACATCGCCAAACTAGTAAACTTCGTTCATCAGTTTACGCAAGATATGGGGCTGGAGCCTTTTGTGATTGTGGGGCATTCTCTAGGAGGTTGGGTAGGGGCTGCCTATGCGCTAGCGTACCCAGATTCAGTAAAAGGGCTAGTGTTGGCGGCTCCGGCGGGCATCCGAGACGATAGTTTTGCAGGACGGTACGATTGGCTGCGTCCCTTACTCTGGCGAACCCCTGTTGTAGATTGGGGGCTAAATTTAGCCAAGCCCTTCGCCAGGATAATGGGCAAGCAACAGAATCTAGCCCAAATTAGTGGGTTCCGCCACGAGCTAAATGCCCAGCCTGCACCCCGTTCTTTTTTGATCGATCGCCTTCGTCCTGAAGATGCGATCGATACAGTGGAGAAAGAAATTCATCGCTTAAGTTTGCCAACTTTAGTGATTACGGGCGATCGTGATGAAACCATTCCCTTGTGGCACAGCCAAACCTACGCTACTGAGATTTTGGGCGCGCAACTCGTGATTATTCCCAACGCCGATCATGCGTTGCCGCAAAAAAATGGGGCAGAAATGGCGGAGAAAATTTTGCTTTTCCTGGCTGACCTCGAAGCATAAGTGGGCACCCTTTGGCTAAGAAAACCAATTTTCTGGCTGGCACAACCGGAATGGTCAAGGCAAAGCTTGTAGCCTTAATCACGTTGGGTGTATCAGAGTCTATAGGCTAATTTTCAATTTCTCACCCATTCCTTACGTCACTAAAAATAGGCGATATGAAACACTTTGCCGTTTTGATTACGCTGTTGCGCGATCGCAAAAAATTCTTAACCGAAATTCGCCAGAACGTAAAAATTGAGCGGAAAATTACTTCGCTGTTAATTGCAAGCTCTGCTTTCTTTGCCGTTTATGGAGCTATCATTGGTGCCTCAAGTAGCTGGCAACAGGTTCTTTCATCTGCAATTAAACTGCCTGCGCTGTATTTAATTACCTTGCTAATTTGCTTGCCAACCCTGTACTTTTTTGACATTTTATTTGGTTCTAAGCTTACCTTCGGTCAGTATGCTGCACTCATTCTCACAACCGTTTCAGTCATTAGCGTTCTACTATTCAGTTTTGCACCCGTAACTCTGTTTTTTCTCATTTCCATTCACGAGTACAATTTCTTCTTACTGTTTAACGTCGCCATTTTCACAATTACCGGATTGGTCGGCGTGAAGATGTTCTATGAAGGAATGCGATCGGTCACAACAGCAGAAGACAGGCTCCGGTTGATTGATGCAGATCTTAGTGTTGCCCCCATTGATGATTTTCTACCGAGTGGAACAATTTCTAAAGCCGTTAGCCGTTCGGCAGAGGAAGATGCAGACGATGGATTGCAGAAAACACGAACTCGACTGCTGCAACTCTGGCTCGTGCTGTACGCAATGGTGGGCTGCCAATTGGGATGGACATTGCGCCCTTTCTTTGGTGCACCCGGTGAAACCTTTAACTTGTTCCGAAACTTAGAAGGCAACTTTTATAGTCAAGTTTGGCGGAGTTTGTTGACTTTATTGGGCGCTCAATAACAAAGCGTTTAATTAGGCATTGAATTAGGCATTGAATCAAGAGGATCGAAGTGCGGATGCAGCCCGATTTAGAAGCTCTCAAAATTACGCCTAAAGAACTAGAAAATCTAACAGGTCTGGATATCAGCGATACCTTTATGGGTCGAGTTTACAGACCTTCTGTTTTTCAATATCGAAGTCGGTTGCTTTCGTTTGCGTTGACCGAGATTTTAACTTTTGGGTTGATCTTAATTTTTTGCTTGCCTATCAGCCTGGTGCTGGCTCGTGGCATTGGTCATTTATCGGGAGATATCAGTAGTACTTTTTGGTTTCTGGTCACAACGCTGGGGCTGTCCGTGGCGATCGCCCTCTGCTGGAACGTTTTGATGTGGTACAAAGGCAAAAGCCTAAAAGTCTTAGCGCATCTGCTAGATGAAGTGGATCAGCACAACGAAATTATCCAAGCGATCGATATTATTGACGAGTTAGGCAGCGTTAAGAACTCAGCCATAGCGCTAATCGATCGCCCTGACGTGATTGATGCTCTGAACGCAACGCGAGAGTCTTTATGCTGTGGACTCATGACCGAGAAAATTCTTAGAAAAAACAAGCGACTCATTGCTAGACGCTACGAGTTGTTTACCAGCATTGAAACCAGCATAGCTCGGCTGCAACATCTTCAGGTGAACAGCCAAGCGAATGAATATGGACAGTTATTTAACGAGGCACTGAGAATTGGTCGCAGCGTTCAACGAGAAGTGGAGCGGCTGAACACTCACTAAGAATCAGAGATGAACTGATCCAATGTTTTGCTAAATTGCTGACGTTCGCGCTCTTGGTAAACGAGAGCAGCTAGGTGTAGCACCGATAGGATAACGGCGATCGCCGACAACAGGTAGCTATGTATCGTATACATGTGCTCCACTGCCAACGAACCGACCCCTCCACCCGTTAGGATTTCGCGTAACGAGGCACCGACCACCGGAATCGACTCAACTGTTTTCATTTCCAGCTTGAACCGCCAGTAGCCCGTCTGATCCCAGTCCAAAATAATGGCAGTCCAGCTGGCACCGATCGCCACCAACGCCAGAAAAATTCCGCTGACCCAAGCCCCCAACCAACTCGGACGGAACTGCCGCCCTAAAAACATCACGACTAACTGTATCAATGCCACCACAATCAGCGCATTACCAGCAATATTATGCAAGCTACGGATAATGACACCGCCAGAGACATCGCGAGTAATAAACTCCAATGAGCGGTGAGCGCCCCCCGCCGTAGGCTCGTAGTAAAAAGCTAATGCAATTCCTGTAATCCCTGCTAATAGGACGAGGGATAGGGCAACCACTGCCAAGATAGTTGTGACTCGTTGAAGCGCAAAGCGATAGTCTAGGGTTTTCATAGGTAGGGTACAAGGAGGGTTTTCTTCGAGAAGTGAGAAGAAATATTGAGTTTTGTATCTGTATTGTAATAATTTCTCAGCTTAAATGCAGCCCATCTGCAGAGGGATCTGCGGGCATTGTTCGCAGATTTGCCCTACTGGCTACCAATTTGTCATCTTTACGATTGAACTTCTACTGAACTCGTTAGAATAAATGACTTAAATGTGCTCATCCTCTTTACCCCTCTGCGCTCATGATTTCTGAGTTATCCAAAGCGATCGCTGCTCTCAATATTTCTGCCGATTGGATTGGTCTGAGAGCCGTCAAAGACAGCACTGCCTACCGCAATGTTCGGGATGGCAATCCTCAAAGTAATGGCAAAGCCTTGAGCCAGGGCGTGATGGTAGAAGTATTGGTCAAGGGTCAAATTGGCTATAGCGCCACAAATTCCTTAAGGCAAGACAGCATTCAAGCGGCGGCAGAGATGGCTTATCAACAGGCAATCGCTGCCAGCCAGTGGGCAATCTACCCTCACACTGCCGCCATTCGCCCCAAAGTAGTAGGTGAGTACATTTCGCCTATTGTCAAAACTTTGGATGCTCTTACCCCTGGAGAAGTAAATGAGCTACTAATCCGGCTCTGTAAAAACCTTAAAGTCTCTGAGCAAATTGTCGAAACGAGCGCCAGCGCCATTACGCAGGAAACTGAGCACTGGTTTGTCAGTAGCAATGGCTCAGAAGTCTATCAAAAGTTTTTTCTGCTCGAAACTCAATATCGGGCGACAGCACAGGAAGGGGCGATCGTTCAGGAACGCAGCAATAACGGCTACCTTGCTCACAGTTACCAGGGCGGTTGGGAATTGTTTTTAGAACCGAACCTTTGGGAGAAAGCCCAGCAAGTTGGAGAACAAGCCGTAGAACTGCTGACTGCTGAAGAATGCCCAACCACCACGACTCATTTAGTGTTAGCGCCTGACCAAATGATGCTGCAAATTCATGAAAGCATTGGGCATCCCTTAGAGCTAGATCGAATTTTGGGCGATGAGCGCAACTATGCAGGCGGCAGTTTTGTGAAACCGTCTGATTTTGGTCAGCTATCCTACGGCTCTGAGTTAATGAACGTTACCTTTAACCCCACGGTTCCTGGAGAGTTTGCGAGCTATAGCTTTGATGATATTGGGGCACCTGCCAGCAAAGAGTACGTGATCAAAGATGGCGTGCTGAGGCGTGGGCTAGGAAGCTTAGAGAGCCAAGCAAGAATGGGCGTTCCAGGAGTAGCCTGTGCACGGGCTTCTTCTTGGAACCGTCCGCCCATCGATCGCATGGCAAACCTCAACCTAGAACCCGGCACGCACTCGTTTCCCGCTCTCATTGAAGAGATTGAACACGGCGTTTACATGGAGGCAAATCGGTCTTGGTCAATTGATGATCAGCGATACAAGTTTCAGTTTGGCTGCGAATATGCCAAGCTCATCGAAAATGGCAAACTGACAAAGACGCTGCGCAATCCCAACTATCGCGCCACCACGCCTGAGTTCTGGCACAGCCTCGTGCGAGTCGGCAGCAACGACACTTGGGAAATGTACGGCACGCCCAATTGTGGCAAAGGAGAGCCTAATCAAGCTATTCGAGTCGGACATGGCTCTCCCGCCTGTGTCTTTGCCAATGTCGAAGTGTTTGGCGGAGGCGCTTAGAGCGACCTCTCTGTAAATTCTTCTTCCTCAGGCGAGGAGCTTTGAGACTTGATGAAAGAACAGGATCCTGAGCAGGTTTATACTTTCATTCAGCAACGCTTTGATTGTAAAAAATAAGTTTAGAGATGGACTATGGAATCTGGGAAGGATTTGGGGCTGGAAGAGATTTTCGATCGCCTCGTAGAGCAATTGTTAAATGGGTTAAAGGAGGGCGAACATCTCAAGCTAGGACTCAAGGGCGAACAGAGTCAGTTTGTCCGGTTTAATAGAGCCAAGGTGCGGCAAGCAGGCTGTGTAGCAGATGGGCAGTTGAGTATGACGTTGATGCAGGATCAGCGTAACGGGTTTCGCAGCTTTCCCTTAACTGGCGATTGGGAGGTCGATCAACACCAGGCTGCCCTCGCTTTGACTGAACTGCGGCAAGAAATTCCGCAGTTGCCTGAAGATCCTCATTTAGTCTTGCCTCAAGGCACAGCAACGAGCCGCGAAAATCATATTGGAAAACTGCTGAAGCCTGAAGCAGTGGCACCTTCGCTATTGTCTGAAATGGCGGGAGTAGATTTTACAGGCATCTATGCAGGAGGTTCGTTGCTGCGGGCATATGCTGACTCGGCAGGGCAGAAGCATTGGTTTGGCACCGAGTTCTTCTCGGTAGATTATTCGCTGTTTACTGAAGATGGGCAGGCGGTAAAAGGAACTTTTGCGGGAAATGAGTGGGATGCTGCCGCCTACTCTAAAAAATTGGCAGAAGCGAAAAATCAGCTTGAGCGCTTGGCACAACCTCCTAAGCCAATTCCTCGAGGGCAATATCGCACTTACTTAGCTCCGGGGGCAGTTGCCGAACTCCTCTCAATGTTCTCGTGGGGCGGGGTGAGTGAAGGGTCATTGCAGCGAGGCGGTAGTGCGCTTGCTTTATTGCAGCGGGGTGAAAAGCAGTTCTCACCTCAGTTTCACATTACCGAGAGCTTTAAGCAAGGATTGGTGCCTCGATTTAATGAGTGGGGAGACATTGCGCCGATAGAGTTACCGTTGATTCAAGCGGGTAAATTGGTCAATACCTTAATTAGTTCTCGGACTGCCAAAGAATATGGCAAAGTTGCAAATGGCGCAACGGGTAGCGAGTCTTTGCGATCGCCCGAAATCCTTCCTGGCAATTTACCGGCGGAAAATATTCTCAAAGCGCTAGACACAGGACTCTATCTTTCCAATTTGCATTACTTGAACTGGAGCGATCGCCCCGCCGGACGGATCACAGGCATGACTCGCTACGCCTGTTTTTGGGTCGAAAACGGCGAAATTGTTGCTCCGATCGAAAACCTCCGATTCGATGAAAGCCTCTATCAATGCTTGGGCGATAACCTTATGGCGCTCACCGACTTCCAAGAATTTATTCCTGAAGTGGGTACTTACCATAACCGTAACCCGGGCGGCATGATAGTTCCAGGAATTCTAACCGAGGGTTTCACCTACACGCTTTGAAAACTTTTCTAAGCGGCTTCCGACCCGACCAACGGCAGATCGACCGTAAATGTAGTCTGCCCCTCAGCGCTTCTAACGGTGATTTTGCCCTGCAAGCGCTCTACCAATCCTTTCACCAGTGCTAATCCTAATCCAGTGCCCCCATGCTTCCAAGGGTCGCTGCTGGGGATACGGTAGAACTTGTCGAAAATGCGATGGTGTTCTTCGGGGGGAATCTCTACGCCTGAATTACTAACGCTAAGTCGCAGGCAATCTTTGAGGGCAAGCTCTTGCGGATGTCTCGAAGCGACTCCTTGCGGATGTTTTAAAGCGCTTGCTCTGAGCGTAGCAGGCGCTTGCACAGAAGAATACGTTAACGGGTCATGACTACTTTGTGAGCCGCCGTTCTCGCAGTTGTCTGCTGTCTCTTGCATGCCCTCGTTGTCGGTCATCTCAGTGACTCGTGCCGACATGATAATTTTTGATCCAGGAGGCGTGTACTTACAGGCATTATTCAGCAGTTCATTCAAGATGCGCTCTAGCTTAAAGAGGTCAGTCGTAAGCGTGGGTAAATGATCTGCAACCTCTAAGTAAAAAGCTTGCTCTTGACTATCTGCTCGTTCAATAAAGGGCTTTACCAATTTTGGTAACCATGCGTTCAAATGAATGGCTGTAGGGATAATAGGATCGTTCTTAGCGTTGAGCCGAGAGAGATCCAGGAGGTTGTTAATTAAGTTAATTTCTCGCTGTCCTTCTTCTTTCAAAATCTGGAAATATCGAGGAATAGCGCTAGATTCCGAGTCTAGTAAACCTAAGCGCTTCAGGTTGATTTCTAACATTTGGGTTGATAACTTAATGTTAGACATGGGCGTTCGTAGCTCGTGGGAAACGGTGCTCAAAAAGTCATCTTTAATGCGGTTTAGTCGCTCTAGTTCTTCAACAGCTTGCACCAGTTGGGCGGTACGATCGCTCACTTGCCCTTCTAAGTTAGCGTTAGCCGCCTCAATTTGTTCAAACGAAGCCGTTAACCGTTCTGCCATTTGGTTAAAGGCATGGGCAGTCACCTGCATTTCTTTGATAGGGTTTTGTTCGGGAATGCGTTGGTATAGATCCCCTTCAGCGATCGCTCGACTGGCTCGACTCAAGCGTAACAAGGGCTGAGCTACCCAGTTCGAGCCAATCACGCCTAACAGCAGGGTTCCCAGTACGGCTCCCGCACATAGCCAAAATGTGGTGCGGGTATTGGTATTGATTTGTGCCATAAAATCATTTTCGGGCACCACCACCACAATCAACCAATCAAGTCCTAGTTCATCTCGAAACGGCACAACTTTTACAAAATTGCGATCGCCATTATTAATAAAGTTCAGCCGCTGGTCGGCAATTACCCTTGTAAAGTCGCCGTAGCGTTTAATTAAAAACTGAGCCGTTGCCTTAATTAAGGGGTCACGACTATCTGCTGCATTAATTCGCTCTAACCTGACCGTATCGCCCTTCCCCTGAAAGCGATTGTACACAGGTTGAGATGCCGATGTGCCGACCAGTTTGCCGTCATCCTCTACCACAAACACTAACCCCGACTCGCTGACCTGCAAGTTTTTGAGGAATGCATTAATTTTAGAGAGAACTACACCTGCCGAAGCCACGCCCAGTAATTCGCCTGTTTCTGGATCGTAAATCGGAAAGCTAGCATTGAGCGATAGGTCTTGATCATCAGTCGTTTGAAAAATTTCACTCCAAGTTGGCTTGCGATCGGTGACTGCAGCTTCGTACCATTTCATCCTTTGCGCTGGCGGTCGGATAAAAGATTCGAGAAGCGCTCCGCGATCGCCCATTCCATTTAGCTTATAATCATAGACTTTGCCTTCATCCCATCCGTCCGAACTTTGTAAGCGCAACTCCCCCCGCCGATTGACCGATCGATAACTGCCTTGCTCAGTGCCAATCCAAATGCCGCTAACAGACTTAAACTGAGTCAACTGCGTAAATAAGTAGCGCTCCAGCGACGGCATATCTTGCAGGCTGAGTTGCCCTAATTGCACCGCATCATTACTAATACGAGTTGCTAATTGAGGGGCTGCCAAATAGGTTTTTAGCTCAAGCAGAATGCCAGAACTAATTTCATCTTGCAGTTTAGCGGTCAGTTCGTAAACAGATTTTTGGGCATTAAGCCAAGATAATCCACCAGTCAGTCCGGCAACAGCCACAATTTGTAGCAGAAATGGGACTGTCAGAAAAGTTTGTAGGGGAACTCTTCGAGAAATCCGAGAAATTAGGCGATTTAGAGGTTGAATAAGCATGAAATGGCTACTATTTCCTCCTACTAATGCAGTTAGTTCCTGGTTTCGTTTGATACACCGCCTAGAATTGAATTTTAGACTGGAATGGCTCTTTTTAAAATTTCTCGACCTGAGGAAAATTAGCTTGCGCGGTCGCTGCCTCGCCACAAGTGCGCGGTGTGGGAAATATTTTTCCTGGATTTGCTAGCTCCTTAGGATTGAAAACCTGCCGCACCCACTGCATCGTTTCAAGGTCTGTGGGGCTAAACATATTCGGCATGTAGCAACGTTTGTCTGCCCCAATACCATGCTCTCCTGAGATACTGCCGCCGACCTTAACACAGAGCTTTAAGATGTCACCGCCTAGTGCTTCAACCTGCTCTAATTGCCCAGGAATGGCGTTGTTGTACAGAATGAGTGGATGTAAGTTGCCATCGCCTGCATGGAACACATTGGCAACTTTATAACCGTGCTGTTCGCTCAGCGCCTCAATTTCTCTAAGTACATACTGAAGCTGCGTGCGCGGAATCACGCCGTCTTGAACATAGTAATCGGGGCTAATTTTACCCATTGCGGCGAACGCTGCCTTTCGTCCTTTCCAAAGGGTTAAGCGTTCTTGAGGTTCTATGGCAGTGGTAATTTGACGTGCGCCGTTTTGCCGACAGATGGTTGCGACCTGTTCACTGTTTGCCGCGACTTCTATCTCTGTACCATCAATCTCAATGAGTAGAATGGCGATCGCATCCCGTGGATAGCAATTCGTAGCCACCACATCCTCAACGGCATTGATGCTAAAGTTATCCATCATTTCCATGCCGCCCGGAATAATGCCTGCACTGATGATATCAGCGACCGCCTGCCCTGCGGCTTCCACGCTAGTAAAGTCTGCCAACAGCACATGAATTGCCTCCGGAGCCTTGAGAATTCGCAGCGTAATCTCTGTGGCAATCCCCAGGGTTCCTTCCGAACCCACAAAAACCCCCGTTAGGTCAAACCCTGGCATCTCAGCAATTTTGCCACCCACATCGACGATCGCGCCATCGGGCGTAACAATCTTTAGCCCCAAAACGTGATTGGTGGTCACGCCATACTTCAGGCAATGAACGCCGCCAGAATTCTCTGCGACATTGCCGCCAATAGAACAAATAATCTGGCTAGAAGGATCAGGCGCATAGTAGAAGCCGGAGCCGCTGACGGCTTGGGTAACCCAGTTGTTAATCACGCCAGGCTGCACTACGACTCGCTGATTAGCAAGATCAACTTCTAAAATTTGCTTCATCAACGCTGTCACAATTAACACGCAGTTTTCCACAGGCAATGCGCCCCCCGATAAACCCGTTCCGGCTCCACGAGCAATAAAGGGAACGTTGTGGCGATCGCAAATTTTCACGACTGCTGCTACTTGTTCGGTTGTCCGGGGCAGCACCACCACCTCTGGACGCTGCCGATAGCTGGTTAAGCCATCACACTCATAAACCAATAGCTCTTCTCGCCGCTTCACCACCCCACTTTTTCCTAGAACTCCCTCAAGTTCTCGAATAATGGGGAGCCAATCACGCTGGCTGCTGCGAGCAGGATCGAGAGTCATCATAAAGAGTGCCGCTATTAGGTTTAGATTTTGAGCATAGCAGACCTAACTAGATCAACAGTTAGACTATTCTCCAATTAGTCAGCATACTCTAAAAACGTCTGAACTCTGCCATCTGGCTCTAGCACCACGCGGATTTGGGGCTGTTGATCACCTGTAGTAGGTGAAACAAACGGCTCACCCAATAGAGGCATATTGGTGCGATCGAGGAAGTTTGCAGAATCATCGCCCAACGGTAGAATCCTTTGCAATGAACCATCTGGATTGAGCAATAGTCGATACTCTAATGTTTCGACTAACCCTTCTGGCGGCTGCCAATTTTGTTGGAAATAAGTTTTTACCTCGTCTGCTTGATTATTAGAAGCAGGAGTTGCCGATCGCCCATTGGCACTTAATGGACTACTTAATGCACTCTCAGGTTCAGGTGGGGCTAAACCCGCTGAGGCTAGCTCATTGGTAAGGTTACTAGACTCTGGGGACGGCTGAGGTACTGCCTGGGAAGCGCTATCAAAACCCTGTGTCCCTTCTAACCGAGGCGGGGCTTCCGTCGTGGGAGCTTCAAGAGGACGACTAGGAATTTCTGGAAAGCTGGGCTCCCCAGGAATTTCAATAGTATTGGGCTGCACTGGCACCGTTTCTACAGGAGCAGATGGGGCGGATGAGAGAGGCGGAGCCGAGGCTGCACCGGGCACTGGAGCCGGAAAAACAGTTGTTCCAACAGGCGGCAAGGGTACAGCCGGTTTTAGAGGAGTCAAAGTTAGAGGGGGTGGCGTTGTCCCTGGAGATAAGGGTGCAGGCAAATCTCCTGATCTTGGAGCCGTGCTAATTTCTACATCTTTAGTTGAAGCGGTCGTCGCCATCTGAGGCGCAGAAAGATCGGTAACAAACTTCACGATTGGCACCGAAACCCCCACGACAAGTACCGCCGCCACCGCCACCTGCTTCCAACTCGTTGGAGCAAGTTTCAACCAGCGCGATCGCCCCAAGCTGGGTAAAGTCAATGCCTCAGCATGGTATTCATCTAAAGCATTTGCCAAATCAAACAACTGCAAAGTCGTTAAAGGAATGACCGTTGCTTCTTCGCTTGCCAGAGTGCCCAGGTGCAACTCGTGTCTTAACCTGCCTTTGGGCTGAAGATTAATTTTCGCCTCATGCAAATGACCCGCTGAACCATTTTCCTCTACCCAATGGCTTGCACTCAATTGGCTGGCACTCAATTGGTCAATGGGTTCATGCTGCCTCAGCGCTTCTAGGGGCTGAAGCAAAATTGTTTGTACGTAGCTTGAAACTGCTTCCCAAAGTGACTCAAGCTGATTGCGATCGCCCCGAATTGTCATCTGCTGATCTGAAGTCAGGGTGGGATCATCAAAACTCAACTCAAACCGCAAATTCTTCAGCACTGCCTGGTCAGTCCAACGCGACAGCGCCGACCCGATCGCCGCTATTTCAAGGGTACAAGTTGGAGGAGTATATCGCCGTAGAACAGATGATGACATAAGAATTCAAAAGAAATTAGTGAGTTGCCCGATCTATCAAAGCTAACCACAGCCTCCTGGCTCCACTCGGAGAACTATAAAATAACAAATCAATTAATAGCCTCAGCGCTAACTGCGTTAATTGAGCCTGAGAGGTATTCTCCTGTTCCTCCATTCGCTCTTGATACACATTACTAAAGCGATCCAAATAATCTCCCAACAATGCCACCTGATGTGGCTCCCGGTTCTGCTCCGTCAACTGCTCTAGCAATGCCACCGCCCGCCGAATTAACTCCTGCTGCTGCTTTGCCAAATGACAAATGATTAAGACTAGCGATCGCGCCTCCTCCACATCCAACCGTTTCCGCCCCTGCCCCTTTCGCAGTGGGCTAGACTGCCGCAGTCGCCAGAGCGCCACTCGATCTGCCACCACAGCCTCCAAATTCAACTCTGTTGCCGCTTGCAGAATGGCTTCAGAGCCAATGTTGACCAGCGCCTCTAGTGCCAGCAGCACCAAATCGAGTTGCGCCTTAATATTATCAAGCTGACTGGGGTCAGGCTGTCCTGCGAGAGGCAGCATTTCCAAATCAGGTTGGGCGGAAGGCTTAACAGTGGACATAATTCCAGGATAGACAATGGGGCAAAATTAAAGCAGGCAGTTACGCGAATTGAAACAAGAAATCTTAGAGCCGGACTTCACCGACTGGGACTTCACTAACTGAGACTTCATCAATCGGACTAGGACTTAATTAATACTTCATTCACTCAGTATCAACAGTAAGCTATCACTCCTCGGTACAGGATGGATTGCCTAGGAAAAAGTTTCGATTCCACTAGACATATCAAATCCGGCAACCCTTTATTTGGTAAGATTTGTAAAAAAATCATAAGGATAAATTAATATGACGAATTCTCTAGGTCGAGTCAACCGCTCAAGAACAGGGCTATCCCATCTACTCCTATCCTGCCTGCTGGGATTAGTGCTAGTAGCAGGACTGTGGACTGTAAACATCCCCAATGCCCTTGCTACAGGTGTCTACAGTATGCCTAACTTAAAAGCAGGTGATCCGACTTGGGTACTCGATCAAGCAGGGGTGTTTAGCCGCCTCACCCAAGGAGAATTAGCTACCAAGCTAGAGAATTTAGCCAAGGCGACGGGCGATGAAGTCCGCTTAGTGACCTTTCATCGCCTAGACTACGGCGAGACCGTTGAAACCTTTACCAATGAGCTTTTTCAGAAATGGTTTCCTAACTCTGATGAGCAAGACCACCAATTGCTGCTCGTGCTAGATAATGTGACCAACTCAGTTGCTATCAAAGCAGGTGAGGCAGTGCAGGCAAATCTTCCGTTAGAAACGGCAGAGAGCATTGCCCAAGAAACCCTAATGGTGCCCTTGCGCGATGGCAATAAGTATAACCAGGCTTTTTCTGATGCCAGCGATCGCCTCATTGCCGTTCTCACCGGAGAACCTGACCCAGGCCCTCCCGTTGTCATTGACACCACCAATACCGAAGGCACCTTTGCCACTGCCGAAGAAACCGACGATCGCAGCGCCACCATTTTGGTCGTAGTACTGTTAGCCCTGGCTACCATTATCCCCATGGCAACTTATTACATCTATCAGGCGATTCAATCTTAAGCACTCAAAGATACGTCACCCTCTGCACCTATAATGATCTCTGAAGGGCAGACTGAAGCTCTGCGCTTATATGAGGCAATTAGAAACTAAATTTCCAATCTGATTTATAGCTTTTTAATTGATTCCTAGCGGGTTTAGGGGTAACAGTTTATGGCAGTGAGCAGAAGCAGTCGTCGGACAAGAACCCCGATTGCTGCTACCGAAAATACAAATGATGCAGGCAAGGTAGGTCAAGTGGAGGGAACTATGACAGAACAAATTGCAACCGGCGATACCAAAGCAGGCAAACTAGACCTGGCTCAAAAACCAGAATCCAAAGCCGCAACAGCTAAGGCTAAAAGCGAAATTCAAGTTAGAACGGCGGGTCAAATTGCCGAGCGTCCTGTCGGCGCAGATACCTTTGAAATTGCCGAGACGTACTCTGAAGCGGGCATTCGACCTATCGGCGTGAGCCATTTAGAGGTTTTCGGCACTATTCTCAACGGTCGCCCGATCACTGCTAGCCATCTTCATGTTATGGACTATGCCCTTCCTGGTCATCGTCCCGTCTTCGCCGATGCCATGACGTTCCGCGATGATTTGACCTTGCCGGGTGGTCGACCTGTCGTCACTAGCAGCCCTAAGCTTTTAGAAGCCAGTATGTTACCCGGTGGTCGCCCGATCGCCTCTAATGATGTAGACGACAGCGAGACTCTAATGGGTTTCTTAGACTAGAAGTTAAACTAAGAAGTCTTGTGGGGCATTGCTAACTCGTGGTGTGAGGCAATGCTCACTGCGGCTATGAATTCGTTTAAAGCCCCTTTCCTTTAGGAAAGGGGCTAGGGAAGAGGTGTATCTCGCTGCGTCGGCAACCAAACCGAACCCCTATACTCTTCCTGAAAAAGGCGGGGCAGGGTTGTTTCGTCGTCGAGGAAGGAAACCTAAAAAGCCCATTCTTTCGTCAATAGGCTGATTTGGATCTACCAGAAAGTGAGGGAAATAGTAGGGTTTCACTTTTCCTCTAATGAGCATGAAACCATGCTGCTTCCCAAAAAAGGCAGGGGAGTCAGATTTTCATGGTTTCATTCAGCAAAGCCGAAAATCTTTCCATACATTGTGCTGGTTTAGATCGATCGCAAGAGGTTTGTCACATATTTTTAGGTTTGTAGGATTATACAGATGGGATCATCAGTCGGGTATAACCTGGTAGAACCTGGTCTAAAATTCCATGATGCGACAAGAGAGCCACCAGCGGCTCTCTTGTCGTTTAGAACTTATACCAATGCTGGCACTGGGATGTTTAAGTGAGGATATAGCGGAAAGCGATCGCACAGTCTGGCTACACGTTGTCTACAGTCTTGCGCCACTACTTCATCTTCTGGGCTAAGAAGGCGATCGCTAATAATATTTGCAATCTCCGTAAACTCAGTCGTTCCCATTCCCCGAGTCGTCATTGCTGGTGAACCTAAGCGTAACCCACTGGTGACAAACGGCGATTCAGGATCAAAGGGAACCGTGTTTTTATTCGCGGTAACGTTAATGCCACTGACCAGTTGATCGGCTCGTTTACCTGTCATGCCAATGGACTGTAAATCAACCAACATTAAGTGGTTATCGGTGCCGCTCGAAACAATCTTCAAGCCGCGATTTTGTAGTTGAGCCGCCATGACTCTAGCGTTCTCAATCACCTGTCCAGAGTAGATTTTAAACTCTGGTTTAAGTGCTTCTCCAAAAGCAACCGCTTTCCCCGCGATCACGTGCTCTAGAGGACCGCCTTGGCTACCCGGAAACACAGACTTATCGAGCTTTTTGCCTAGCTCAACGTCGTTGGTCATAATCAAGCCACCGCGAGGCCCGCGCAGGGTTTTGTGGGTTGTTGTGGTAACGACATGGCAATGGTCGATCGGGCTAGGGTGATGCCCAGTGGCGACTAGTCCAGCGATGTGCGCGATGTCTGCCAGGAGATAAGCGCCAATTTCATCGGCGATCGCCCTCAGTTTATCAAAGTGAATGACTCTGGGGTAAGCCGAGTAGCCACAAATTAGCAGCTTGGGGCGGTGCGTCAGTGCCAGTTCGCGGATTTGGTCGTAATCTAATTGCTGCGTTTCTTGGCTAACGCCATAGTGACATGCCTTAAACCATTTACCCGATACGTTGACTGGAGAGCCGTGGGTGAGGTGTCCACCGTGGGACAAATCCATGCCCATGATAGTGTCGCCGGGTTCGAGGAGTGTGAGGAAAACGGCAAAATTGGCTTGTGCGCCAGAATGGGGCTGCACGTTGGCATGAGCAGCGCCGAATAGAGTTTTTGCCCGATCGATCGCTAATTGTTCAACCTGATCGACAAACTCGCAGCCACCGTAGTAGCGTTTTGTGGGCAGCCCTTCGGCATACTTATTGGTCAGGACAGAGCCTTGTGCCGCCATCACTGCTGGAGACGTAAAGTTCTCGCTAGCGATCAACTCTAAGTGATCACGCTGGCGCTTAAGTTCGTGTTGCATCATTTCTGCAACAGTTGGATCGGCTTCTGATAAAAAGTCTAAATGAGTCACAAACAAACTCCCAGGAAATCAATGAAGGTGAGCAGTTGGGGTAATGGCGGGGTTTAGCGCTCATTTATCATAGCGCTGGGACTCCTTCTCTTTGAATTCTGGCGAAAATTTATCGAGGAGTTCATACTTTAGTGGGGCGCGGCGGGATAAAGTCCTGTTGTTCTCTTCAGATTGATGGTTTCTCAGGCGCTTTTACTGCAAAGCTCGCTCTGAAAGCGATACCGATCGCCCCGTTGATAAGATCTGTCGCGATCAAAGCAGCTTTTGTGCAAGGGAATTTTATGAATGGCGCGCCTTCTATAGGATCTATCGCGATCGCAATAACTTTTATACAAGAGAATCTTACTTTTATACAAGAGAATCTTATGAGTGGGGCGACGTTAGTTGGATTTGGGGCGATCGTAGGGGCTTTGGGGTAGCTTTGGCTCGGTTCCAACGTGAGAAATGTGCCATTCGCCCCTACAGGGTATTGAAGGGATAGGGGCGAATGGCGATTCGCCCTCTCCTTGGGATATTTTATTTCCCCACAAGTACCTTAGGGAGTTGCAATTAAACGCCCCGAACCACCCCCTAAATCCCCCATTCTGGGGGACTTCCGAACCTGTCAAAGTTCCCCAGAATGGGGGATTTAGGGGGCTGATAGGTCAATGCATCCTATTGGGGTTTTATTTTCACGCAACTCCCTTACAGAGTCATCCTCCATCGCTCTCATCTGCTGCTGCAACTCCTCGATCTGCTGCTGCATCTGCTTAAGAGATTGGTGCATTTCGGGCAAGCGATTGTAGATGGCTGAAGATTTTAAGAACGTCTTGTAGGGCGTGGCTGGGTTGCCCATCATCACCGCGCCCGCTTCGACGTTGCCATGAATGCCCGCCTTTGCCCCCGCCTGAGCACGATCGCCAATATAAGCCAAGTTTGCCGCCCCTACCTGTCCACCCAAAATCACGCCCTTACCTGTTTTGACACCTCCGGCTAAACCCACTTGTGCCGCCAATGCACAGCTTTCACCAATGTGACAATTGTGGGCAATGTGGACTAAATTATCGAGTTTGGTGTCGCGGGAAATCCGGGTTTCACCGACGGCTGGACGATCGATCGCCGAGTTACAGCCGACTTCTACTTTGTCTTCTAAAACGGTGTAGCCCGACTGCTCCATTTTGACCCAGCCTTGACTAGTCGGGACAAAGCCGAAACCTTCAGAACCAATCGCCGCGCCGCTGTGAATCACGCAGTCTGAGCCAATTTGGCTGCGTTCGTGAATGACGCAGTTGGCATGAAGGAGAGTGCGATCGCCAATTTGCACGTCAGGATAAATCACGACGTTGGGATGAATACAGACCCCGTTGCCTAAGGTCACGCCTGCCTGAATGACTGCGTGTGCTCCGATAGAAACTTCTGCACCAATTACTGCTGTGGGGTCAATGATGGCAGTGGGATGAATGCCAGGAGCAGGACGGAAGGGCGTGTAGAAGAGGGCGATCGCCTGGGCAAACATCAGCCGGGGAGCCGCCACGCTGACCCAAGCAATGCCCCGTTGAGTGGCTTGGATTTGAAAGGGCTCGTGCTGCGGCAAAATTAAGGCGCTGGCACTAGTCTTATTGATTTGTGCCGCAAACTTACCCCCTTCGATGTAGCTGAGAGAGCCAGAGGGCGCAGATTCGACTGGCGCAGCGCCTGTTAGATCGGGATCGAGATCAGGGTGAGAAGCTAGGCTCGTTTGATTAGCTTCTGGCTGATTGGCTTTTGGCTGATTGGCTTCTAGCTGATTGGCTTCTAGTTGAGAAATGAGTTGGCTAAATTTCATCGTTTACGCCTCGTCGCGCACCAGGAATGCCACACATTCTACATGGGCAGTTTGGGGAAAGAAATCGGCTGGGCGAACGCGGCTGAGTCGATAGCCACCCTGACAGAGAAGCTTGAGGTCGCGGGCGAGAGTGGATGGATTACAGCTAACGTAAACAATTTGGGCAGGAAGCAGAGTCAGCAACGTGTCAATGACTTGACGATCGCATCCTTTGCGAGGCGGATCAAGCAAGACAATATCGGGCTGCACCTCTAACTGAGCCAGCAAAGTCTCTACGGTTCCTGTTTGGAAAGTGGTGTTCGTAATGCCATTTAACTCGGCGTTGACTTGCGCTTGCTCAACTGCCTCTGGCTGAACTTCTAAACCGATCGCCTGTCGAACTTGCTTTGCCAGCGGTAGGGTCAATGTTCCGATCCCACAGTAGGCATCTACCAGGATTTCGTGACCTTGAAGATTTAGCTCAGCCGCGATCGCCAGCAGCAGCGCCTCCGCTTGCTCGGTAAAGACTTGAAAAAACGTCGTCGGCTGAATTTGAAACTTTAGTCCAGCAAACTCTTCTTGCAGATAAGATTGCCCAGCGATACAGCGGGTCTCTTTGCCAAAAATAGCGTTGCCGCGATCGCGGTTAATATTTACCGAAATACCCACCAATTCTGGATAACGCCCCAACCATTCCTCAGCCTGCTCATCAAGTCCAGGCAAGTTGCCATCCGTACTCACCAACGTCAGCAAAATTTCGCCCGTTCGTCGCCCAATCCGTAGCCCCAAATGACGCAATTTACCCCGATGCTGTTCTTCGTTATAAATCGACCAGCCCCGCTTATACAAGTCTTGCTTTACTTCTGCCAGCAAAGGATTGAGCCGCACATCCTGAATCGGACATTGATTCAAGTTGATGAGTTGATGTGTGCCTTTTTGGTAGTATCCCGCCTGCACTTGCTTGGTTGCCGATCGCGCTAAGGGATATGTGACCTTGTTACGGTAGCCAAACCCCATTTCTTCTAGGCTTGTTGCTTCTAGAATTGATAGCAGGGCATCGACAGGCGGATTGCTGAAGCCGCCAATTCGTTCCAAGTCTTGCATCACCAGATTGCGCTTTGCCTCGCGCTGATAGGCATAGTCAATGTGTTGCCACTGACAGCCGCCACACTTGTCGGCAACAATGCAGCCGGGGCGAATGCGATGGGACGATGGCTCTAAAATTTTGTGGAGTTTGCCATAGGCATATTGGGGCTTGACCCGCACTAAGCGAACGCTAATGCGATCGCCCACTACCGTATCAGGAACAAAAATCACCCGCCCTTCCCAACGACCCACCCCGTCGCCGCTGTTGCTCAAATCGTCGATCGTTGTTTCTAGCAACTGTCCTTGTTGCCAAGGATTCATAGATTCTTCTAAAATAGTCTTCTCTGGAGGGGTTTCTGCCGTAGCGATCGCAGTCCCTCCATGCATTTCATCCTTTTCACCTACGTCCAAATTCTTCTCTTCATTGCTTTCATTGCCACTAATCATCCCGTTCCCCTTCCCTCTTTGCTAGGAGATCATAGCAACTCCATGAAACTCTTGTTCGGAATAGCGGTTGATTCCCCTACAATGAGGACGTTATTCGTAACGAAATAATGATTATGCGGGTAGTAGCTCTTATTCCTGGTGGAGTTGGCGAACAGATCCTTTTCTTCCCAACCCTAGATGGTCTTAAACAGAAGTATCCCGATGCCGAGATTGATGTGGTGGTGGAGCCAAGGGCAAAAGCCGCCTATCGGGTATCTAAGTCTGTGAACGATGTAATTACGTTTGACTTCAAAGACCGGAGCAGCCCTGCCGATTGGGCAAATTTGCTGGGGGTGATTCGCGATCGCTACTACGATGCCGCTCTATCTTTGCGCCAGAACTGGGGAACCGGATTGTTGCTTTGGCTGACTGGCGTTCCCACCCGGATTGGCTCTGAGGGCAGCGCAGGCAAGTATTTCCTCACTGATATTGTTCCTTTCAACGCTGAACAGTACAGTGCCCAGTCTAACTACGATTTGCTCCAAGGCGTTGGCGTTGAAGCAGCTTGCCCTCCCGTTTCTATTAGCGTTCCTAAAAGCGATCTTGATTGGGCTGAAGCTGAGCAAAAGCGTTTAGGCATTAAGGGATCAGGCTATGTGTTGATGTATCCTGGCAAAGGTCTGCTGGCAGACGGTGAAACCAGTTATCCGGTTGCCAACTGGCTAACCATTATTCAAGATTTTCAGCAAAAACAGCCCGACATGCCTCTAGTACTAGTTAAGCAAACAGAGGACTTAGAGACGGTGACTGCCCTGACTCAGGCTGTGCCTAGCCTGAAGGTGACGAAGCCCGCAGATGTCGGCAAACTGTCGGCAATAGTAGCTGGCGCAAATTTAATGATTTGTCCCAACAGCGTGCCGATGCACTTGGCGATCGCCCTCCAAGTCTATACTCTTGCCCTCTTCGGTTCTTCCTCCTCTTCCCAGTTTCTTCCCCAAAGCGACAAATTTATCGCCATCCAATCTCCCCGTCGCAGCATCGCCGATATCCAACCGGATCAAATTTTGCAAAAGGTTTGGGGAGGTTAATAGCGTGGACAAGCGAAACATGCGTGCTTTCGCAATTCTGGCGATTTTCTTCAGCATTGTGGCAAGCTTGGTCGGTTGGGCTGTTTCGAGTCAGGCAGCTAGGGCACATCGAATTAGCCAACTTTTAGGCAGCAAAGACTGCTCCAAGTGCGATTTAGATGGAGCCGACCTCACTAAAGCCAATTTGCAGGATGCCAACCTAGAAGATTCTAGTATGAGAGGCGCTAGCTTATCTGGGGCAAGTCTCAAAGGTGCTAGTCTAATTCGGGCAATTCTGAGCGAAGCCAATTTAACCAAGGCAGATTTGAGCGGTAGCATTCTCACAGAAGCAATTTTGAACGGCGTTAAACTTAGGCAAGCAAACTTAAGCGAAGCTCAACTGAGTAAAGCTTACCTGGGCGATAGCAATCTAGAAGATGCCACTTTCGATAATGCCGACTTGCGAGGAGCCGATCTCTCTCGGGTTAATCTGTCGAGGGCGCGTTTGCGAGACACGAACCTGGGAGAAGTGAACTTGAGTCGGGCAGATTTGCGGCGATCGGATTTACGGCGAGCAGATTTGGGCGATGCTGATTTGCGAAATGCCCGGTTTAATGGCGCAGACTTAACGCGGGCCAATTTATCGAGGGCTGATTTAACCCGGGCTGATTTGCCAAGAGCAATCTTGAAAGACACCAATTTTAGTGATGCAGACCTGAGTAGTGCAAATTTGACTGGCGCTGATTTAAGTAATGCCTATATGGGCGAAGTTGATTTGAGCAATGCTAACTTAACCGGAGCGAACCTGAGCACGGTTAACTTAAGTCGAGCGAACTTGACGGGAGCAAACTTGACGGGAGCGAACTTAACGGGGGCAAACCTGCGCCGAGCAGTCTTGACCGGGGCAAATTTAACAGGCATTGATATGGCGACAATTAAGTTGTGCAAGACGACGTTGCCCGATGAAAAGGTCACGAATCGAGATTGTCAGTCTTAGTAAACTTGTAATAGCAGCAGGATCGATTTATGAAGGGGCGATTACTGGGCTTATTGATAGGACTCTCTTTGCTACCGATGCCTAACGGGTTGGCGCAATTACCGTCTCTTAGCATCGGGGCTGACTCTGCGCCAATGACACCAGAGGGGCAACTCACTTTGGGGATTCAACGCATTCAGCAAGGACAGTTAGACCAGGCGATCGCTGCCTTTCAGCAATCGGCGACCCTCGACCCCAGCTTTGCTCCTGCCCACTACAATTTGGGGCTAGCCTACCGCCAGCGCGGTCAGCTTCAAGAGTCGGCAAGCTCCTTTTACCAAGCCATTCAGTCTGATCCGAATATGGCGTTGGCATACGCTAACTTGGGGGCGGCGCTACTAGAGGGCAGCAACGTTCGGCAGGCAGAAGAATATTTGCAGCGGGCGATCGCCCTTGATCCTGACCTGGGTTTAGCGCACTACAACCTGGGCTTAACGCAGCAACAGCAGGGCAACACAGAAGGGGCGATCGCTGAATTTCAGCAGGCAATTCAACTGAGTCCTAACGCTCCGGAGCCAGCATTTCATTTAGGGCAAATTTACTGGCAGCAAGGAAAGAAAGAGGAAGCGATCGCTGCCTTCCAAAAAGCAGTCACTATTAGCCCCAAATACCCAGAAGCCCACTACAGCATTGGCTCTATTCTGCTACAACAAAACCAGCCTGACCAAGCATTAGCAGCATTTCGGCGATCGGCAGAAGCCAACCCTGATTATGCCAATGCGTACTATGGTGCGGGGCTAGTCTTTATGAGCCAAAAGCAGTACGCCGATGCTCAACAAGTGCTTCAATATGCGATCGATTTATTCATGGCACAGAACAATTCCCAATGGGCAGAGAATGCAAGTCAATTATTACAACAAGCGCAAAACCCAAGTTCTTAGCATCTCTGTCAACGGTGAGGAATCCTGTCAATATGGATAAAGTTCTCTACCCGATCGCTCCATCATGCTTTGTCTCCGCCTGGTCGCTTTCTGGCTGGTTCTCATTCTTTCTACTTGCCCTCCTGCCTGGGCAGATTGGACAAATCCTTTGTCTTATAGCAATGCCTCGCTGCCGAAACACGACTTTTCGGGGCAAGAAATTCAAGGCTCAGAATTTTCTAACGCTCACTTAGAGCAAGCAAACTTTACAGGTGCCGATGCCAGGGGTACCGTTTTCAGCGCCTCTACAATGACGCAGGCAAAGCTCCACGGTGCAGATTTGACCAATGCGATGGCAGATCAGGTTAACTTCACAGGGGCAGATTTGAGCGATGTTAACTTTACTGAGGCAATTTTGCTGCGATCGACCTTTAAGAATGCTGATATTGCAGGAGCAGACTTTAGCGATGCTATTTTAGATGGTGCACAGGTAAAAGAGCTATGTCAGCGAGCAGAGGGAATCAATTCTCAGACAGGAGTTGAAACCCGTGAGTCGTTAGGATGTCCTTAATAAGCAAGCAGAGAGCTAGTACCTAGAAGCTATCGATTAACCTACGAGTTGTCGAGTCTCTAATCATTGAGTCCTAATTTCTATGGGCGATACTGGATTTGAACCAGTGACCCCATCCGTGTGAAGGATGTGCGCTACCACTGTGCTAATCGCCCTTACTCAAAATATATTAGCCTAGATCTGAAAAAACTTTGCGTTGAGTTAGCAATTGGGTAAATTTAGCAACTGGGTAAACTAATTCGGGCAATAGGTGCGAAGCCTTGCCGAATGCGTAGAAGGAACTAATAAGAGGCGATCGCTCCTCATCTAGATGAAGAAACCGTTAAAACAACCATTAACTTTTAGCTAATCGTTCAAGGCAAGGTAGGGTTAAAATCGGCGCTTTAACACCAGCAATATTTTGGTTTCTGACCGGATGTTGTTGAATAGAAATTGGATCATGATTTAGCCCTTCACCGTGTTCCTCCTGTCTTTTGCTAATCCACATTGTTAACTATCTGAGAAATTTGAGATTACGTAATGAAAAATAAGATGACACTTCGCTTTAAGCAATGGGCAGCAATGGGCACAACAGCGATCGCCCTTAGTCTCTGGGGCAGCCCAGCCTCAGCCGATCCCTTCCGCACTGCTAACCCCCGTGCTGTGGGCGAGAAAACTGAAGCAGCGTTCAAAACCCTCTTTCAACAAGGTAACTATGTCAAAGCTGCCGAACTTCTAAAAACGGCTGAAGACACCGAGCCACTGGCATTTGCTTTGAAGGCTGCGCTGTCATTTGTTAACAAAGATACTGCGGCAATGGGACAAAATGCCACTTTGACTCGCACCACTGCCGAAAAGTTGGTACAAACTGATCCCTTACGAGGTCACTTGTATATGGCGGCTGGACATTTTCTAGAGGGAGCTTACACGCTTTCTACTGAAGGGACAGTGCGATCGACTCCAGCCGTTCTAGGTCAGCTTCAGAAGGTGTTTGATAATCTGAAAGAAGCCGAAAAAATTGCGCCCAATGATCCCGAACTGAATCTCATCAAAGGGTATATGGATTTGATGTTAGCGGTGAATTTACCCTTCTCCAATCCTGATCAAGCCATTACACGCTTACAAAATGCCAACCCTACTTACCTGGCACAGCGAGGCATTGCGATCGGGTACCGAGATTTGGGGCGTTCTCAAGAAGGCATCGACACTCTGGCTCCGCTGATTCAACAAAACCCAGATAACCCGGAGTTGTACTACCTTAATGCTCAGTTACTGCGGCTGAAGTCAGATAAACTTCAGGGCGAAGAGCAGCGGAAAGTTCAGCTTGAAAGCATTAAATCCTTCCGAGAAGCCTGGAAGCGCAAAAGTACTTTGCCAGGGAGCTTGGTCGAACAACTCGATCGCGAAGGCTGCCGAACATTTCAGTCGTATCGGGGTAAGAACCCTAACGTCTGTAGTCAAAATGACTCGATTAACTGGGAAGGCAACCCTCGATAAGGGCTCAGATTCTAGCTTGTAGAATCATGGCTTAATGACTCATAAGGCAGCCTAATCAATTAAGAGCCTCTCTGCTAGACACGGAGAGGCTCTTGAGTCAGGTTAGGGTGTAGGAGTGGATGGCTGAGTTGGTGTAATAGGTAGAGGAGCCGATGAGGGACTGGGGCTAACTTGAGGCGTGATGGGTTCAGGAGGAGTCGCTTCAGGAATAGGCGCTGACCCGTCAGGGGCTGCGGGTAAGCCGTCTTGTTCAGGATCGGTAGAAGCAATGCAACTTCTCAGGGCTCTATTAGTGTTGTAGTCAATTTCGGCAACTAAGCCGACTACACATTCTGAAAAACGAACTGGCAGAAGGCTGCGACGGCAATGGTCAAGTACTTCTGTTGCAACTGCACCTTCTCCTGGATTAATGCTAACGACACAGGTTGATAGTTCTAAAGGACGACGCACTCGTCGACAGCCTGACAAAGCATCAGAGGCAGCTATGGAGGTTTGTCCTCCAATTTCACCCACACAGGCTGCTAAATCACTTGGTCTGAGCGCGGCAGAGCAAGCTGCTGCAACTTGTGCGTCTGCAATGCCAAGGTCGCGTAGGGCTGCTGCACAGGTTTGGTAGCCGTTATCGAGTCTGGCGGAGACAGGCTGTATAGGTAGACCCATGGTCAGGAGTCCGGCGATCGCGACTGGAGCCGTAGCAAGACGAAGCAGAGAAGAGATGGAATGATGCATGGC
Organism: Timaviella obliquedivisa GSE-PSE-MK23-08B; assembly: GCA_019358855.1. Taxonomy (NCBI): domain Bacteria; kingdom Bacillati; phylum Cyanobacteriota; class Cyanophyceae; order Oculatellales; family Oculatellaceae; genus Timaviella; species Timaviella obliquedivisa. The sequence goes on along the minus strand of JAHHII010000003.1, from coordinate 193,498 downwards.
AGTTTAACGCAGAGTAATGGGCATATCAGGATGGATGTAAAACAGTCAAGCTAATTATGCTGACTTTATCGTCAGGATTTAGGCTGATTTTCTCATAGAGACTAGCAAGGTACGCGGGTTGAGTTAACTCTTAGGAGAGACATACCATGTCATAATACTCGTAGAAAAACTGCTTAACTATTTAAACCTTTTGCTATAGCCATGGCTCAACTTTCTGGAAATGCAGATGTACCCGATTTGGGTCGTCGTCAATTGATGAATTTTCTCTTACTCGGGGCTGCTTCCGGTCCTGTTGTAGGCATGTTGTATCCGTTCGTAAAGTACTTTATTCCTACCAATGCTGGCGGTGGGGGGGGTGGCGTAGTTGCGAAAGATGCCCTTGGCAATGATGTTGTGGCAAGTGAATTCTTGAAAAGCCACGTTGTGGGCGATCGCGTTTTAACACAAGGATTAAAAGGCGACCCAACTTATATCACAGTGGAAGGTGCCGATGCGATCGCCAGTTATGGGCTGAACGCTATTTGCACCCACCTGGGCTGCGTCGTCCCCTGGAACCCTAACGAAAACAAATTCATGTGTCCTTGTCATGGTTCTCAGTACAACAACGAAGGAAAAGTTGTTCGAGGCCCAGCACCACTGTCTTTGCAACTTGCCCACGCAGCGGTAGACGATGGCGGCAAAATTTCTCTCACCCCCTGGGTCGAAACCGACTTCCGAACTGACGAAGCACCTTGGTGGGCATAGAAATATTTCCTCTGGTCTTTCCTTCAGCAAAAAGCTCTATCCCACTCATTCTCCGAATCCATTGCCATTAACCCTATTCCCATGAAATTATCTTTTCGGTCGGGGCGACCCTTGCGGTATCTGTGGAGCAGCACGATTCTCCTCCGCAAAACAATCCTTAAAAGCGCTTTAACTGTCCTAGCAACCTTTTCGCTGTTCTTCATTAGCGACCTCGCCATTCCTCAAGCTGCCCATGCCTACCCTTTCTGGGCGCAGCAGAACTACGAAAACCCTCGTGAAGCAACCGGACGCATTGTTTGTGCCAACTGCCATTTGGCAGCAAAACCCGCTGAAATCGAGGTTCCTCAAGCCGTTCTACCTGATACTGTGTTTAAGGCAGTCGTAAAAATTCCTTACGACCTGAGCGCGCAGCAAGTGTTGGCTAATGGTGAAAAAGGGCCTCTCAACGTAGGTGCTGTCCTGATTTTGCCTGAAGGCTTCAAAATTGCGCCCGACGATCGCATTCCTGAAGAAATGAAGGAAGAAGTGGGTCCTGGCTATTTGTTCCAGCAGTACAGCGACACTAAGGATAATATCTACATCGTTGGTCCTCTGCCAGGCGAACAGTACCAAGAAATCGTTTTCCCAGTGCTTTCTCCTAACCCTGATGCTGATAAAACAGCGCACTTTGGCAAGTACCAAGTTCACTTGGGTGCAAACCGAGGTCGCGGTCAGGTTTATCCAACGGGTGAGAAAAGCAACAACACCGTCTATACAGCTTCGGCAAGCGGCGTGATTTCAGCGATCGCCAAAACCGATGAAGGCGGCTACCAGGTTTCGATTCAAGAAGCGAATGGCACGACGGTCACGGACGCAATTCCGGTCGGCCCTGAGTTGCTTGTTTCTCAAGGAGAGGAAGTGGTTGCAGGTGCTCCACTGACTACAAACCCTAACGTGGGTGGTTTTGGTCAGAAGGACATTGAAATTGTGTTGCAAAGCGCAGGTCGAATTAAGGGTTTAGTTGCATTTTTAGCGGCTGTAACCTTAACCCAGATTATGCTAGTGCTAAAGAAGAAGCAGGTTGAAAAAGTCCAAGCAGCTGAAATGACCTTCTAGATTCAGTTCAAAAGCACAAAAAGGAGGCGCTTATTGAGTGCCTCCTTTTTCATCAACCTTTTAAGGTTGAGAGGTGCAGAGTTAGTTTTTGGAGAAACAGGTATGGATGTAATTCCAGCGATCGATTTACTAGAGGGAAAGTGTGTACGGCTGTTTCAAGGTGATTATGCTCAGTCGCAGGTGTTCAATGAAAATCCGGCAGCGGTGGCGCAGCAGTGGGTAGAGCAAGGCGCAACTTGGCTGCATTTGGTTGATCTGGATGGTGCGAAGGTGGGGCATCCGGTGAACCAGGGGGCGATCGCGGCTATTGTTCGTTCTACAGAGGTCCCTGTGCAGGTGGGCGGCGGATTGCGCGATCGTCAGAGTGTTGCCGATTTGTTGGCATTAGGTGTGCGGCGCGTCATTTTAGGAACGATTGCTGTTGAGCAACCTGATCTGGTCGCGCAGCTTTGCCAAGAGTTTCCGGGGCAAATTGTAGTAGGTATTGATGCCCGCAATGGCAAAGTGGCGACTCGCGGATGGCTAGAAACTTCAGAGGTGGAGGCGATCGCTCTGGCACAGCAAATGGCAAACTATGGAGCCGCCGCAATTATTTACACTGACATTTATCGGGATGGGACGTTACAGGGCCCCAATTACTCAGCCTTACGAGAGCTTGCAGAGGCGATCGCTATTCCAGTCATTGCTTCGGGTGGGGTGAGTTCTATTACTGATTTACTGAGTTTGTTGGCATTAGAGCCTCTGGGCGTAACTGGCGTGATTGTAGGACGAGCGTTGTATACGGGCGATGTGTCGCTGCGAGAAGCAGTCAGGGCGATCGGGAATGGACGATTGCAGGATGTTCCCCCTGATTTAGGTTCTTCAGCAATTGCATAGAAAAATCCCGGCTTTTTTAACTAAAGCAGCCGGGATATTTATGATTTGCTCAATCTTTGATCTAAGCGCTAATGGTTGCAGGCTTGCTGCTATAGATTTCATTTCGTACCGCAGTCATGCTGCTGACTAACAGGTCAATTTCTTCCTTGGTGTGAAGAGCATTGGCGGTAATTCTAATCCGGGGCTTGGCGATAAACCAAATGGGTGATACCCAAATGCCATGCTCAATGAGCAGCTTGCGGGCAAAAACCTTGGGGTCAAGGTCAGGGGGCAGCAAGACAGGCAAAACGTTGGTTTCACCAATTACATCAAAGTCATGCTCAATTAGGCGCGATCGCAAGTAGCGAGTGTTTTCTTGAAGGCGCTGCACAATCTCAGGATGTTGGCGTACCTGACGAATGCTTTCTAGGGCGGCTGCCGTAGTCGGAGGGGGCAAGGAAATAGTGCCGATTGAGGAAGGTGACACATTCAGCAACGGCTTAAGTTCAGCGACATGAGTGCTAATTGCGGCACCTGCTGAAGCGGCAAACTTCGAGAAGGTGGTCATAATCAACGGAATCACACCTTGTTCGATCGCGTCCTGAGGCAAGATCCCAAAATGCTCGTAAATGCCACCTCCTGTAGCGCCCAAAGCTCCACTTGCATGGGCTTCATCCATCACTAACACGCTGCCCTCATAGTTCTTCATGATGGCGATCATGTCAGGGAGAGGCGCAATGTCACCATCCATTGAAAAGACGGCATCAGAAACAACCATGACGCGATCGTCGGGGCGGACATAGCGCTGCATCTTACGCGCTAAATCGTCCATATCGCAGTGACGATACGCCCGTACGCGAACCCGAGGGCTATGCCCAAACAGCTTGCCTGAGCGTGTACCTGCATTGGCGATCGCTGAGACAATGCAACCATGGTTCAATACATCGGTAAAAATTAAAGTTTCGCGGGTATTTTGAAAACCTGGAACTGGAATAGCCAAGTGGCAAAAAGCATCCATTAACGCTTGCATTGCCAGCCACGCATTGAGGAAAAGTTGCGTATGACCTAGATGCTTAAATTCTGAAATTTCAATCTCTAATTGTCGATGTAGGTCAATTCGACCACTCAGCACTGAACAGGAGCTATTAGAAGTGCCGTACTGCAAAATGGAGTCGATTGCCGCTTGCTGCACCGCTTTGTTCTGCACAAGACCTAAAACGTCGTTCGTACAGAAAGTCAACACCTTCCGTCTGATCCCGGTTTCCGCTTCCTCAATATCGACAAAATTGCCTTGCTTACTATGGCAAATATATTCATCGGGCTCAAGTCCACTTTCATACCAGCGCTGAACGTATTCCTTTACAACTTGCACAGTAAACTCCCCTCACCTTTTTTTTGTCGCTTGTTGTTCTGCTCAACAGCAGATCCTATCAACAGGGCTAAGCCCTCAATCTTAGTCCAACGCTAGACGACAGAGAAGCCCACAACCAAAGTTGTGACACCGAACCCGATCTTAGCGACCCCTGTCATGAACTCGGCAATAGACACACACATATCTATCATTAGTTGAAAAGCCTAGACAGCTATCCTGTTACAGTTACGGCACAGTCACACTCATCTCATCGAATTTTCTGGAGTCTGCTCAACTTCCGCTTCCGTTAGAGTCAGAGTCTCTTCAGAAGAACCGTATTCAATTAGACTTTCAGATGGACTAGATTGTTGCATAAATTGCCGAATGATTAATCTTTGAAGCGCAATGATAGCAGGATTAACTTCTACGTATCGTCGCTCTGGATTGACCTGATAATTGTGCTGTTCGCTCTCCATCATTTCCACATCTTGCTCTAAAAATGGCATGAACAGAAAGTGCCGAATGATAGGCACAATCAGCGACCTGAAAGGCTTTAGCAACCACTTTGGCAAACGAATTTGTAGAAACAGTAGCGAGAACGATCGCGTCTCCTGTGCTCCTACAGGCAACCGCATTAGATAGAGCGATGAGACACCCTCTAAGGTGCTGTGATAATGAGGATACTGATAGTCAATAGAAACGATACGAGTCGTTACACCATCACTTTGGGTCGTAAGCCCCAGAAACTTGGAGAGTTTGCCTTTGTACCGAACGCGATAATCGGCTTGTACCGAAGCGACAGTTTCTTTTAGGCTCAACAATACTGGGTCAAACCAGCCCTGAAGGTTTTTGTGGAGGTAGCCATGAAAAACATCCATCGTGTTTTCGTTGCAGATGGAGAAATGGGCATTGAACTTTCCGGTAATGGGCACTAACACCCAGTCGGGGTGATCAAATTCAGGAACTTCTGGGAGTTGATGTTGGCTAGCTGAAGCCCGATCGCCTGGAAAAATCCAGATAATGCCATATTTTTCCTGAGTCGGATAGCTGCGAGCATTAGCGCGGGGCAGCATTTGACTTTTAGGAAAGTAAGGAATGTTGACACAGTGTCCATCGCTATCAAACTCCCAGCCATGATAGGGACAAGTCAAGCAGTTGCCCACAACCTCGCCTTTGTGTAGCTCAATGCCTTTGTGGGGGCAAGCATCTTCTAACGCAAAGGCTTGACCCGTAGCATTACGATAAACGGCGATCGCCTGTTGCCATACGGTCACTGGCATAACCTGCCCAACCTTCAACTGCTCAGCCCAAGCCACCGGATACCAGTGATTCGGGTTAATTCCCACCTCACGAACCTGATTTTGTACTGTCTGACTTTTAAGTTCTGTTGCCAGTTCCATTTACTGCTCACGGTGATAAGTAGTCCACCTTAGCCATCAAACTAGATTGGGCAGGGCTTGACAAGCCCTAATGTGCAGGTTTTGCTCCTGGCACTTAAGGTTCTGGCAGCCAGGGTTCTGGCAGTCACAAACAGAGGTTCTGAGGGGAAACTAACCTTCCCTATCGGATGGCAGTTGAGCAAGGGGCACTTGAGCAAGGTCAAGGTGCAGTTCCTAAACTGCACCTGCTGTCAGCCCGTAGAAACTCAAAATAAGCTTAGATTTAAATCTAAGTTGCACCTGTCTATTGCATTCCACGAAGGACTCCCTTGATAACTTTACAACCCGTTAAGCAAGAACGGTTTTACCAATTTTTGATTCTACTCGCTACTGGTTGGCTAACCACGATGTCGGGGGGTGTTGTGCCAACGGTGTTGCCTGAAATGAAGCTGGAACTGGTGCTAGATCCTCAATGGGTGGGTATGTTGGTCAGCACTCATGCTCTGACCAGCGCCCTTTCTACGCCGTTGTTTGGAATTTTGGCAGACCGAGTTGGCAAGCTCAGAGTCATGCTGCCCTGTTTGCTGCTGTATGCGATCGCTGGAACTGCGCCGGCTTTCCTGACTAATTTTTCGGCTTTAATTCTGAGTCGGGCGATACTGGGCGTTGCCAGTGGTGGCGTTGCGGCAGCAACGATTGGTTTTTTGGGCAGTATGTACGATGGTGAAGCAAGGACTCGTATTTTGGGCTATGCCACCAGTGCTATGGCGACTTCGGCGATCGTCTGTCCTCTGCTAAGCGGATGGGTCGGGCAAACTCACTGGCAACACGCTTTTTACATCTATGGTCTGGGGTTGCCCATGGCGATCGTGGCTGCTGTTTTTCTGAAAAAATCAACGCGATCTTCCTCGGTCATTGAAGGCGATACGAAGAAATTGCGGAGAGTTTTGGTTCAACCTAACGTTTTGCGGCTCTATTTATTTATTATGGTGGCAGCCGCGATTGTCTACGCTGTAGTGATCTATACGCCTTTGTATCTTAAAGAGGCGATCGGGGCTGACCCTCAGCTTAATGGGTTTGTTCTGGCAGTTCGGTTGGTCGGAGTTGTTTTAGTATCGGCTTTTGGGGCGAGTCAGGTTTCTCGACAATTGGGGCAAGCCAGGGCGATCGCGTTAGGCTTTAGCTTCATGGCGATGACGCTAGCGACCATTCCTGTTCTCACTCAGCTTTACCTGATCATTCCTGCTGCCGTTCTTTTTGGCGTTGGGTTTGGCATTATCACCCCTAATCTTTACGATGCTCTCGCGATCGAATCGCCGCCAGAACTGAGAACTAGCGTGTTGGCGATCGGGACTGGGTGTAACTCTTTGGGGCAGTTTATTTCTCCAGTGCTATTAGGACTTGTTTGGAACTATGCAGGGTTGCCTACCGTTTTCTATGCAACCGCAGGTCTGGCGATGGTTGCGAGTTTTGTTAGCTTGATCGAGAATCCTCAGAAAAGGATGGGATAGGCGGGTGAGATCATAAAAAATGGAATCCTTACCTTTGCAATTGTGAATCAGACCCCTACAATCGCCCGATTGAGCACTTCCATTGTGATCATGACCTTTTCTAATTGCCCAACACAGCACTCTTAAAGCGATCGCATTCACATCTTTTACAAACTCAGGAGTGTTTTGTTGCGGAAGCGATCGCTCTATGAGTGAAACCTTCCCAAATTTTAGCTATAAACCCGCTGTCATTTTTGGTTGTACCCCTGCTGGTTCTGCTTCCTTCGACTTCTTTGGCTTACGGGCAAAGTGTTGACTCATGTCTGCCATCATTGCTTCTAGACTGGCACCCTGACCACTGGCTTTGGCATAGCGATACGCCTCAAGAGCCTGGGCATAAGCATCGCTACCTGTTGCAATCAGAGTGGCATCAATTAAGTCGTGGAGTTGGGTTAGCCCCATTTGAATTGTGGAGAGGCGATCGAAGGTGGCTAGGTCTTGGCGCAATTGCTCAACCTCGAACGCTCGCGGTAAGAAGTCGGAGTTTTGGGAAATTACATCCAGAACTTTTCCTGCAAAAGCTCGGTTCTTGTCGCCCATCCCTGACAAAGATTTGCGCGTTTCTGCTGTCAAGTCTTGCAGCATTGGGAGTTGTTCTCGTAACTGGGCGATGAGGGATAGAGCCGTATCGCGATCGCGATCGGTGATTGAGGCAGCGGAAGTTATGGAGGCGATCGTTGCGCTGTCGTGAGGGGCAGTTGTGCCGTTGGTTGGGGTTGCGTTTGCGGGAGCAGTGTCGTTGGTTAAAGTCTTATTACATGATGATGGTGCGCTTGTGTGGAAAATAATGGTTTTCTGGATTAAGAAACCGTGGTTTTAGCGTTCCCAGGAGGAGGGGGGAGGAATGCAAAGTTCAAAATGATCAATTCAAAATGGGTTTTTTGAACGTTGAACTTTGCATTTTGAATTCATAAAACTCTAAAAATCTGGGATCTTGAGCAAGGTATAGTGCTCCAGACTTCAAAGGGACATAGCGATTGGATCAGTTCTGTGGCAACATCACCTGATGGCAAGCGTGCTCTTTCTGCTTCGGCTGACACAACTCTAATTCTCTGGGATCTTGAGCAAGGCGTGATGCTTCAAATATGGCAGGAACATAACGATATAGCCTTATCTGTAGCAGTGCTGCCTGATGGCAAGAGCGCCCTCTCTTCATCAGAGGACGGTGTCATAATTCTCTGGGATCTTGAGCAAGGCATAGTGCTCCACGCTATAGAGGGAAATATCAGTATCATGGCTGTGGCAGTGATGCCCAATGGCAAGCAAATTCTCTCTGCATCATATGATCAGACTTTAAAGCTTTGGGATCTATAAAAGGGACAGAGCATTGCTAACTTCATTGGGGATATCCCTTTTCTACTGCTGCGCTGTTGCACCCGACGCCAAAACCCTAGTGGCGGGCGATCGCGCTGGTAAAGTCCATTTCTTTAGACTGGAATAGCGATCGCATTTAGGATTGCAAAGGATGCATTCCCGCTGTACTCAAAGAGCATTGAACAGGAATGTAAAATACAGAAAACGAGGTTTTGACTAGAGGGTTTATGTCAATTCAAAAAATCATCCAAGAGCTACAAGAGATTCCCGAAGACAAACTCGCAGAACTGTACGACCTAATTCACTACTTTCGCCTGGGCTTAAACCAAGAATCTACGCAGCCTCGCACCCCTGGTCTACTCACCGGAAAACTCGGAGACGCTTTTTTTGAACCCCTCCCAGAAGAAGAACTTCAGCAATAGGAATAAATTACCTCATTGACACCTTGATCGGTTGACTCAACTGCATCATGACTATTGGCAACATCCAGCCAACCCTCGATCGCATCCTGCAAATTAGCCATCACTTCTTCCATCGAGTCCCCCTCAGTCACGCAACCCGGAAGCGCAGGCACCTCAGCCCAATAGCCGCCCTCTTCTGCCGAATGAACGATCGCTCTGATTTTCATACCCTTACCTAGCGCGTGATTGAGAACATATTATTAATAGCTTAATGGGGCGACTCAATCTGGCAACAACTGCTGAGTTCCTACTTCAACAATTCCTCAAACTGTTTCTCCCAACTCTCTTGATTGCCCTTAGCGACTTGCACGATCGGAGAAAAGGCGATCGCGCTATTGACCAGCCAGTTAACCAACGACAACGGAAACCGGAGCGGACGAGCAATATCGAGGAATAGCACCACTCGATAATCATTGGTATCGTTCCAAACCTCGTGGTAATAAGTGTCATCAAAAATCAGACTCTTTCCTTCTTCCCAGTAAGCAATCTGATCGGCTAAACGAATGCGGCAAGCCTCTCTCGGTTCAGGAACTTTTAGCGCTAGGTGGTAGCGAATGAGTCCTTTGTGTTTGCCTCGGTGTTCAGGAATATGTTTGCCAGGAGCAAGGATAGAGAAAAACGCAACTTTGAGACCTGGAATCTTGCTGAGCAGCTTCGTAGTTTCAGGGCAGCGATCGCAGTTCTTCTGCGCCTTAAACCCAAAGCCATAGAAGAAGAAAGTCTTCCAAAGATTATCATTGGCGATCCGGGTTTGCCGAGGAGAAATATCTTGGAAATTGGGCAACGAATCTGCATATTCCAAAACTCGATCTAGCTCTTGACGAATCACTTTCCAATTCGCCTCTAACTCATCTGCCCAAGGAAACTGTGACTTATCAAAAAAGATAGATTCTCCAATCACCGAGTATTCCGGCACCATACTCTCAATTTTTTTGGCTGCCTTGTCCAGTAACCCTTTCATATCGCCCGATTTTTCTAAAGGTCACCTGCTATTAATTCATGCCCAATGCCCAATGACAAGTCGAAACGTTCCAGATCTTGCGGTGGAACATGAATACTTCCTGATCTAAGGCACAATATTTAAGGCACAACCTGACAGGCTTCACAAAGCCCAAAAAACTCTAGAGTGTGGTAGAAAATCTTGAACTGATGGGATTGGTGAAGCTGGTTCTCTAACTCATGAACAGGACATTCGTGAATGGGAATGGATGCGCCACATTGTAAGCAAGTGAGATGATGCTTATCTTCCTTAACAGTGCTATAGAGCGATTCCCCATTAGCTACTGTTCTGACCTGCACTACGCCCTCTAGCTTCAATGTTTCCAACGAGCGGTAAACAGTGGCAAGCCCCATACTGTCTTTGCCCTCGCGCAGTTTAATATAAATATCTTGAGCAGAAATTGCTTGCTTTAAGCTTTTTAGCAATGTAAGAATGCGTTCCTGGCTCCGAGTTCTTTGGGTTTTCATGACAATGCAGCAGTCTATCCTGGCTTTTTGTCTATTTTAATCGGTCGATCGCCTGTCAGTTTTGCTTAAGATTTTGCTTTAGAATTGTCCATGTTATTCCGTCTCTTATTGCCGCTGTTATCACCCATGTCTCAAAACTATCACGCTCGTATCTACGTTACGCTTCGTGCTTCGGTGCTTGACCCAGCAGGAACGGCGGTTCAGGCTGGCTTGAAGCACATGGGCTATGACAATGTGGAGCAGGTTCGCATTGGTAAGTACATTGAGGTGAAGCTGCAAGCCACAGATGAGATGGCGGCTCGGCAGCAGCTTGACGTAATGTGTGATCAGCTTTTGTCGAACCCGGTGATTGAGAATTATTGCTTTGAGTTAACAGCGATCGCCCCTACTAGTGTCTAGCCCGTCTAAATCCCGTGGCTCTTACCCACTACCCAATGCCGCCGGAAAAACCGCGATAAGCTGGATTCTTCTAAGGGCAGATAAATTGGACGACCGTGGGGACAGGTGCGTGGGTTGCGGGTAGCTTGCCACTGCTCGATTAAGTTTTGCATCTCGGATAGGGAAAGCGGTGTGCCATTGCGAATGGCGGTGCGGCAGGCAGTAGCAACCAGAGCAGATTCTAAATCTCCGCCTTGGCTCAGTTCTACTAAAGCATCGGCGCAGTCTTGGCGTTGTGCAAGGGAGAGAGGGACAGTGCGGGCTGCCCAAAGCTGTTCACCAAAGGGTTCAACGAGAATGCCAATGCGTTCAAGCTGTTGGATCTGCGCTGCGGAAAGTTGGCTGAGTGTGACGGGTGGTTCTACAGGAACTAGCTGCCAGCGATCGCGCAATTCCTCATACAGGACTCTTTCGTGGGCAATATGCTGTTCTACAAGCCACATGCCGCTAGAATGCTCGACCAAAATATACATTTGCCGGACTTGTGCGATCGCTCTAAAAGCTGCAACTGAACTCTCTGTAAAACTACCTGTAGAACTATCTGTAGCCGATTGACTCGTGCTCGAATTGACACCATAGTTTCCTTGAGCTTCGGCGGCTTTAATCAGGGTACTGACTCGTGAAGTGTAGAGAGAGTCAGGAATGCTAGAGCTAAGCTGAAGAGTCTGGGCGATCGCTTGACTAATTTGCTCTTGCCAGTCTGCCAAATTTTGTAAATAAATCTCGGTTTTAGCAGGATGGCGATTCCAGTCTATTTGCTCGGTTGGAACCTGAAGATGGACAAAGCAAACGGGATGGCGATCGCGGGGAAGAGTGCGCCGTAGACTACTAAAGATAGTTTGCTCTAGTTCAGGGACTTTGACGACGCGACCATTGACTGCAACCTTTACCCAGTCGGGGCGATGGCGATGGCAGCGATCGGGTAAGCCTAGCAGCAGATAAATTCCTGGAGCTTGATCAGGCAAGGAAAGCAAATCTGCCTCATTGGGTTGATCCACAAGACTGATTTCTCTCAGGTCGGTGCTTTCTACTTCCCGTAGAATTTGCGGCAAAATTTGCTGTGGAGAGGGGCTTGCCCACAGAACAAACCAGGGGCGATCGCTCTGCTCGACTTGCCAAGTAACGTGAGGATGGCAGAGTGCCAGATGCTGCACGGTAAGTTGAATGGTGCGTAACTGTTGTGTTGAAGGAGGCACGCTTTGGCGGCGAGGGAGCCAATTACCGAAGATTTGACTAGCAGTGACGATCGTGCCAGGAGCGATCGCCAGAGTTTTGACCTCAACCGGGTTGCCTTGGTGATTGTAAGCGACATGCCAGCCTTCATCTTTTTTGTTAGGGCGGCTACAAATTTCTAGGTCAGAAAGTTGAGCGAGGCTATGCAGCGCTTCACCTCGGAAGCCCAGGCTAGAGATCTGCCAAAGATCGCTTTTGCGTTGAATTTTGCTAGTGCTATGGGGCATGGCGGCTTGGTGCAGATCCGCGATCGCCATGCTTTTGCCATTGTCGGCAACACGAACCCGCCATTGATCGAGCCATAGCCCAATGCTAATTCGGGTTGCGCCTGCATCCAGAGCGTTTTCCGCCAGTTCTCGAACCACCGCCGCTAAGGAGTCAATCACTTCTCCAGCCGCCATGAGGTGAATGACTTCGGTCGGTAGGGCTTTAATCTCGGAGGTCATGTCCTCAGTTTAGCTCAGCCAGCAATGGGCGATCGCGGCTCACTTCATCCTTCTAGTTAACCTCTAGCTTCGCCAACTTCACCCCAGTGTAGTAATGCAGCAAAATTTCCGCGTAGTTTTTACCCATCTGCGCCATCCCAAAAGCACCCCACTGACTTAGCCCAATGCCGTGACCATAGCCACCACCACTAAACCGAAACGCGGAAGGTACCACGGGTGGATTTCCTGCACTCGCAACGGGCTGAGTTTGAGTCACTGCAACTTGTGAGGGAATCCCCCTTAGCCCTAAGGCTTCTCTAAGCTGATTGCCTGTCAGGGTGCGATCGCCACTAGTGCCAATAAACTTAATTTGAGCAATCTTACCGTTTGAGGAAGGTTCAGCCGTATAGCCTTTAATGTCGCCAATATTAGACACAGCTTGCTTCAGCTTTTGGGCTGAAACATCCATTGTCCATTGGCAGCTTGCTAAAGCTTGAGTAACCGTCAAGTCATAGTCTTCTACACCCCGCAGATAAGGCAATGCACTAGTCCAAACATCTTCAGAGTTTTGGGTGCGTCCGCCTGAACAAGCACTAAAGACAGCGTTAATGATTTGACTGTTGTAGGTCAAAACGATGTCTTGGGTAGAATCGACGGCGGCTCTCGTTTCGGCAGTTTCTAGATCTAGCCCATCGTAGTACTGCCATTGAGTTGTGTCACCCACATCAAACACATCGTTGGCACTGGTTTGGCGTTGGTAAAGCGCGTAAGTACGAGCGGCGATCGCCTGTGCCCGCAGCGCTTCCATAGGGAAACGCGACCCCATTTCTCCGCCCACCACGCTATAGAGATAATGATCAAGATCCACATAATTAACTGCGGTCAGTCCGCCGTCTGTAGGCACCACCAACACCCGTCCGCGATACCACTTGTCACCCACAAAAACGTAGCCGCCGTTGCTAGGTTCTACCCAAATTGCCCCGGCTTGAAACTGACTGAACGCCACCAGCCCTGCTTTTGGCTCTGCCACAATCGCGTTCATGGCTGGAATCTGAGAGATTTCTTTGTCCGTCGCCACATCTCTTAAGACGGCATCGGTTGAGCTACCCACTTTAACCTGGCTGGCATCTCGCTCAACGGCAACGCGCAGTTCTAGGGCAGCAGCATGAGCGGGAGCGGCAATGAGCCAAATTAACAATGCCATCCACCACGACTTTTTGCCAAGGTGAAGAACCCAGGAGAACTGCCGAAGTGCAATCGACGGAGCTTCGGCACAGACTTTCGATGTCATGAGAATCAATTCCTTGCACACTTAGAGAACGCTTTAAAGACTTTCAAAGGAATTTTTCAAGATCGGGGTATTTTCAGCCCTGGATTATCCTAAGGCAAATATCGTGAGAGTTTAAAGAAGAAATGAACAACTAAGCACTTTTTGCTCTGACGTTTCAAAGCTTTTGTAGGTTTCCCCATGGGTTGAGATTTGAGGACACCTTAGTTGTGTAGATATGTTTCTGGAGGCGATCGGTCTAATATAGAGAGGTTGAAAGCTTTGTAGGATTCTCGAACCTTGCAAATCACGTTTCTAGGAACCAGTTCAGGCGTACCCACGCGATCGCGGAACGTCTCTAGTATTGCTCTGCGTATACCCCAACGCGCCGAAACCTGGCTGTTTGACTGTGGCGAGGGCACCCAGCACCAAATTCTACGCAGTGACATTAAAATTAGCCAGATCACCCGGATCTTCGTCACCCACATGCATGGCGATCATACCTATGGGTTGATGGGCTTACTGGCAAGCTGCGGACTAGCTGGAAACCCTAGCCGCATTGATGTGTATGGGCCGCCCAAATTAGACGAGTACCTGAGAGCGTGTGGACGCTATTCTCAAACCCATTTCTCCTATCCCATTAAAGTGCATACTGTCCAGCCTGGAATCGTCTTTGAAGACCACGAATTCACGGTGAGTTGTGAAGCGCTGACCCATCGCGTTCCGGCGTTTGGCTATCGGGTGGCAGAGCACGATCGCCCCGGACGGTTTGATGTGGAACAAGCGGCGGCGCTGGGCATTCCGTCGGGACCTCTGTACGGCAAGCTGAAGCGCGGCGAGGCAGTTACTTTGCCCGATGGTCGGCAGGTTAATGGGGCTGACCTGTGCGGTGAAACCCAGGTTGGACGGAAGTTTGTTTACTGCACCGACACCGTTTTTTGTGAAAATGCGATCGCCCTGGCGCAAGATGCTGATGTGCTGGTGCATGAAGCAACTTTTGCCCACCAGGATGCAGAGTTAGCCTATCAAAGACTGCACTCGACCTCAACCATGGCGGCACAAGTGGCATTAGAGGCACAGGCAAAGCATCTGATTATGACCCACTTTAGCCCTCGGTATGCCCCAGGAAATGCGATCGTGCTAGATGACTTATTGCAAGAGGCGCGATCGATTTTTCCTAGTACCAGCATGGCTTACGATTTCTTAGTGCATGAGATTCCGAAGCGGGTTGAAGAACTGATGGCAGTTTGTTAGCGCTTCTTCCTAGATCATTTCTCTGAGCCATTTTATGAGGAGTGAGTATAATTCTTGGGGTGAAACAGGGAGCCGCAAATTTAATGGTAAGAAAGCTCAAAACGACAATTTTTCAATCTCTGCTCCCACGGTTGCAACCCCTTTCCCTTCCAACCCTTCCTGCCGTGAAAGTTCCACCCGCTGCTGAAATCCTTTGGGCAATTATTGGTCTGATTTTGACCATTGGTGGAACTTTGCTGGAAGCCTTTGTGCCCAGCCCTCCCTGGAGTTGGATACAGAATGGCACGGTAGAGGCTTACTCGTTAGGGGTAACTTGCCAAGTTGGGGCGGTGCTGTTGGTGGGATGCTTGGGGGGCAAAAATGCGGCAGCGATTTCGCAAGTTGCTTATTTACTCTTGGGTCTAACCTGGTTCAATGTCTTTACTCAGGGTGGGGGAGTTGATTATGTTCTCAATCCTCGGTTTGGGTACTTGCTAGGGTTTATTCCGGGTGCCTGGATTTGTGGATTTTTAGCGTTTCGGCTGCCAGTCAAGCTGGAGCATTTGGCGTTGAGTTGTTTGATGGGGTTGCTCAGCATTCATACCGTGGGCATGAGTTATTTGGCGATCGCCAATTCCTTTAATTGGGCTGTTGTAGGCGCAACGTCGTTGCCTCAAAGCTTGCTCACCTATTCTCTTTCCCCTCTGCCAGGTCAACTAGCGGTAATTTGTGCGGTCGCTGTTGTTTCCTTTGCCCTGCGCCATGTAATGTTTTATTGAGGCGATTTCCTCCTCAGTTGTCTCATGCATACAAGATGAATTTTAAGAATCAAACTTTCTGGGTAGTTGCTCTCTTGGGGCTAATCCTAGACCAAGTAACCAAATTTGTGATTAAGCAAACCTTCGAGCTAGAGCAGTCTTTGCCCCTCTGGAAAGGCGTTTTTCACTTAACCTATGTGACTAACAAAGGCGCAGCGTTTAGCCTATTTGCTGGGCAAGGGGTATGGCTGCGTTGGCTTTCTTTGTTAGTGAGCCTGGGGCTGATTGCTTTAGTAGTGTTTAGCCCAAACCTCAGCAAGATGGAGCAAATGGGCTATGGCTTTATTTTGGCAGGGGCATTGGGCAATGGCATCGATCGCTTTTTAGCAGGGGCAGTGGTTGACTTTTTGGACTTTCGGCTGATTCAGTTTCCAGTTTTTAATGTGGCAGATGTTTGCATTAACATCGGCATCTTTTTTCTGCTACTGGTTAACTTTGTCAAACCCTCCAACGAGAGTAAACGATAAAACTTGTCTCTCTGACGTTTTCTGATAGAGGCAACCGTCTATGTCATAATCTTTAACATAGATTTTAAGATTTCTCTGCTTGCTCGTGACTAGATTAATTTGTAATTCAAATTGGAGTGCCACCAATGAGCCTGGATGATTTGGAAGCGCCCCCAATCGGGACAGAAACGTCTGAGCCGGAAGTGATTGACCCTAAAACTCTCGATCGCTTTGAATGTGGGGCTTGTGGCTACACTTATGAGCCTGTGAAAGGAGATAGTACCGGGAAGATCGCGAGCGGTACTGCATTTGAAGTTCTTCCTGAAACTTGGCGTTGCCCGGTGTGCGGTGTCCGTAAAGAAAGATTTAGCAATATTGGTCCCGCTGGAAATCCTTCAGGATTCAAAGAAAACCTGCGCTACGGATTAGGAGTGAACACGATGACTCCTGGGCAAAAAAACATCTTAATTTTTGGAGCTTTGGGCGCATTTTTTCTCCTTTTCCTCAGCCTCTATGGTTTGAAGTAGGAGCCGTTCTGACTCCGTTATGTCTGATTGTTAACCATCAAAATAAGAGCTACTGTTCGTAAATCTAATGCACCCTATTTTCAAGCCAGTTAAGCAAATTCTGATTGTGTTGTCTGTCGTGCTGCTCTGTAGTGGTTGCGCTAAGGCGTTTTTGCCTGCTATTACTCCTAACCCGTGGGAAGTAATTAGCTTGCCGACTGAGGCAACCCTCTCAGATGTTGCATTCACCGACGATCCTAACCACGGTTGGCTAGTCGGTCAGCGATCGACGCTTTTAGAAACCACTGATGGGGGGCAGACCTGGGAATTGCGAGGTCTGGATCTGGGCGCTGAACGGGCGGGCTTCCTGTCTGTCAGCTTTTCGGGGCAGGAAGGTTGGGTGTTGGGACAGCCTAGCATTCTGCTGCACACAACCGACGGTGGTCAGAACTGGGAACGGGTTCCTCTTAGCGAAAAGCTTCCGGGCGCACCCTATGCGATTAGCGCGCTGGGCGAAAAGTCTGCTGAAATGACGACCGATGTTGGCGCGATTTATCGAACAACAGATAGCGGTAAGACTTGGCAGGCATTGGTCGAAGAGGCAGTAGGCGTGGTGCGCAACATGGTGCGATCGCCTGATGGCAAATACGTTGCGGTTTCTTCGCGGGGCAGCTTTTACTCCGTTTGGCAACCGGGCAACGATGCCTGGCAGCAAGTTTTACGCAATAGCTCCCGCAGATTGCAGAATATGGGCTTTGGCAAAGATGGTCGGCTTTGGCTATTGGCACGGGGCGGCATTTTACAGTTCACGGATCCTGAGAGCGAAAGCGGTTGGTCGGAAGAGATCACTCCTGAGTTTGCAACCAGTTGGGGACTCTTAGATGTAGCCTATCGTACCCCTGAAGAAATTTGGGTTTCGGGCGGTAGCGGCAACTTACTCGTAAGCTACGACAGCGGTAAAACTTGGAACAAAGATAGAGAAGTAGAAAACGTTCCTTCTAACCTCTATAAGATCATTTTTCTAAACCCTGAAAAAGGGTTTATTCTGGGGCAGCGTGGCACATTATTGAGATATCGACAAGCCGCTTAAGCTGTGATTCTCAAGGCACTGTATGATAAAAGAACATGATTGTTGTTGACTTCTAAGAGAGGAGAATAATGGCAGGTACTACTGGCGAAAGACCATTTTCAGATATTGTAACTAGCATCCGCTATTGGGTAATTCACAGCATTACCATTCCGGCTTTGTTTATTGCGGGTTGGCTGTTTGTGCAAACCGGCTTGGCGTATGATGTGTTCGGAACTCCTAGACCTAATCAGTACTTCACTGATTCTCGGACTGTTCCACCAATCGTCCAAGATCGGGGCGAAGCGAAAACGCAGATTGATGATTTTTTGAAAGCGAATTAGATACCAGGATAACTATGACAAGTAATAATCCCAATCAACCTGTTTCTTACCCCATTTTTACCGTTCGTTGGATCGCGGTTCATACCCTCGCGGTTCCTTCTGTTTTCTTCATTGGCGCGATCGCAGGAATGCAGTTTATTCAACGTTAGGAGAGAGTTCTGTGGCACCTATTAATCGTCCTGAGAATCCCAATAAGCAGCCCGTAGAACTAAACCGGACTTCGCTTTACTTGGGTTTGCTGTTGATTTTTGTTCTGGGAATTTTGTTCTCCAGCTATTTCTTCAATTAATCGATCTTATTTACACTGTTTCGCTGTGTTGACTTAAGCCGTGAGTTAGGAGGTTAAAAAACTATGTTTCAATCCGGTAGAATTCCGCTTTGGCTGGTTGGAACCGTTGCTGTGACGGGCGTTTTGGTTGTAGTAGGGATCTTCTTTTATGGAGCCTACGCAGGGCTAGGTTCATCAATCTAGAGTTCATTAATCTAGATATTTATATTAGAAAAGCCCCCAACTTCTACTAGAAGTTGGGGGCTTGTTTTGAGTGGACTTATACCGACTTATACCAAGTTACCTAACCCATCAATTAGCCCAGAGCTAATGACAGTGAACAGCAAGAACGCGACTGCTGCTCCACCCACACCGCCAACGAGGAAGCTGCTTGCAAACTCGTTCCAACCTTCAGGAGTTGCCAACTCGGCAGGAGCCTTGGGAGTAGTCAGAGTGCTAATTGGGCCGTTGGGCTTTGAACCTGCATAGATGGACAGACAAATCGTGAGAATTACCACAAGACCTACTGAGAAAATTAGCCCTGCCATGTCTGCCACGCTAGAGTTGCGGTAGGGCCCTAATAAGGTGAAAGGCCCATAGAGCAAGTAGCCGTGTGCCATGCCAATTTCCAGACCTCTGCGCTGGGCAGAAAGACCTGCGCGGTAGGCAGGTAGGTTATTGATAAGGGCTTTAGTAAAATCAGAGGAATTAATGGGGGTGGCGAGGTTTCCTGTTTGAGGATCTCCACCCGATGAAACAACTTCTGCGGTCATGTTGATTGTTCTCCAAAAAATTGCTTTTGTTTATCGCCAAAAAAGAGTGGTTTAAATGCCGTCGGCATCTTCCCGCTCAATGTAAAGGAATAAAAATGCCATTGCCACAGCGGGCATGATGATCCCTGTAAGGGGTACGAAAATAGAAGGCAAGAGTGAAGCTGTCATGTATTGGAGTCTCCTCGATAACACAGCGGATAGAGCCAAATTTACTGCGAATGGGGGACTGAATGTTTAAGTGCTAAGAAATTTTAACAACTGTGCTGCTTACCCCTCTAATTCTTCTCGCGATAATGCGGAAAGTTCGGGTGAAATAACGGAGCGGCAAACGACAGCTTTTTGACTTTCGCTTTGGCTAGTCATTTCAATCGCGATCGCTTCAAACTGCACTTCCATACAGCCTAGAGGTAGAGTGATTGTGGTTTGCGCTTTGAGGGCACCGAATCCATTAGGTTTGAAGTCAACTAACCAGCGTGGACCCTCAATGAGGACGCGGAGATGGCGATCGCGTACCCATAGCTTGGCGTAAACTCGCGTCGCAGATTTTGGCAGCTTCACCGTGATGTTAATCATCTGTCCGGCAATGAGTTCGCCGGGTGGAACTTCTACCTGTGGAACAGGAACAGGCTCGGCAGCCTGAAATCTACTAAAAGCTGGGTCAGACGGTGGCTGATCAAGCTCGTCATCATCCACCACAATTTCTTGGTCAATCGGATTGGCTCGAACAATGGCGGCGGGTTCGCGCAGCCAGTCTGATATCTCAGGGTCGGTTGCTAGGGTTTGGAGGCGGTTGATGAAACGATTCTGTAGATTAAGCGACTGGAACGCCCGGTCTTCTGGAGAAGCAGGTTTCTTCGGCTGGAGTTGTCGCCAATTGAGCGTGCCGTCAGCAGCAATTTCCCAGTCTTCGTCCCAATCGCCAATAAGTTCATCTATACGGTCGGGGGGAACGGGTTCTTTGGCTGCCGGGGCGATCGCGGTTACTTGAGCAAGAGGGATTTCTGTGGAAGTTGTTGCAGCGGGTCGATCCTCTAAATCCGCAGCATCGGCTTTTGCAGAGTTGGAAAGATTGGCAACGATTTCGGTAATCACGGCGGAGTCAAGAACTATCGTTTCTTGGGATTGTGCTGTTTCATCGGGTTCAGCAGCAGGATGACTTCCATTCACGGCATCGCTGACAGCAAAGGACGGTAGATCTAGCTGGCGAACTTTTGCAGAATGATTTGTAGGATGAGTGGGATACAACTGGGGCGGCAATAAATTTTGTTCTGAAGATTGGAACTTCAGTAGCGTTTGAGTAACAGGTGGAATGTTGAAGAATGAAAGGTCAATTTTGGCAGGCTCTGGTTCTTTGGGGACAGTGGCTTGAGAGGGGAGTGCTAAATCTGGGTTGGAGAAATTGTTGGCGATCGCTTCAAGCAATTCGTGTAACTCGGTCGTTACATTGAAAGATTGAGTCGCTAAGACAGGCGGCAATTCAGACTGAGCAATGCCGTAAAGGGTTAATTCTCCCAGCACCAGGTAAGTTGAACTGACGGGCAAGGACAACTCGCAGGCAAAGGGAATGGGCAACGGCTGATTTTCTGGAACTTGATAATGCTGCGCAAACAATATCTGAGAGTTCTGCGGATCGAAGAGGCGAAGATGGAGTTGCCCTTGAATAGGAACGGAGTCAGATGATTCTTTTAGAGCAGCGATCGTTCCTGTGATTGTCAGGGGTTGATGGCGCTGAATCACCCAAGTATCCTGAGTGAGGATTAAACGCAAGGGTTGGCTTTCTACGACAGCAGGAATCTCGATCGTCGCTTCTGCGGACGGCACTAGCTGTTCTTGTATAGGCTGGATGGGATGCGATTCGTCGATATTAGCTATCTTGGGAGCTTCTGCCAATTCTGCCAATACCGGAGAATTTTCTACGGGAAGCTCTGAAGCGGCGATCGGTGCAACAGGCAACTCAATCAGCGGCACTGAAACCTCAGGTGGGCTATCTGCCTCTAGTACCGAGCTAGGGGCTGAGTCGGGGGCTACGGCTTCTGCCCTCGCCAAGTCAACCTCAATGGGTTCGTCATCGTGCCAGCTAGAGTCGAGATCGACAGACGACACCTGCAACTGCACCATTTGGCTCCAGCCCTTGCCCAGCATGTCGTCCATTAAATCGCCTGTGCAACGGAGTTCCCAGTCTCCGGGCTGCAAACGGGTGAAGGGCATGATTACCACTAATCCCTGGGGATTTGTTTTAGCAGAACGCTTTTGAATGCGGCGAACAGGAGGCACTTCGTCAAGGTCTTGCTGTGTAATTTTAATTTCGAGGATGGTGTTAGGACGACTAGAACGAGCAACGACGCGGTACCGTCCTTCTAAAATTTCGACGTTGGGAGACTCCAACGGTAACCAGGAGCGATCGCCCTCTTTCTGCAATAGAAATTCCCAAAACTCCATCTTAAACCTCTGGTTAATCAGGGACTTTTGCCTCGAATGTTGCCACGAACCCACGGTCATGATCTCGCAACTGCGATCACAGTGCAACCCAGTAGATGTAACCGAATAACCTTTAATGTGAACCTAAAACTTAATGAAGCTTCATAGCACAGACGTTTCAGGCTACCATAGGCGGCGATCGATCGCTAGATAGATGTCAGTTCAGATAGATATAAGTTCAGAGTAATGTAAGTTTCTCAATCCTAGAATAAGCGTCTCTTACTTTTTTCCTGTTTGCCAAGTCTTCACCACCTTCCCGATGATTTCTTGTCCTAACCAAAAGGTGTTGTAGGACTGAGATTGCAAGCTTGCAGGGGTGACTTGCCAAACCTGTTGCGGGTCAAAAAGAGTCATCTCGGCAGATAGACCCGGAGCGATCGCGCCAGGATTTTGCTGTAAACAAAGCGCCGGATGGGTACTCAGGCTACGCCAAAGTGCTAATGCTGTCCAGTCTGCGGAGGTTACGAAGGCTTGCCAAAGCAGCGGCAATGCGAGTTCTAGCCCAATGGCACCGGGGGGCGATTCAGCAAAGGCGACGGTTTTTTCTTCGTAGGTATAAGGCGTATGGTCAATGGCGATTGCATCCAGCACGCCATCCTTAAATCCTTGAATGAGGGCGGCTTGGTCGGACGGATTGCCAAGGGGTGGCTCGACACGCAGGCTCGTATGGTAGCCGCGAATGTCATTGACGTTTAATAGCAAATGCAGCCAGGTGGTGCTGGCGGTGATGGACAAACCGCGCGCTTTTGCTGCCTGAATTAGCTCAACGCTACGGGCTGTAGAAACGCGCATGATATGGATGGGCAATTGAATATCGGCTACACATTCTAGGAGTGCAGCTAAGGCTGTGGTTTCAGCGATCGCAGGACTGTTGGGTAAGCCCAGGCGCAGGGCGGCAATGCCTTCACGGACTACGCCATTACTAGTGAGATCGGGGTCGCAGCACCAGAAGGCGATTGGTTTGTTGAAAGGCTGAGCGTATTCCAGCGATCGTCTCACTAAGGCTGGATTAGCCAGAGGTCTACCATCGGCAAAGCCAATTACTCCACCGTCTGCAAGTTCTGCTAGCTCAGCCATTTGCTGCCCTTGGGTGCCCAGCGTCAGTGCGCCCCAATACTCGACTTGGACAGAGGAACAGGAGCAAACTTGGGTGCGCATCCATTCAAGTTGGGCAGGATGATCGAGGGCGGGGTGAGTGTCGGGGAGGAGCGTTAGGCGGGTAAACCCTCCGACGATCGCGGCTTTGAGGAGGGAGTCTAAAGTCTCACGCTCTTCAAATCCAGGTTCTCCAGAATGGCTGTACAGATCGACCAGTCCGGGCCCAAGTACTAGTCCAGTGCAGTCGATAACTTGAGTATCTTCGGGGCGATCGAGGATAGGCGCTTCGACTGCGGTAATAATGCCATCAGTAATAAGAACGTCGGCAATTTGGTCAGTGTCGTAAACAGGATTGAGGACGCGGGCTTGGCTGAGAAGGATAGAGGTCATGGGAATCGTGGCAGGTCGGTCGGGCTAAACGTAAGCACCTCGTTCATAGAGCGCCAGCGGCGGTTTTGTCGAGGATGCTGCCCTGATGGGTAGTAATGTTCATGGCTTGGATGACGCATCTGCCCGTTGCACCATCGGGGTAGTCGATGACACTGACGGCTCCGTTGCCCTGCTTAAAAGTCCAGAACTTTTCAGGAGATTGCCCCGCGAGGTAGCAAAGGATGGCTTTATTAACAGCATCATGGGCGGTGACAAGGACAGTTGTAACTTGTCCATCGGGGTTGGCAGGAGTAGTGGCAAGGATGTGAGTCCATGCGGCGATCGCCCGTTCCCAGACCTGTTGCAGGTTCTCGCCTTCGGGCATTTGCACAGTTTCGGGATAGTTTTGCCACTGGGCAAGTTCGCCCGGAAACTCTTGTTCAATTTCTGACTCTAGTTTGCCTTCCCAGAGTCCATGGCTGATTTCGACCAAGTTGTCGTTGAATTCGAGGGTAACCTGGGGATGATACTGCAAGATGATTTCGGCAGTTTCTTTGGGGCGCAGCATTGGACTGGTGACGGCTCGGTCGATCTGAAAGTTTTTAAGAAAGGCTGCGGCTTGTGCCGATTGGATTTTACCGTTTTCGTTGAGTGGCACATCAATTTGACCTTGGAACCGCTGCTGTCGGTTCCAGTCGGTTTCGCCGTGGCGCACTAGCAGGAAGCGAGGGCCACGCTGCCCTCTACGAATGGGGGGTAGGGGATGACCTAAATGAGCCGTGAGATTAATAGATTCGAGTTGAACGGGTGCGCCCAGTTCGCCTGAAAAGTTGAGGACACTGATACCGCAGTTAGATTGATAGAGTACTTTGTATCCGGTTATGCCCAAATCCATTGCGGCGCTGATCAAACAACGATTAATACCGCTGTGGGCGATCGCTAAAATGGTTTGTCCAGGGTGTTTGGGTAGGATTTCTTGCCAAAACCTTTGGGCTTGCTCGTACAAGGCAACAACTGGGTAGAAGGTTTGGGTGCCTTCTGAAGTGACAAGCGGCATTTGCAACTCGTGGGGGCGATCGCGCCAGCACTCGTAAAGCTCTGGAAACTTCTCCTCAACTTCTTGAAAGCTCAGCCCTTCCCAGAGGGGCAGGCTAATTTCTCGGAGGTTTTTGGTAATCTGTAGCTCGGAGGGAGCTTTGTGATTGAGACTGGCTAAAATCAAGTCAGCCGTTTCCCGTGCCCTTTGGAAGGGGCTGCAATAGATCGCATCGAACTGTAAATCTTGAAGAGCAACGCCTGCCTGGGAAGCCCCAAGTTGACCCGCTTCGGTCAGTGTCGATTCATCGCAGTGCCCTTGCACTCTGCGTTGAGCGTTGTAGGTGCTTTCACCGTGCCGAACTAAAATTACGCGAGTAGCCAGGACTGTACCCTCCCTGCATCACAAAGCATCAGCATTTTACCCCGTTTGGGTCACAGCATTGAGTGTCAGAATGGCGATCGCAAGATGACAGGAAGTGCTAGGCAGATGCTAAATACGCTACAACGATGGACGATGCGATAATGCCAGAGGCGGACGTGTTGATTTAAACATTTCCTGAAGTTTTCTATGAAGTCTAAGTGCCGTGAATAACCTGAAACGAATTATTTTGAGCCTGATCACCGTGACGGTGGTCGTTTTATTGGGAAGCTCCTTGTTTGCAAGTTTGAGCGAACCGCAGATTAGCGATCGCATTGAACTATATCAGACCGATCTGGTGCTGCGTGCCACCGAGCTAAATCCTAAAAGCTTGTCGGGTTCGCAATTGACGGCGGTGCGCAAAAATCTCTTGGGTGAAAATCCTTTCAAGACAGCGCTCGAAGCCTATCAAGAGGTGCGGAAATCGGCGCAAACTAACCTAGATAAATTTCAGGCTCAGCTGGTTCCACCGTCCCTGACCGATCCACAGAAGCAACTGGTCAAAGCTAGCCAACAACAACAGGATTTAATTCACCAGCTTGACCTCAGAATTGGGTTGCTTCAAGTCAAGGAAAATCAAATTTCCACAGCGCTCAAAACCTGGGATGCAGTTGCGACTCAAGCCGAAGATTCCTCTTTGGCTGCTACCGCTGGGGTGCTGGCTGGGCTGTGGAGTGAGCCGCCGCAACTTTTGCCCAATGCCGAGCCACAAATTCAAAAGCATTTAGAAGGCTGGTTTCAGGATCAAGGGCTGACTCGGCTTTACCAACTGCAACAACGAACGGATGCGTTAGTGCCCTTGCAGGCAAATGCGCAGGTGAATGCTCAAGAGACTTTGGTGAAATTGGCGATCGTGGGGGCACTGCCTGCAGTAGGCGGCATCATTGGCATATTTTTGTTAATTGGATTTGCGGTGCAGTGGGTGCGGCGGCGATCGCTCGATCCGTTGCTGGCTTGGGAAGTTCCCTGGACTTGGGAAACGATTTTACAGGTATTAATGATAGGGTTCTTCTTCTCAGGACAGATTGCATTGCCGTTGTTAATCAAATCATTAGGCATAGATTTTTCAGCGTTTGGCGGACGCGCAAGCGCGGTTAATACGTTGATTTATTACGTACTCATGGCGACTTCTGCCCTGACAATTTTGTATCTTTCCATTAAGCAGCATTTGCCCTTGCCTGAGGGCTGGTTTCGCCCAGGGGGAAAGCGCAACTGGTTTGCCTGGGGCTTGGGGGGTTACTTTGTGGCTTTGCCGCTGATGCTGTTGGTTTCAGTGCTGAACCAACAAATTTGGCAGGGGCAGGGGGGCAGCAATCCGCTGTTGCAAATTGTCTTGGAAGAGGGCGATCCGGTGGCATTGGGAATGTTCTTTTTCACAGCAGCGATCGCCGCTCCAGTGTTTGAAGAGATTTTGTTTCGAGGCTTTTTGCTGCCTTCTCTAACGCGGTATTTCCCAGTGGGTGGAGCGATCGCCCTCAGCAGTCTCATCTTTGCAACCGCTCACCTCAGCCTTTCAGAGATTTTGCCGCTAACTGTGCTGGGGGCAATTTTAGGGTTTGTGTACACGCGATCGCGCGGGTTATTGTCATCCATTATGCTGCACAGTCTTTGGAATAGCGTCACCATGATTGGACTGTTTATTTTGGGCAGTGGAATGAATTAAGAATGAATTAGAGATGGATTAGGGATGGAAGAAATGGGAGGCGATCGTCATGACCACGATGGCTCAACAGATGACCAGTGATGAACTATAGAATCGCCCTACAAGCGAGAGAGGAGGTTGAAAGGTTATGTGCTTTCTCGCAGTATTTTGGGCGATCGGCAGGGCGTTCTAAAGTAGCTTCTCCGATTTACAAACAAAACTTTAATTTGATTACGGGCGAATGTTTTGATGATGAGACGGTACGTGTCGCGGTCTTTCTGGTGCGCGTGGTAGACGGACATGTGCAGGTTGGAATCGAAGCATAATTAGTTTGGCTTTGTTGCGCTGCGCCTAACACCTCGCCGGATATAATCCATCATTAATTAGCTGGACTGGGCTGTTAGAATGGCGGGTGTTCTTCACCCAAGACTGGCAGCAGCGATATGGCTCAGTTCGATCAGGCTTTTATGAAACGGCTTTATACTGCGTTTGACCCGTTTCGTCAGTTGCAGGCAAATGATCCGGAGTGGGTGGATTGTCAATCGGTGCGGGGCGATGAGGACGTGTTGAAGGGCTTGGGGCGGGAGATTTTGCGCTCAGAAAGGGTTACCTGTCAGCTTTATTCAGGGCATACGGGTGGGGGAAAATCGACGGAACTGCTGCGGTTGAAGCAATTTTTGGAGGATAACCAGTATCGGGTGGTGTATTTTGCGGTGGATGATGAAGATTTGGAACCGGAGGATACGGAGTATGGCGATGTGTTGATTGCCTGTGCGCGGCAGTTGATTAAGGAGTTGAAGCCTGCCAAGCCGGATGAGAAGACAACCATGGGACGGTTGCAAACTTGGTCGGATAAACTGTGGCGATCGCTCCATGACCTTGGTTTAACTGAACTCAGTCTAGAAGAATTTGCCTATGAAACGCCAGACTTAGGTTTGGGCAAACTTTCCACTACGATTAAAACCAACACTGCCAAACGCCAACAAATTCGCCGCCAAGTTGAGTTAGATGCGGATTCGCTGATTGATATTTTGAACCAGTTGATTCGAGATGCACTGAATGGAGAACCGAGCGATCGCCTTGTATTAATTGCCGACAACCTCGATCGGGTGGTGGAAAAGTTTGACCCCGATTCTCGGCGCAGCAACTATGAGCAAATCTTTGTCACTCATAGCGATGACCTAAAGGCGCTAGATTGTCATTTGATTTATACCGTGCCAATCTCGTTGGTGTATTTGTCTCATGCGATGGCAATGGCAGATCGCTATAAGCCTGTGGAGGTGTTGCCGATGGTGATGGTAAAAACGCCCGATGGTCAGCCTTGCCCGAAGGGCATTGAGGTGATGAAAGACATTATTCAGCGGCGGTTTAGGGCGGCGGATCAGAGTTTGGATTTGGTGGATGTGTTTGAGGAAATGACGGCGGTCGAGCAGTTGTGCTTGATGAGTGGTGGGCATGTGCGAAATTTGATGACTCTCATGAAGGAGACGCTGCAACATACGGAGACACTGCCGATTCGGAATCGGGCAGTGAAGCGGGCATTGTCAGGATTGCGAGACACCTATCGCCGCACCATTGACGAGCCTGACTGGGTATTGCTGGCGCGGGTACATCTAGACAAGATAATTATCAATAATGATGAGCATCGGAAACTGTTGTTTCAGCGCTGTATTTTGGAGTACTGGTGTTTAAATGAAGAGGAGGAAGAAGTAAAATGGCATGATATCCATCCATTGATTTTCGGAGTAGAGCGGTTTCAAAGTGCGCTAAAGCAAGTCTCTACGGGAGAGTAGGGCACCGATTTATCAGCAACTAGAGGCATCTGATGCAGAATAGCCTGAGTGAGTGGGATCAAGATCTGTCGAGCGATGCAGACGAAATTTATCGCTCCTTTTATCGGGCGCTGCAACGGACAGAGGACTTTGGGCTATTTTTTGTGCGCTGTGTTGAAGGCGAACGGAACAAGTTAATTGAGCGATTACAACAAGATTTGCTGAAGAAAAAAATAGAGCGACTAACGTTAGAACTTCCCGTTGAAGACGGCAATTTGTATAAAATAATTAGTCAGTTGCCCAACAGAAATGAGATTGACGTTCTATTTATTTCTGGCATTGAAAAATCGCTAGAACCTTACATCCAGCCAGGATTTGGTGGACAAGGAGATTACTACAAGCGCGATACAGTTCCGCGCATCTTGGGGCATCTAAACTTACAGCGCGAACGCTTCCGCGATGATTTCCCGTTTGCTATTGTGTTCTTAGTACCATTATTCGCATTGAAATATTTCATGCTACGATCGCCCGATTTCTTTGATTGGCGATCGGGTTTGTTTGAATTTCCGCAGGAGAAGGAGGACGTTGAGCGAGAATTCTCTCGTCTCTTAGCAAGGAGATCTGAAGCGTACGTTAACCTAACGTATCAAGAGCGCATGGATTACCTGCGAGATATACAATCTCTGATTGATGAAGATTGTATATCTTCTGAAATTAAATCTGTTCTCTGGCAAGAACAAGGATTGATTTGGTATCGTGATGGCAATTTTGAAGCAATGGTCGCATCGTTCGATCGAGCGCTTGAACTCAATCCTATCAATTCTCTTAATTGGTTCATTCGAGGGCTGGCACTAGCCAAACTAGGACGCAATGAGGAGGCGATCGCCTCCTATGACCGTACTCTAGAGATTAAGCCCAACTCATACGGAGTTTGGTATATTCGGGGACTAGGATTAGGCAATCTGGGGCGCATTGAAGATGCACTTGTTTCCTTCAACCGTGTTCTGGAGATTGAACCCAATACTGCAAATGCCGTTTACGGTAAAGCTTGCTGTTATGCATTACAAGCAGATATAGAGGCAGCGATCGCCCACCTTCAACAAGCGATCGCCCTTGACCCCAGCTACCGAGAAATGGTAAAAACCGACAGTGATTTCGATCGCATTCGAGACGATCAGCGATTTCAGGATTTGCTTGAATAATAAGCTATGGGAGCAAATCATGCTGCCAAGCTAACTTTCTTTAAAGACATCCTTATGAACGCCTTGCCATTCGCCCAAACCTGCCGAAAGTCGACAAATCAAAGCTGTTGTGCCTCCGACTTAAACCTGATTCGCGCGTTTCCCCACTAAACGATCGCGCAAATGTTTAATGCGATCGCGGAATTTTGCCGCTTCTTCAAACTCCATTTTTTTTGCAGCTTCTTTCATTTGTGCTTCCAATTGCACAATTAAGCTAGGGATATTTTCCAATGGTAAATCATAGGAATGCTCGTAAACTTCTTCTAGCTCATGGGCGCTCAAGCGGCGAGATACATCCAAAAACGCCAGAATAGAATTTGATGTGCGGCGGATAATGGAAGTGGGTGTAATGCCGTGTTTTTCGTTGTAAGCCATTTGGATGGCGCGACGGCGTTCGGTTTCGCTGATGGCTTTTGCCATACTGTCGGTCAGGTTATCGCCGTAGAGAATGGCTTTACCCTGGACATGGCGGGCGGCTCGACCAATCGTTTGAATCAGCGATCGCTCTGCGCGCAGGAAGCCTTCTTTATCAGCATCTAAAATGGCAACTAGCGAGACTTCGGGTAAGTCTAAGCCTTCCCGCAATAGGTTTACCCCAATCAGAACGTCAAAATCTCCGTTGCGCAAATCTTGAAGAATCTCGATTCGTTCAATTGAGTTAATCTCGGAGTGAAGGTAACGGACTTTTACAGATCGTTCTTGAAAGTATTCCGTTAAATCTTCCGCCATACGTTTGGTTAGCGTGGTTACTAACGTTCGCTCGTTAATTTCTGCTCGTGTCAGAATCTCTCCCAATAGATCATCGATTTGTCCTTCAGTGGGTCGAACAAAAATCTCTGGATCCAGAACGCCTGTCGGTCGGATGATTTGTTCAATCACTCTTCCGGTGCCAGGAACGTAGATTTGCTTCTCGCCAACAGTGTCTAGTTTACCGCCCGATTGCTCTAGCTCCCAAATGCCTGGAGTCGCTGAAACGAAAATACACTGGTTCACTTTTTCCCAAAATTCTTCTGATTTGAGGGGGCGGTTGTCGGCGGCGCTGGGCAGACGAAAGCCGTGATCAATTAGCGTCATTTTTCGAGAGCGATCGCCGTTATACATGCCCCTAATCTGTGGAATTGTGACGTGCGATTCGTCAACCACCAACAGCCAATCATCAGGAAAATAATCGATTAAGCATTCTGGGGGTGCGCCAGCGGTGCGTCCGGCAAGATGACGAGCGTAGTTCTCAACGCCGTTGCAATACCCGACTTCGCGCAGCATCTCCAGGTCATAGCGGGTGCGTTGCTCTAGGCGCTGTGCCTCTAAAAGCTTGTTGTCTTTTTCCATCTCTTCGAGGCGATCGCGCAGTTCTTGCTCAATGGCATTACAAGATTCCTCTAAGCGATCTTCTGGCGTAACAAAGTGACGGGCTGGATAGATATTTACAGCGTCCATACTTTGAAGCGTTGCGCCTGTAATCGGATCGATATACCGAATAGCGTCAATTTGGTCTCCAAAGAATTCTATCCGAATAATTCGGTCTTCGTATGCCGGACCAATTTCTAGAACATCGCCTTTAACTCGAAACTTTCCCCGTCCCAGGTCAAGATCGTTCCGTTCGTATTGTACTGAGGCGAGATCTCGAAGTACTTGCCGCTGATCAACTTCTTTCCCAACTCTGAACGGTAGGGCAGCGTTAAGGTATTCTGAGGGAATTCCTAAACCATAAATGCAGCTAATAGAGGCAACGACAATCACGTCTTTGCGCTCGAATAGCGATCGCGTTGCCGAGTGGCGCAGCATATCAATTTCTTCGTTAATGGATGCTGTTTTGGCAATGTAGGTATCGGTAACTGGAATGTACGCTTCGGGTTGGTAATAGTCGTAATAACTAATAAAATATTCGACGGCGTTATCAGGAAAAAATTCTCGAAACTCGTTGCATAGCTGTGCTGCCAGGGTTTTGTTATGAGCCAGAACTAAAGTAGGTTTACCAATATTTTGAATGACACGGGCAATCGTGTGGGTTTTACCCGTGCCCGTCGCTCCTAGAAGAGTTTGGAAGCGATCGCCCGCTCTGGTATTTTTAATGAGTTTAGAGATGGCTTTAGGTTGATCTCCGGCAGGTTCGTAGGGAGCTTGAATGTCGAAATCTGTCATGGTGGCTGGGTGGCTGTGTAGCGGGGTCTACGTTCTAGATCCTAGCGATTTTTGACAGATGTGGGGTGAGAATTGAGAAAGAGAAAAAAGATAATTTCTTGAGCAGGTCTGCAAGCGACGAAACTGGCAGACCTGTAATCTACATGGCTAGGCTGCATGACTCAACTATACAAACCGAAATTGATTGCTATTTAAGCTTAAGTTTGCTTCATTCTGAACAACGCCCACTAGCTCTAGTCTTACGCCCTGGCTAAGAAAAATTCCTGTTCCCAGGTTGATATCTTGTAAACGATAGTCACGACGGGTGCCATTTAGTTGAATTTTGTCGATCGCTTGCAAGTCTAAAATCAATGCAAAATCTCTCCTTCTACCGTCATCATAGTAAGCCTGATTTCTATCTCCCAACACGAACACATCTCGATCGCCACCCCCGCGAAGCTGATCGCGTTCCCCTTGTCCAGGGGCATTAGCCTGAGCGTTCACGCCTACGAGGCGATCGTGTCCACCTCCTCCGATTAAAATGTCGTTTCCTTCATCCCCAATTAATCTATCGTTGCCGCCGTTCCCAGATATTAAATCGTCACCCGCACCCCCTCGGAGTTGATCATTACCGCCTTTGCCCAACATTTGATCATCGCTTTCTTTTCCATTAGCAATGTTGTCTCGCCGATCGCCCACCAAAATATTTGGCTGCTCAAGTGCCACGGCTGCCCGTGCTCCCGAAATCAAACCGAGGAAGGAGAATCCTGGAGAAACTCGTAAAGCTTCAACGCTGCCCCTGGAAGTTAGAGCATTGGCAACGTTGTTGGGTGTAGCTTGATAAGCTGCGATAAACTCTCTAAAATCGGTTTCTTGATTAAAGTTGAAACCCGCGTTACTTAATTCTTGAACAGTAATGTTGGTTTGAGTATAACCAGGGGGCGGCGTGCTGAGAAGTCGTCTGCCTGCTGCGAGTTGGATGTGTTTATCTAGGGCAAAAATTGGCTCTACGGTGGTGCCGTCAGTGTAGGTTTGCAGCACAACTGAACCAGGTAAGTAACCTTGCCCACCCAAGCTCACTAAATCGCCGCTAACAATGTAATGGGTAATGTTTTTAGCAATGCCCTTTTGTTGATACTGCTCTACTATTGGGTTGTTAACACCAGGCGAGTTAAAGGTGACGAGGTTACCGATTTGATTAGTCAGATCAGCAGCAGCGAGTTGAGCGATCGCCCCGCCCATGCTGTGTCCAATCAGGTCAGGCTTGAGGGTGGCACCGCTAAACTTAGCGAGCCAAGTGGCGATCGCTTCTCGGTTTGCCAAAAACTGATTAAACCCAATGCTTCGCAGATCAGCATTAGCAATATCATCAATGGGTTCATCTGCGGCACGAAAAATTAGAACTGGCGGTTTCTCTGCTATTAACGAGGTTAGCCCAAGCGCCTGAAATCCGGTCGCAGGATCATTAAAAACCTGATCAATTTTGTAACCTGAAATTGTCAAAAAAACGTTAGACAGCAAGCTAAACTCAGGTTTGTCGAACCCGTTTATTATTTCTTTCGCCAAAATCTCATAAATTGGAGCTAAAGGGGTCATTGCTGTATCTCTCTGGTATTTCCGCTCCTATCGTAAAGTTATTTAAAAGCAACAGACGTTGAAGAATGGTGTACTTTTATTTAGTTGGAAAAAATCAAGATTCTTAAATTTCAGATTGCTTTCTTTCTTCTAAAATCTTAAGTCTTAACTAAATCTTAAGTCTTAACTTAGGTTATTCCTTAGGGCAATAGAGGCCCCCACCTTGATAACGCCAAGCCACGTCTTCAGGGTCTAGGCTTTTTGACCATTCGCTAAAACCAGCCTGTCGTTTACGTTGGCGCACCGTGCTTTTGCTAACGCCGAGCCGCTGGGAAAGTTGACGGCAAGAGAGGCTATTGTTTGGGGCAAATTCATCGAGCAGCGACAGATAAGTCTCCCAAAAAACAAATAGGGTCGTCACAAAAATGAACACGATCGCTTCAGGACGTTTCAGGTAATCCGGATTACCTGAAGTTTCTGCAAGGGCTGAGCTAGGGCGGAGAACAAGTGAGGATGTATCCATAGGAATAAGAGCAACTTGGGTTGAGGTAACCTCTGTCAGTAAGTTTTGAGACAAAGGGAGAATAGGTTCTGTATCAGGTACTTCTGTTTCAGATATTTCTACTTCAGAATCAAAAAGGCTGGCTTCAGCCTGTTCTGGAGTTGAGAGATCGCGATCGGCGCTATCTGGCGTAGTTAGAACGGGTTCAACGTAGAACTGGCTTTGTATGACCTCGTGCCAAGCATGATGATGGCTGTTCTTCTGCCGACCGTAAACCATGATGGTTTTGAGCGAATGAATTTTGAGAACCTCTATGCTAGAACGAACAAATGAAACAGCGATAGGCTGTTCCGGAGTAGACTCTCCTTCAAAGAGAAGATGCAGACAGTGATCTTGATTCTTTACCCGTACCGAGATGCCCAAGGGCTTTGTCACTTGGTTCATTAAGCTGGCGATCGCCGCCGGGTCACCCTGCTTGGCTAAACTCAAGACTTCTGAAGATGCCATGATTTTTTCCTTTCAACCTCAGCATCTTTTATGATCCCATCAATCGCTCCCTTGCAACAAAGCTGTCACGGCATTAACAATAACTTGGGCAGACCCAAGAAAAAATTCGCGATCGATGGTTTCTAGGGTGTCAGTCGGTTGATGGTAGTGAGGATTTCTAAAATTAGCGGTATCTGTCACTAGTACGGCTCCCAGCCCGTTCTTCCAAAAGGGGGCATGGTCACTTCGCACTAAGTCGGGGGTGAAGTTTCCAAAGGTGGGAATTTCTAAGGTTAAGACTTGGGGCAATGTGGGGCGCGTGCTTTGGGTAAAGCTATTAATCAGCGCCGGATGCCCCTGGTTACCAATGACTGCCAAAAAATCACCGCGATCGGTGGGCGGCGTGATGGGCAGCATAGGTGGATAAGACTGGCACCCTGCCTGGTAGCAAGCGTAGCCGACCATATCGAGAATGACTGCGCCTTTAAGGTTGTCCTGCTGATCCGGCTCGTCGATAAAAGCTTGGCTGCCCAACAGACCAACTTCTTCAAGGTCGAAAAAGACTAGCTTCAGGGTGCGGGGCGTAGCCGCACTAAGCAAACGGGCGGCTTCCAAAACGGTCGCTAAACTGGTAGCGTTATCGTCGGCTCCGGGCGATCGCTCGACCGAATCGTAATGTGCTCCCAGTAAAATTGCTCCTGCGGTCGGGTCACTGCCTGTTCGCTCAGCATAAACGTTAACTCCGCTAGTGGCACTAAGCTCAAAGGGCATCTCTTGCACCGTCCAGCCCGCATCTTGCAATGCCCGAAGAATGTAGCGCCTTGCCTTTTCCCGATCTGCCTGAGCATAGCGGTTAAAAGTTAGTGATTCTAAATCGGTCAGCAGCCGTTGAGAATCGACGGTGGGCATAGGGGCAGGTCGCACCTGTTGCATGAGTTGGGCATTGCTGCCGGATTGAGAGTGCCCTGATTGAGAGTGAGTTGATTGAGATTGGGTTGATTGAAATAAGGGCGATCGCTGCCAACTGACCCAAACCGCTAGAATCGTCGAAACAAATAGCCCCAGCCAGATCCATCGCTTCATGGAACTCCTTCAAATTGCATCTCCGCAACTTGAAAGATACCACTAATTGCCAGAACGCTCTGGGCAAAGGCTGCGCCCTTCATCTTGCCGAGTGACGACACAGCCTGCATATTGCCCTGCGGGAGTCGTTCCTGGTGTAAAGACTAATAGCGCCTCACTGCTAACGGCAGTTGAACCTTGTTTAATCAGCAAATCGCCATCTAGATACCGAACTCTAAGAATGGCATTGAGGGGAAAGGTGGAAAACTCATCCGGTAGCGCCGTCGTTCCCGGTACTGGCACGCGGTAGATGGCATAAGTGCCAGGGGACTGGGGATCAATGACAAATACGGCACTGGTAAAGGTATCAAAGCAATCTTGAAGCACAACTCCTACCGCC
The DNA here is from genome assembly GCA_019358855.1 of Timaviella obliquedivisa GSE-PSE-MK23-08B. NCBI lineage: Bacteria > Bacillati > Cyanobacteriota > Cyanophyceae > Oculatellales > Oculatellaceae > Timaviella > Timaviella obliquedivisa. The sequence goes on along the minus strand of JAHHII010000003.1, from coordinate 158,263 downwards.
ACATTGCCCGTTAACGGATCGATGGAAAGTGCCCGATTGCCAAAAAACCTTTGACCTGATAAAGTTTGGCGTGGCGCGATCGCGCCCTGAGTACAATCAACCCCTTCTATAATTTGGGCGTTGAGTGAACTAGCAGCGATCGTCGTTTTTCTGCCCGACCATTGCAACTCTAACTGCGTTCCATTGCTAACAATACGAGCACTTGGAACGACAGGAGCAGCAGAATGGGAAGGTGCGAGGAACGATAGGGAAGCGATCGCGACTCCGCCTGTTAACACCTTTGAAACACATTTCATAACACAAGTCCTCTCAGCCACAGGGATGAACTAAAGCATGAAAACATCATATTTCTATCTAAAACTTTTTACGCTACCGTAACTAAATACTAACAATCACAACAAACGGAGAATTGATCGGTTCTTTAGGAACTTGATACCCTAAATTAACCGGATTGCCAAACTCTGCTTGCCGCCGCACATAGAGGACGATCGCCCGCTCTAAAATTGCAGCAACTTCACCTCGTGTTGCTGCCGCCTTTGGGTTTAAGCGATTGACGTTGGGATAATTCACAACAATTTCGTGAAGCGTAGCCAGTTCAACCGGAAGTAGAGCGTAGTCAGAAATAGTCTCAGCATCTTCGTACCGATTGAGTACGCCAGAGCCACCGTCTCTGCGGGTGCCTAGAACTCGCGCTAGCGCGACTAAAACATCTTGCCGACGAATACCATCCTCAGGACGAAAAGTGTCATCGTCGAACCCCGATAAGATGCCCGTCTCGTAGGCACGAACAATCGCAGGACGAGCGGACATGGGCACATCTCGAAACCGAATTGCTGGACGAATGTTGGTCAAAATGCGATCGAAAGCTGCCACGATGAGTTGGGCAAATTGTCCCCGAGTAATCAGGGTATTAGGACTAAAATTGCCCAGATCATTACCCTGGGCAATCCCCATGTTGGCGAGGACAGTGATGTAATTTGCTGCCCAATGTCCTTCACTATCAGGAAAGGGAATTTGCAAAAGTGATGTCCAAGTCTGATGACCCACGACTCCATCTGTGTTCAGGGCATAGTGTTCTTGGTAAGTCAGAACGGCAGCGTTGGTGCGATCGCCGAACTCTCCATCAACTACTAAAGGCACCAGCGATCGAAAAATGAGTTGGTTGCCAAGGCGCTGGTTTAGCAGAATTTGCAATTCTTCAACGGCATCTCCCTGGCTACCAATTTGGACAATAGGACGAAGGGTAATGACTGGCATAGGTTAATCCTCTGGATTGAAATTCTAAAGATGCTCTCTTTGGATAACAATCTGAGATTAGCCCGTGAATCTGGGTGATGTTGATTACCCCAGCGGGTAGTTTTGTGGCTTAGGGCAACCAAGGATACTGCCGAAAATCAGGCTGCCGCTTTTCTAAAAATGCTTGTTTCCCTTCCGATCCTTCTTCCGTCATGTAATAAAGCAATGTCGCGTTACCCGCCAGTTCTTGCAGCCCCGCCTGCCCATCACAATCGGCATTAAACGCCGACTTCAAGCAACGAATGGCGATCGGGCTTTTCTCTAAAACTTCCTGCGCCCATTGAATGCCTTCAGCCTCTAGCTGGGCGATCGGCACCACGCAGTTGACCAAACCCATCTCTAATGCCTGCTGGGCATCGTATTGCCGACAAAGGAACCAAATTTCGCGTGCCTTCTTCTGCCCGACCACCCGTGCCAAATAACTCGCCCCAAAGCCACCGTCAAAGCTACCGACCTTAGGGCCCGTCTGTCCAAAAATGGCGTTATCAGCCGCGATCGACAAATCGCATAGCAAATGTAAAACATGTCCTCCACCGATCGCATACCCCGCCACCAGCGCAATAACCACCTTGGGCATAGAGCGAATCAATCGCTGTAAATCCAACACATTCAGCCGAGGCACGCCCTCCTCATCTACATATCCTGCCTGCCCCCGCACTGACTGATCTCCGCCCGCACAAAATGCATATTTGCCATCGGTATGCGGCCCTGCTCCAGTCAGCAGAACTACCCCAATGCGCTGATCCTCTCGAGCATTAGCAAACGCATCGTAAAGTTCAAACACCGTCTTAGGGCGGAAAGCATTGCGCTTATGGGGACGATTGATCGTAATTTTGGCAATGCCATCGGCTTTTTGATAAAGGATATCTTCGTAGGTTTTAGCAGTCTGCCATTCGAGGGGCATAGGAAAAAGAGAAGGGATAAGGTCGGTTAGGATTATATGATTCTTTGGTATCCACGGCTTTAGTATCTGATATTGAGTATGAGAAGCTTGGGTATCAGGGTCTTTGGCTGTAGAGCAGGAAATAATACAAAAGATAATTCGTCATTTTCTCAATACTGTGAAATAATTAGAGACTGTGTCTAACTGTCCCTAAAAGTAAAAGTATAGAGTTATGGCGAAGGGCGTACGAATTATTATTACGTTGGAGTGCACTGAGTGCCGCACCAACCCCGACAAGCGTTCAGCAGGAGTTTCCCGCTACACCACGCAAAAGAACCGTCGTAACACCACGGCGCGGTTAGAGCTGAAAAAGTTCTGCCGTCACTGCAATAAGCATGTAGTTCATAAAGAAATTAAGTAATTTTCACTTTCAATCATTCCAGTAAAGACCTATGGCATATTTTCGTCGTCGCGTTTCTCCCCTCAAGCCCGAAGAACCCATTGATTACAAAGATGTGGACTTGCTTAGAAAATTCATTACCGAGCGCGGTAAAATCTTGCCTCGGCGCATTACAGGTTTAACCGCTAAGCAACAGCGTGATTTAACTGAAGCAATCAAACGCGCCCGAATTCTGGCGCTCTTGCCCTTTGTAAACCAAGAAGGCTAGTGCTTAAACTCTGCAAACGTTGATTTTTCTGGAGTGCTGTTCAGAAAAATCAACAATTTGTAGCAATTTGATGCGATGAGGTGATGAGCAGAGGGAACTTTAAGCCTCATAATAGCGACATGCCGTTATAGGGCATAAATTACCTAACCTCATAGCCATCAATACTTTCATGGAGAAGGGAACTTTAGTTGAGTTCAAGCTACAGGGCGATGCCTCAGATCGTCGTCGCTTAGCGGTTATCGATCGCCCTGAGGGGAAAAAGAACTGGATTGCCATTGACGAGCGATCGCATCCTCATACTCTCCACTCTCGGCAGGTTACTTACACCGTTACAGGTCAGAGCTATACCCCAAAAGAAATTACCGGGTTCTGGCAAGAAACTCAGTCCTACCTCGACCCCGACAGTTTAGAAGTCGCTTGGGAAATTTTAGATGGCGAGTCGGTTGACCCAGCCGGTATGGCGATGCTGCTGTTCTCCCAGAAGACACCAGTCTTTTGTTATGCCGCATACTGTCTTTTGTCAGAGGATAAGCTTTACTTTAAACAGAAGGGCGATCGCTACGAACCGCGTTCTTCTGCTCAGGTCGCAGAACTCAAGCATCAGGCTAACGTTGAGACGCAGCGCTTGCAGGAGGGACAAAACTTCCTCAACCGCATTAGGCAAGCTCTAGAGGGCGAGTCGGTGGAATGGCAGAGTAGCGATCGTGTCCGGCTAGATGCTCTGGAGCGATTTGCGCTTTTGGGAGACGAGGCGACTCATCGAACGCCTGCCTTAGAACTGCTGACCTCCTTAGGGCGACCAGAAACTGCTGAAGCAGCGCTGCAACTCCTGGTGGCGCTGGGGCTTTGGAGTCCTCACGAAAATCTATTCCTGCGACGCAGCCAAGTGCCGATTCAGTTCTCTAGTAAGGCATCCGAAATGTCCGCATCCCATCTCTCGTCGCCGCCGCCTGATGCTCACCCCAATCGGTTAGACCTCACTCACCTCAAGGTTTATACCATTGATGACGAAAGCACCCGCGAAATTGATGATGGACTGAGCGTTGAATCTTTGCCAGACGGACGACAGCGGCTCTGGATACACATTGCTGATCCTAGCCGTTGGGTCGAACCGGGTGATGACCTGGATTTAGAGGCACGTCGTCGCTGCACTACCATCTATTTGCCTACAGGTATGATTCCGATGTTTCCCCCAGAGTTAGCGACTGGGCCCATGAGCTTGACTCAGGGAAAGGTCTGTTCGGCGCTCAGTTTTGGGGTGATTTTAGATGAAATGGGGGGAGTGGAAGACTACCAAATTCAGGTGAGTTTGGTCAAGCCAACCTATCGTTTGACCTATGAAGATGTTGATGAAATTTTGCAGCTAGGCGTGCAGGCAGAACCAGAGTTAGAGGCGATCGCCACTTGGTCAAAACGGCGATCGAGTTGGCGGCAGGCTCAAGGGGCAATCAGCATTCACATGCCCGAATCGTCGATTAAGGTGAAGGATGACGAAATTACGATCGAAGTTTTAGAAGATTCTGTTTCGCGATCGCTGGTAGCAGAGATGATGATTTTGGCGGGAGAAGTGGCAGGGCGCTACGGCGAAGCTCACAGTTTGCCGCTGCCCTTCCGGGGTCAACCCCAGCCAGAACTGCCGCCCGAAGGAGAGCTACTACAACTCCCGGCTGGCTTCGTCCGAGACTGTGCAATTCGCCGCTGTATGCCCCGCAGCGAAGTTAGTATCACACCCGTTCGCCATGCCAGCTTGGGGTTAGATACCTACACGCAAGTAACATCCCCAATTCGGCGGTATGCTGACCTGCTGGCGCATTTTCAGATCAAAGCGCACTTGCGAGGCGAGGCGTTGCCTTTCTCAATGGAATCAATTAAAGAGTTAATTCAGGTGATTAGCAACACTGCCTATGAGTCGATGCTAGTGGAGCGCCAAACCAATCGCTATTGGGCGTTGGAGTATTTGCGGCGACGACCCGAAGAAATTTGGGAGTCGCTGGTGTTGCGCTGGTTGCGGGAACACGAGAATTTGGGTTTGGTGCTATTAGAAGAGTTAGGTTTAGAAATTGCCATGCATTTTAGCCGTCCAATGGAAGTGGGTGAACGGTTAGATGTAAAGGTAACTTATGCTGATCCTCGGCAAGATATGATTCGTCTGACTGAGATGAGTAAGTCGGTGGCTTGATTCGGAGGGGTGAGTGGTAGGTTGTAAGAATTTACGAAGCGTAATCTTAATGAGGAAAACCGTGGAAATTCAGGAACTCAAACTGCTCATTAAAGAGACGATGCGAGAGGTTTTGCGAGAGGAGCGATTGACGCTCTGCAAAATTTTGATGCCCTATGTTGATGATGCTGAGCAAGCGGAACTGGAAGCCGAGTTCGGTTCGCCTGCTGACTACTCTGAAGACGAAGCCGTTGATATGACAGAGTGGGTGAAGCATGGCAATCCGGTTTCGTAAGCAGGCAATCAAATTCCTCGAAAAAGCTGACCCCGAAACAATCAGCCGCATTCAGGAAAAGCTGAATCAATTGCTGACGGCTGTTGAAACACAAAGCCTGATTCCGTTTACAGAACTCGACATTAAACAAATGAAAGGTGATTGGGAAGGCTTTTATCGGCTTCGAGTTGGCAAAGTTCGTCTGATTTTCACGATAGACATAGAGGTTTGTCAGATTGAGATTTATAGTATTGGGAATCGAGGCGATGTTTACAAAAAGGGCTGAACATTTCATCTGTAGATTAGTATTTGCAGATTGGTATTGAGCAGAAGTGCGATCGCTAAAATGAGACTAAATCGACATCTCCTCTAGCATTAAAACTATGACGATCGCTGAAAGGATTTACGCCCTTGTCAAATCTCTGCCTCAGGAGCAAGCTAGTGAAGTCCTGACTTTTGCCGAGTCTATCCATGCCAAACACGTAGACCCTAACCAGCCCAACGCCCCTGTCGATTTAGCAGAGTGGTCAGAGTTAGTGTATTCTCTTTCTGGAGTTTGGAAAGATGACTTCCTTACCCTAGAAGAAATCAGGGCTGAATCAGGATAAGACATCCCCTGTGAGAGTCTGTAGTTGTTTGTTTTAGATACAAATACCCTGATTTACCACTTCAAAGGACAAGGGCAGGTGACACAGAACTTAGCTAGGGTTCTTCCCCAACTCATCTTTGTTCCCGCGATCGTTTTCTTTGAATTACAGGTTGGCATCGTAAAGTCGAGTTCTTCTGAAAAACGTATCCAACAGGTTCAACAACTTTTGAACCAAACTACTGTTGTTCCTTTTGACCTAGAGGGGGCTGTTGCATCTGCAAAAATTCGTGCCCACTTAGAACAACAAGGAATGCCTATTGGCTCACTCGACGTTTTGATTGCTGGGACAGCCATAGCACTTCAGGCGACACTCGTGACTCACAATGTGAGGGAATTCCTAGGGCTCCGGGATTGACGATCGCAGATTGGTACTAATGAGGCGATCGCCAAACCTATTGAATAGGTATTTTAAGACTCAAACAGGGCTTGCTGAATCTACCCTCTCCTTAACTATTAAATACGTAGCTTCCACCACATTGCGATCGCTCGGAAGCTGAATAACTTTACGTTTGCACACTTCAGATTCTATAAACGGTCTTAATTTGTTCCGTGCAAATATTGAACGATTATTGCTAGTGTACATATCGTATAAAACATCAGCGGCGCTGCTAAATTGCGATATGAAAATCATGTTCCCCTGCCCTCGCAGGGAAGGGGCTAGGGGTTAGGTTTCGACAACGCAGCGAGACAGACCTCTCCCTAAATCTCTCTCTTAAAGGGAAGGGACTTTGAAGGATTCATATTTTGATTCAGCAATGCCAACATCAGCTAGGTTTGAGGATTTCAGCAGAAGAAAGAACGACTGTTGTTACAACGCCTGTGACAACGTTGTCCGGAATTAGCTTGCTGACATGGCTCATAGCCTTAGCGGCTCACCCGACCAAACTTTATGGTTCCCAACCCCAACCTGCCCTGACCCAACTTACCCCACCCCGATCGCCAACCCTTTCCCCAGTTCCAGTAGTGCCGCCGAACTTCGCACCATCGAATCTTGCTCATGCAAATGCTTGTAATAAAGCTCTTGGGCATCATCCAGGCGCAGATGTAAGTGAAGCTGCTGACCCAAATCGATGAGCCGCTGAACCCAGAGAGCATCTGCCTCAACGGTTTGAGGATTAGGGCTGTTGAGCAAATTCCATAGCCAGGAGACAATTAGACGTTCCAAAGTTGCCGAGATTTGAGGGAGCTTGAGTTGGCAGTGAAGTTGCTGGGCTTCAATGGCGATCGCTTCCAAGTCTGCCAAGTAGCTGAGGCAGAGTTGCGGGTTGCTGGGCGGAAAATCGCTGGCTTCTCGTTCGAGAGATTGTAGGGCGGCGATCGCCCGTTGCGTAATAGCAATCTCAGCCGCCACCTGGAGTTCTTGGGGCACCTCTAGTTGATCTCGATGGAACGCCATCAGTACGCCATAGTTATCGCGGTAAACCTGAGTATACAGTTGATCCAGGCGCATCAGAGTTTCCTGGCTAAGTAAATTCATCAGGCGATGACGCTCCTCAGCAAACAGGTTTTGCAAACTGTAGGATTGATCTCCAAACGCCTTGTTCATTGCCAAAATCGTTTGAGCGGCGCTGGCTTGCTGCATCGCTTCAAACAAATTGTCTCTCGTTTGGCTATAGACCCGTCGTCCTTTGAAAAGTTGAATGCAGCAGTGAAAATCCCAGCCGCCCAAATGCAGCACTGCAAACGCCATGCTAGTGCTGGATCTAGTAATGTCTGACCTGATCTGAATTTGCCCAACGGCTAAGGTGAGATTGCCCAAGCGTTGAAGTTGATAATCCTGCTGATGAACGGTATAGCAATAGATTTGCTGTTCGCGGGAATAGGGAGTGAATAAGGAGGTTAAGGCATAATGGGCTGCCACTTGCTCTAGGCTGACCACGGATGGCGCAACCAGTTGACGGTAAACTTCTGCACCCGTTTGGAACTGCTCGACGTTGCTAGGAGCGATCGCCAAACGTTTGATAAAGCCTTTCTCAAGCTGGATGCCAGAGACATCACCTGCTAGCTCCAGAGCACGAGCAGCATAGCGGAGGATCTGGGTGCCTTCTGGACGAGAAATTTCTTCAAAAAACCAGCCGCAGCTTGTGTACATTAGCAGGGTATGGCGCTGCATTTCTAAAAGCTGGAGTGCATCTACTTTTTCTGTCGATGTCAGCCGATGGGTTTGATGTTTGGTCAAGAACTGGTGAATGTGAGTGGGAGTACGATCGAGAATGACCTGCACGTACTCATCCCGCGCTTTCCACGGATCACGGAAAAACTTGGGAGCAGTCTCTTCGTAAACTTTGACAAGCTGATCTCGTAGCCAATCCAGGCTATCGCGCAGGGGTCTGCGCCATTGTAAGTGCCAGCCGCCGCCACCGCCACAGCCGCAGTCGTGTTGCCAGCGATCGACTCCATGGGAGCAACTCCAAGCTGTGACGGGCTTGAGTTCTACCTCCCAGGTGGGGGCACTGAGGCAAAGGTAATGGGCGTAATTAGTCACTGTCCAGCCCCGTTTGGGAAACTCCTTGACCAGGGCGTAGGCTAAAGCCTTTTCGCTACCTTTTTTGTGATGCCCAAAGGTTTCGCCATCCGTAGCCACTGAAATTAACTGCGAGGGCTGATGATCTGCCCGAACGGCTGTGCTAACTCGTCCGGCAAAATGCCCAGAACTGAGAAGCACATCATTAAAGCCCATATCCCGCGAAATCGGGCCATCATAAAAGAAAATATCAATGTATTTGTCTCGTCCAGGCAGGTAGCAGCGATAGGGACGAACCGGATCAATTTGCCCACCACCCACTTCTAGCCATGGAGAATGATCATCTAAGGGACGACAGCGCTGAGCTTGGGACGGTGCCAAAATAATGAAGCGAATATCCTCTGCAATCAAGGCTTCTAGCGTCGGGTAATCGACAGCGGTTTCCGCTAGCCACATCCCTTCAGGATTGCGCCCAAAGCGTTTGCAAAAGTCAGCTTTGCCCCAGCGAATTTGAGTATATTTGTCGCGCTCGTTGGCGAGGGGCATAATGATGTGATTGTAGACCTGGGCGATGGCGTTGCCATGTCCATTTAACCGTTCGCAGCTATGGCGATCGGCTTCTAAAATTCGTTGATATGTCTCTACATCATGGCGTTCCATCCAACTCATCAGGGTCGGACCAATATTAAAGCTGAGATACTCAAAGTTGTTGACGATCCCCACGACCTCGCCTTCGTTGTTGAGAACGCGAGCGAACGCATTAGGGCGATAGCATTCCTGATGAACACGCTCGTTCCAATCGTGGCAAGGCGCGGCACTAGGCTGGCGTTCGACGGCATTGAGATATGGATTTTCGCGGGGTGGTTGGTAGAAATGCCCGTGGACTGTCACATAAACCCCTGTCGCTGTTTTGAGGGGATCAGGCTTGAGGGGATCGGTGGATGCGGAGCTTTCTGAAGCGATTTCATCTAGAGCTATCCCTTCAGATTGTTCAAATTCCTCGGATACTGACGGGCGATCGGAGTTGAGAAGAGTCATGAAATCTTTTAGCGTGAAAGGATGAAGATGTAGCGCTATGCACTTAAATAAACCATTAAAACGGTTACTGCTGGCTACAAAGTGTTAACAAGATTCTAAATTCTTTTAATCTAGGAACTCTTTAAACGGGAATCAAACTTAAATGCTTACACTGCCACTATTCAGCATCATGCATCACAAAATCTAACTCATTATTCAAAGTTTAGCCACACAGGATTCTACAAATAGAACTGATTTCAGTCGAATACTCGGACGAAACTTGGAACTTGGCTTAAGTGTCTTAGTAATTTATATCAGTACAGATTTGAGCAGCTATTGCGAATAAAGTTTTCCTCTTCTAAGGAATTACACGATTCATTGATCAATAAATCTTAAATTTCCCTTCAAATAAGCTCATTACTAATGTGAAAGTTAATCATCTCTAACATTCAACTACAGCCTCCTTATCAATCGAAACAATAGCGAGACATAGACTGAAGAGCTAGAATGCTGCTTCAAAAAAGGAGACACACAAATCTGTATGTCTCCCTTTCTGTTTTTTAGATGGATTTAAGAGGATGATTAGAGCGTGCTGCTTTGCAGATACCGCCAGGGTCGCCCCCACCCATTACCGTCCTAACCCCTGATTAGCAGTCGTAATACATTTCAAACTCAAGCGGATGCGGCAACTTGCTCAAAGGCTTCACTTCCGTATCCATTTTGAGAGAAACCCAGTTGTAAATAAAGTCCTCAGGGAACACTCCTCCAGCCGTCAAGAAGTCATGATCCCGTTCCAGGTTGCTTAAGGCTTCCTGCAAAGTTGCTGGAGCTTTGGGCACCTTGGCCAACTCTTCAGGAGACAATTCGTAAATGTCTACATCAAGCGGCTCACCGGGATCAATTTGGTTTTTGATGCCGTCTAGACCCGCGCACAGCATTGCTGAGAAGGTTAGATAAGGATTGCTGGAAGCATCCGGACAACGGAATTCTAGGCGCTTTGCCTTGGGGTTGGCACCCGAGAGCGGAATGCGGATCGATGCTGAGCGGTTTCCGGCTGAATACGCCAGGTTAACCGGAGCCTCAAATCCAGGCACCAAACGCTTGTAAGAGTTGGTGGTAGGGTTAGTGAATGCCAGAATTGAGGGAGCGTGTTTAATCAACCCACCAATGAACCAGAGGGCGGTTTGACTAAGTCCAGCGTACTGATCTCCTGCAAACAAAGGCTGACCATCTTTCCAAAGGGACATATGGCTGTGCATTCCTGTGCCGTTGTCATCATGGATGGGCTTAGGCATAAAGGTTGCGGTTTTGCCATACTTGCGGGCGACGTTTTTGACCACATATTTGTAGGTCATGACGTAATCAGCAGCATGAACCAAATCCGAGAACCGAATGCCCAACTCACACTGACCACCGCCAGCGACTTCGTGGTGGTGCTTTTCAATGGGCACGCCGCACTTTGCCATAGTCAGCAACATTTCGGTGCGGATATCTTGCAGCATGTCAGAGGGCGCAACCGGGAAGTAACCGCGCTTCTTGGTAATTTTGTAACCCAAGTTGCCGCCATCTTTACCCGTGTTCCAGCCGCCTTCATCAGAGTCGATGAAGTAGTAGCTTTCGTGACCTGATTGCCCAAAGCGGATGTCATCAAAAATGAAAAATTCGGGTTCGGGGCCGCAAAATACAGTGTCGCCAATGCCAGTGGAGATCAGGTAATCGACGGCTTTTTGAGCGATCGATCGCGGGTCGCGCTCATACATTTGGCTGGTGCGTGGATCAACAATGGTGCAGACCATGCTGAGGGTTGGTTCTGCCATAAAGGGGTCGATCCAGGCGGTGGTGGGGTCGGGCACCATTGCCATGTCGGAGTTATTAATGGCTTTCCAGCCGCGGATGCTAGAACCATCAAATGCCACGCCGCCTGTGTTCACAAAGGACTCTGCGTCAATAAGACTTTTGTGAAAGGTGCAGTGTTGCCAAATGCCATATAGATCTACAAATTTTAGGTCGATGAGTTCGATGCCCTGCTCATCAATCATGTTTAAAATTTCTTGTGCTGTTTCAGCCATGAACTACTCCTTAATCCTGTAGGCTTATCTCTGAGTTGATTGGGGCAAGAAGCTGTGAGTCCAGCTACCGAGGAACGAACTCTAACGATGTCGAGTCGGCATTGCTGCTGCATCTCAGACGTTAGGTCTATTGACAGTTAGTGAGGATACATACTTCAAATAAATCTCCAGATTCTAAATCATCCTAGAAACAGGGCTTGCAGTATTTTGTATCAAGAAATACAAAACTAGCCTTCCTCGGTTTAGATTTAGAAGATTATGGGCAGCGCGACCCCGGCGGTGTCTGTCAAGCAACGTGCTCATAAGTCGTCCTAAGAACTCTCCCTAAAAACTCTGGCTCAGTTGCACTTGCAAGGATTTAGTTGAGTCTATTGAATTGCCTCTGGAAGGTTTGGCAGCGTTGTTCGTAGACAAAGTTGTACATTCTTCGTTACTAAACTTAACGCCCTGAACCTTGCCCATCAGCGCTTTCAAGTCAATTCTGAGAAACGCACCGTGATAAACTGAAGGGCGAATCATAAACCAACTATAGACAGCACATTGGGAGACGAGACCTCATGCGGGACGCGGTAACCAGTCTAATTAAAAACTACGACAACACAGGTCGATATCTAGATCGGGATGCTCTCGATACCTTGAAGTCCTATTTCAACACGGGCATGGCGCGAGTTCAAGCCGCCGCCGTGATTAATGGGAATGCTGCCGCCATTGTGAAACAGGCAGGCTTACAGCTTTTTGAAGATGTCCCTGAGTTAATTCGTCCGGGAGGCAACGCCTACACGACTCGTCGCTATGCCGCTTGTTTGCGAGATATGGACTACTATCTTCGCTATGCCAGCTATGCGTTGGTTGCAGGCAACATGGATGTGCTGAACGAGCGTGTGCTCCAAGGGTTGCGGGAAACCTACAATTCTTTGGGTGTGCCGATCGCGCCAACTGTAATGGGCATCCAAATTATGAAGGATGTGGTTAGAGATAAGGTGGCATTGGCAGGGATTGATGAATATGCTTCTTTTATCGATCAACCCTTCGATTACATCACCCGTGAATTGAGCGAACAGGATATTTAGGGCTGCTGGTTTCTAAAATTCTTGCAGAACTGAAACTTTAAAGGGGTAGGCAAAATGCCTATCCCTTTTGGCGTTGCTGAATGAAAGTCTGAAAATCTGGATTCTCTGCCTTTTTTCCGGTTCCCCTGCTTGTGGGGAACGGGCTAGGGGTTAGATTAGGTCGCCAATGCAGCGAGAGCGATCTAACCCCCAATCCTTCTCCTACAGAAAAGGGGTTTTGAATTGATTCATAATTTCATTCAGCAGTGCCAGAACTCTTTACAGAACTCTTTAATTCTTTAATACAGCTGGAAGTCTTCAATAGAAGCGTCATTAGAGCGAATTCGGACTCGGAAAGGTGCTCCATTCGCTTCGCCTTCTACAATCCAGGTTTGATTATTGCGCTCAATGTCGTCAATCTCAACGATGTCAGAATAGGGGTCGTCAATGTCTAACTGATCCCCTACGGCTTCTCTGGCAATGTTTTCGGCATCCTGCCGATCGCTCACCCGATCGCTTCTATTGCGATCGCCTCGATAGAAGCGATCGTCCGAGTCATCATCATCACTCTCAAAACGATCATCGCGATCGCGGCGACCATCTTCAATGCGATACAACTCCACATTGCGAGAAGAGGCGCTGTAGTCACATCCTACCGTATAGTCATTACCGCTCCGCGTAACCCGCATAATCACTTCAGTTCCGCCAGAGTGATCATTGGTTTCTAAAATATTCACCACGCGTAAGCCGCGATCGCGGACTTCAGAGGTGCAGATTGCCTCAGCCCGACCCGACTGTGCAATTTGTAATGCGGGCTGGAACCTTAAACTTGGGTTTGTCGTCCAGGAAGCACTAGAGGTTGCTGTCCCTAGGGAAAGGACTGCCAGGAGAGGTAATACGTTCATAAGCCACTATCGGATACAAAGCAGGTGGACTATGATTTAGACCCCTGGGGATTAGAACGGTTCCTGAAAGTTCCTGACTGTCATAAATCTTTACGTGAATCCTTAGCACGGGTGCTGGTATTAGAGGTGAGTGCGCGATCGAGCGTACTCCTAGCGGTTTCTGCCTGAGACTTAGCTTCGCGGTACTTAATATTGGCTTGGGCAAATGTTTTCAGCACTTTAAAGCCCTCTTTAAGCTTAGTCACCTCGTCTTCAGAAATCGGGTCATCGGAGAACAATAAATCGACTAAAGCCCGGATTTCTAGCGCCTCTTGCTTCGACTCCTGGGTTTTGAGTTTAAGGGTGGCGAAGTTGTTCAAAGTCTGGACGGCTTCCACAATTTCATCGTCTTCAGGCGAATTACCGTTCGTAGAAGGTTCCCGAATTTCAATAAATTCATCGGGACCAAACCCATCCTCTAGGTTGGTGTTCAATTTTTCTTCGTTCAGCAGCTTCATGAGCTTATCCATGGCTTTGTCGCGGGACTTCGCCGAATCTTTACCTGGCACTTCGATCGCCACTTCGGGATCTTCTTTAAGCGTGTACTTAACCATGGGAGTTGTTCTTAAGAGTTGTAAGAGAGATGGGCAAGAAAGCATTCTTCAAAATAGAGTTATATCGAAAAAATACGGACTAGGGAGATGTTTGACCCTAAGCAATATTTGAACCTAAACAGTAAAACTCTAGGAGTAGAACGTAAATAGTAGAACTAATGTTCTATTGTAAGTCATATGCAGACGGGTAATTACTTTTAAGCAGTAGTTAGCTCAACAGTAACTAACTCAGCAGTCAATTCAGAGCATTACTGCATAGAAAGTATGGCTCTGAGTCAAAGTCCCTCTCATCAAGGAAAGGAGCAGATTCATCCTTTCATTCAGCAGTTCCCAATTTTGCACCCTCGTACCGAATCCTATGGCTAAAGTCTTTGACCACATTACTCCTGAGTTGCAGCAATTCATTAAGCAGCAGCATTTATTCTTCGTTGCCACCGCTCCGCTCAGTGAAACCGGACATGTCAACATTTCGCCTAAGGGTTTAGATTGTTTCCGAGTCCTCTCTCCGAACCGGGTTGCCTATTTAGATTTGACTGGAAGCGGCAACGAAACTTCGGCTCACTTGCAAGAGAACGGAAGAATTACGCTAATGTTTTGTGCTTTTCAAGGTGCGCCTAGTATTTTGCGGCTCTATGGTACTGGACAAACATTACTCCCCAATGCTGCGGAATGGGAGGGCTTGCTTACTCAATTTCCAGCCATTCCTGGCGTTCGACAAATTATTACCGCAGACATCGATCGGGTACAAACTTCCTGCGGACATGGAGTTCCGCTCTATGAGCATCAGGGGTCGCGATCGCAGTTGGTAGACTGGGCAGAAAAGAAAGGGGAAGCAGGTTTGGCAGCCTACCATCAGCAGAAAAATCGTATCAGCATTGATGGCTTGTGGAGCGCGATCGCTCAATCTTCAAAAGAGTAAGACTACAAAAGAATAGGGAACAACAGATATTTTCAGCTTCGTTGAAAAGCTGGTTACAAAGTTGCCAATGTGACAATAAAGTGTCAAAGCATGACATTCAGACGACTTTTTTTGGCAAGTCTAAGAACTTTTTTGCTCGATTGTATGCGCCTTTAGATCACTGCACTTCTTCTCAAACATTCTTTTAGCGTGATGGAACAAATCACGCTCTTTTACGTCTACTAATTCCTTCTATATCTTACTTTGTCAGAACAGAGTAAATTAACTTTATGAGTTTTTCAACTTCAAACTACTGCACTTAAAACTATTAGAAAAACCTTTAAAACTATTCAAGTTCAAGTTCCGCCATCTATGACAGTTGCAAAAGAGTACACATTTAATACATCCCTTACTGGACAGCGCTATAACTGAAACATAGAGAAAAAGAGGTAAAGAAAACGAACGAAACAAGCTTCTAAGCAGCGAGTTGAATGGAGTGTAGGAATTCGGTTATCACCACCCACATTAGATTGGAATTAACTAACACACTGATGTAGATGACAGAAATAAGACACATTCGCCTCAAGGCTGAAATCTTACGAACCACTCTTCAAAAACAAAGCTTAGGAGTAAAGTTCAAGTCGTTTTCTACTAGTTCTTCTAACAAATACCTGTCTCATCAACAAGGGTTAGGTTAGTAAGAAAAATCTCTAAAAACAGTTCACAAAATACTAGAAACTCAACAAGGTTACTCATCATGAAATTCTCAGTAAAATCTGCTGCAATGTCCGTTTTGTCTGTTTTAGTTGTTGCGCCTGCTCTATTGATGGCTAATAGCGCCTCTGCTCAGACTGCTCGCGGTATGACAGGTAGCTACTTGGGCGGTGGCGCAACGGTTGGTTTGGGTGGTGAAGTCGGTAACAACGACGCTAACTTTGGGGGTAACGTGCAAGGTCGGTATGCCCTTCCCCAAGCGCCTGTTTCACTGCGAGGCGCAGCTTTGATCACGAGCAACAACGTTAACCTAGTTCCTACCGTGACTTATGACTTGGGCGTGGCTCCTAACACCAACATCTACTTAGGTGGCGGCTACTCTTTCGCAACTGATGAGGGCACGACCTCTGCATTGGGTAACCAAAATGCTGCTGTCCTGACCGCTGGGGTTGAAACCGCAGTTCAACGCAACATTGCGCTTTACAGTGATGTAAAAGTGGCGATTGATGGCGTTGCCAACAGCGACAAAACTCCCGTAAGCGTTCAAGTCGGTGCTGCTTACAGATTCTAAAGCTAGCTGGTTAGCTAATTCAGGTGTGCATTTGACCTATATCTAACGACTTCCTAGTGATTACCTAGACGGGGTGAGCAGTGCTTGCCCCGTTTCCTTGCGGGCTGAGGGTGATAATTTTGAACGCGGTTGAAGATCTGTGCCCAAAAATCCAGCTATCATAGCTGATGTTGCAGCGGCTACATATTTGGGCAGACAGCATGGGCAGACAGCGTTCTTTATTGGCTTTGATATTGGTCTTGGCGATCGCCGCAATTGTGGTGATTGTGCAATTTCCTGTACGACTCGGACTGGACTTACAGGGAGGGTCTCAGCTAACGCTGCGGGTGCTTCCTACGGCAGCTGTTCCTACAATTACTCCTGAAAAGCTCGAAGCGGTTCAGCGCGTCATCGAAAATCGAATTAACGGTCTAGGCGTTTCAGAAGCATTGGTACAGACGGTTGGATCCGATCAAATCTCTATCCAATTACCCGGAGTCAGCGACCCAGAGCAGGCAGAGCGGGTTTTGGGTGGCACCGCCCAGCTAGACTTTCGAGAACAGCGACAAGGGACAGAAGCTGAGTTGACCGTTGAGTTTAATGTTTTAACGGCAAAGCGGTTAGAGCTAGAAACGCTGAAGAAAACTGGAGATGCAGCCGCGATCGCCACGAAACAAGCAGAAATTGATGCCAGCAATCAAGCAATATCTCGACTGTTTGACAAAACGCCTCTCACTGGCGACAGCCTCGAAACAGCTTACCCTGCGCCCATTGGCGGCGATGCTTGGGAAGTTGTGCTGAAATTCAATGCGCAAGGAGCCGAAGGCTTTGCTAACCTAACTAAAAATGTTGCCGGAACAGGACGTAGCCTCGGCATCTTTCTAGACGATCGCCTCCTCAGTGCCCCTCGTGTCGATGTTAAATACGCTGCCAGCGGCATTACAGGAGGAAACGCCAGTATCTCTGGAAACTTTGCAACGAAAGAAGCCAACGACTTATCCGTTCAGCTTCGCGGCGGTGCGTTGCCTGTTCCTGTAAGGGTTGAAGAGAACCGCACGATTGGCGCATCCTTAGGACGAGACAGTATCCAAAGCAGCATTTACGCGGGTGCCCTAGGGTTAGCGCTAGTTCTCATCTTTATGGTGTTTTATTACCGGTTACCTGGGTTTATTGCCGATATTTCCCTGCTCCTATATGCCCTTTTTACCCTAGCAATTTTTAACCTGTTGGGCGTAACGTTGACCCTACCTGGAGTCGCTGGGTTTTTGCTTAGCATTGGCATGGCAGTAGATGCAAACGTGCTAATTTTTGAACGCACCCGAGAAGAATTGCAGGCGGGTAAAACCCTTTACCGTTCAGTCGAGTCGGGCTTTTATCGTGCTTTCTCCAGCATTTTAGATGGCAACGTGACGACCCTAATTGCCTGTGCGGCTCTGTTTTGGCTAGGCACAGGTTTGGTCAAAGGATTTGCGCTAACCCTGGCGTTAGGAATTGGGGTCAGCATGTTTACAGCGTTAACTTGTAGCCGGACGCTGTTGCTCTACGTCCTGACTATTCCCAGCCTTCGGAAACCCCATTGGTTCTCCCCCAACTTGCCCTCATCTATTCAGGCGGAGAAAACCTCATGAAGCTCGAAGTCATTAAACAGCGATCGCTCTGGTGGGCAATCTCCGCTGTCGTCCTTTTGGCGGGCATCATTGCCATGTTCATCAATTGGCAGCAAATCAATGCTCCTCTTCGCCCCAGCCTCGACTTTGTGGGTGGCACGCGGCTTCAACTCGAACTCGACTGCACCCAGCCTAACAACTGCGATCGACCGATCGACCCAGCGATCGTTCGAGCCGTTATGGAAACGCAGGGCTTGGCAGGCAGCAGCATTCAGGTTGTAGGCAATGAAGAACAAGCCCTGACCATTCGCACTTCTAGTTTAGATGTTGACCAACGTACCAAGCTTGTAGCGGCTCTTACCGAAAAGGTTGGTACCTTCACGACAAGCCAAATTGACTCTGTAGGAGCCACCCTGGGGCGACAAATTTTCACATCAGGTTTGTTGGCTCTCCTGCTTTCCTTTGCAGGAATTCTAGGCTACCTTAGCCTTCGGTTCCAGTTCGATTACGCCGTGTTTGCTATTGTGGCACTGCTGCATGATGTGTTCATCACCATTGGCATTTTTGCAATTTTGGGGCTGCTGTTTGGCATTGAAGTAGACAGCTTATTCATTGTGGCGCTGCTGACAATCGTGGGGTTCTCGGTCAATGACACGGTCGTTATTTACGATCGCATCCGCGAAACTATGAAAATCGATGGCGATCGCTCCATTGATGAAATTGTTGATACCGCCGTTAACCAAACTCTCACCCGCTCCATTAACACCACACTCACCACTCTGTTTCCTCTGACCGCTATCTTCTTTTTAGGTGGAGAAACGCTTAAATACTTTGCCTTAGCGCTGATTGTTGGCTTTGTTGCCGGAGCCTATTCCAGCATCTTCATTGCCAGTACCTCCCTAGCCTGGTGGCGCGGACGATCGGAAAAATCTACTAGCCGAGTAGAAACAAGCGAAAGCTAACGCAAAGACACCTCCTAGAAATAAAAGATAATCAGAGTAGCATCCCCGTCTCTGTCTAATTTTTGCGATCGCCAATTCTTCAACAAACGCTAACGGGTTGACTTAAGATGCAGAGTTTATTCATGCCTAAAGATCGTCCCCCTAACGAACAACGCGTCCTTCTTCCTAATGTCAGTTGGGAGCAATTTGAGCAGCTTGTCATTGAGTTAGGGGTCGATCGCCTGGTTCGCCTTACCTATATGCGAGGCAAGCTAGAAATGATGACTCCTGTCGCCGAGCACGATCGCTGCCACAAACTGTTAGAGTCCCTTGTCTTAATTATTGCCGACGAATTAAAGCAACCTGTAGAAGCGATCGCTCCTGTCATGCTCAAAAGCCCAGACCTTCTCTGTGCCACCGAACCTGACGCTTGCTACTACTTCTCGACTCCTTCCCTCCCCCATAAACCTGAGATCTACATACCTCAAGATCCTGTTCCCAATCTTCTCGTTGAAGTTGCCCTCACTCAAAGTAAACTCGACAAACTGCCTCTTTACGCCAGCCTCGCCATTCCTGAAGTCTGGCGCTACATTACCACAGCAGGCGAAGACGTTTTGAAAGGCAAGTTATTAATCTACGGCTTACAGAGCGATCGCTATCTTTCCCAAAGTCACAGCAGTACTTTTCCAGGATTATCGGGCGATCGTATTCTTGAATTTCTTGAGCAAAGTGACTCCATGAGCTTATCTGCTGCCCTCCGGGTCTTCCGCGCCTGGATTCAAGAAAAGCTATAACACCGTACAGATGGTTTATGCAAGTATAAAATGCTACTTTCGTTCGGAATCTTTCTCCTCAGTTGCGTAGTTAATGATTGTCCATTCCGCAAGCACTGCGACCCAGAAAAGGGCTTCTAGAAGAATCTTAAAAGGTTGTCCTGATTGTCATGCAAAACTCATGAATAACTAGGAAATGCCCCTTCTTTTTCAGAAGACTATCTTCACTCCCGGTAGTCGCAATTCATTAAACGCTGTGGTCTGAGATTCACTACCGCATCTATAAAGTAACTTTTATGAAGAAATATTCTTGGTTAGATGCTCTTGAAAATGCATCGCTGGTGGGGTTAGGGGTAGGTTCAGTCGCATCTCTTTTACTGAAAGAGATGTTGTTTACCACAACTCCGCTCTCGCTGCTGGTCGCATTAGGCTTAGTCAACCGCCGCCGCTACGAGCAAGAAGCAGAGCAAAACAAGACTTCTACATTTGCAGAACTCGATCAACGCTTAACGCATCAGGTTGAACAGCTTAACCAGAAAGTTGTGGCAATGCCTGCTCCTGAAGCCATTCATATTCTCAAAAAAGGCTTGCTTCGTAAAGACCGAGAAGTTGCTGAAGCACTCTATGGAGAAATTACTGCGGTTCAGCAGGAAATGCAGGAACGGTTCAATGTTTTAGAACAGCAAAGTATTCATAGTTTGCGTCAGGACTTAAATCAACTCAATGGTCGTTACGGTCACTTAACAGAAAGCGTTACTCAAATTTCTGAACAGCTTAATGCTCTGGGTCAACTCTCTCAACCGAAGCATGTGCGCACCGAGCTAGATCAACTGAAGGCAGAAGTATCTGACATTTTAGGGAACCTTGATGATCTGACTTCTCAAATCAAACCAAATTTCACTGCGCTCAATGCAGAAATTACGAGGCTCGATCGCCGCATCAGCAAACTTTCTCCCTCCTTCGACCTAAGCTCCCTTCGCCAAGAAGTTAGTGAATTAATTCGGATGATTGCCGATTTAGTTCCCAAACGGGATCTAGTCAGCATGATCAGTGAGATGAAAGATTTGCAGCAGCAGCAGGAATCTCTGCGGCAGTCGGTAGAAACCTTGGAAGTGAGTGCGGGCAAAAGTAAGCTTGCAACTCATGATAATGGCTCGACTATCAGTGGCTCGACTAT
Organism: Timaviella obliquedivisa GSE-PSE-MK23-08B; assembly: GCA_019358855.1. NCBI lineage: Bacteria > Bacillati > Cyanobacteriota > Cyanophyceae > Oculatellales > Oculatellaceae > Timaviella > Timaviella obliquedivisa. The sequence continues at coordinate 137,578 of JAHHII010000003.1, read as the reverse complement.
CAGTGGCTCGACTATCGGTGGCTCAACGTTGAATCGCTCTACCGTTGAGCCTCAGCCACCCTTAACGGCGGCTGAACTCGAAGCAATGTTTGCAGCCCAGATTCAGCAGTCCGGATTTGACTTTACGGTTATTTCTCCAAATGCGGCTCAGATTTATCCTGAAATCCGAGGGATGGCTGCTGATTATTTGAACAACCTGCGATCGCAGCTTAGCACCATCCAAGAATTTACCGAGCACCTCGCCCGCCAGCAAAAACAGCTTCGGGAGCAAGTCAGCCAACTCCCCCAAACGCTAGATGTCGTCGCTATTCAGGGTCAGCTTCAAGAACTGTCGGGGCGCATTCCTCCACCCGAATCTAGCCTAGAGTTTAAGGCGCGCATTCAAGAAGTCCTAGAGCAAGAAATGCAGTTGATCAATCAACAGTTGCAAGCATTGCCCAGTCAGCCCCAATATGAACTGTTGTTTGACTTGAACGGTGACCAACCTGATCCGGATGAGCAGGGCATCTTGGCAGGCAGTCGTGCCGTCTTAGATGAAGCCTTGGAACGGACGCAGCAGCGGTTGATTTTAATTTTTCCTTGGGCTGGACAAAGTGACCTTGATGAAACCTTACTGACTAAGCTTGAGGTTTTCCTGAGCCAAGGTAAGCAACTCGACATAGGTTGGTGTCAGTTAAGCGATCGCCACGACGAACGATTCTTGAGCAAAGTCCGCCGAGGCTGGATGACACAGAGCCAGAAGCCCAATGTTCAAGAGTCGCTTCACAAACTGCTCAAGCTTAAGAAAGCTTATCCTCAAAATTTCCAATTTAAGATCTTGGGCACTAGCGAAAACTTTCTGGTTTCCGATGACAGCTTTGCTGTCTTGGGAATCGCTGATGCCCTGAGAACGAACAGCGCATTCTCCGAGCTACAGCTTAAGCTCCGCACCAAAGATCCTGAAGTGATTCAGCGGCTAGTGAGTTGTTTTGAAACCCCTCAGCTTGCCTTGGATGATTTAGTGGCGCACTGGAACCGGGCTGTCACTCGTCATGACTTGGGCGATAAACAAGGCGCGATCGCCGACTATGGTCAAATTCTGAAGCTCAACCCCGACGATGCCATAACCTACAACTACCGAGGGCTAGTGCATTACGATAACGGTGACTTAGAAAGCGCGATCGATGATTTTACTCAATCGATTCACCATGCCCCTCATCAAGTTTCGGCTTATTGCAATCGGGGCTTCATCCGCTATGAGCAGCATGATCAAGCGGGTGCTATTAGTGACTTTAGCTTTGCCATTCAATTTAATTCAACTTGCGCGATCGCCTATTTCTACCGGGGCATGGCGTGGCAAAAACTAGAAAAATATGCAGAAGCCGTTGCTGATTACGGTGAAGCGATTCGACTGGCTCCTGACGCTGCCGTTGCCTACTACTATCGGGGCTTAAACTGGCAAAAGCTGCGGAACTATCAAGGGGCGATCGCCCATCTGGAAACGGCTGCCGATTTGTTCGAGGCGCAGCATAACTTAACCAATGCCCAGAAAGCTCTGAGAAGTCTTGCCAAAGCCAAACAGGCAGCGGCCTCTTATCCTTTAACAGAGGAAGAGATTTCCCCGCCTCAACCTCAAGCATCAGCCAATCCTTTTGGTGAGGTCAATGTCGCTTTAGTCGAAGAGACCAGCGCAGTGGCTCCCAGTCACGCCAGCGAAGCTACTGTAGAAAATACAGCCATCAGCAATATTGCGGTGTCTCTCAAAACCTCCGACTTAATGAACCAATTAGTACAAGCAACCGCTCCCTCTAAAGCCAATGGTCTTCCGACTGTCGGAACAGACCGCTCTGAATTTGAGACGCTGATTAACTTCTTCTTGAGTGCTAATGCCAACGCCGAACAAGATTGGCACTCTAGCACTCAGGAAGAAACATTGAGCTTAGGGCAGCAGGAATCGCGAGCATTCCAGCGCAAAATCTAGAGCCTGTCCCATCGCCTATCGCCAGGGTGGTATAAACGGTAGGAATATCTATTGTTTATCGTCTGCCCTTACCCATGTATCTCCAGTCTCTCCAGCTCAAGCAATTTCGCAATTACCGAGAGCAATGGGTAGAATTTTTGGCGCCCAAAACAATTTTGGTGGGAGACAATGCGCAAGGCAAGTCGAATTTGCTAGAGGCAGTGGAACTGTTGGCAACCTTGCGATCGCATCGGGCAATGCGCGATCGGGAGTTGGTGTTGGAGGGAGAACCTGTCGGACAAATTGCGGCAGTCTTGGCACGCGATGCAGGTTCAAGCGATATGATGATCACGCTACGCAGCAATGGGCGGCGAACCGTCAGCTTAAATGGGGAAGCATTGCGACGACAGTTGGATTTCTTAGGCTTGCTTAATGCAGTGCAGTTTTCCAGCTTAGATTTGGATTTGGTGCGGGGTGGGCCAGGAGAACGACGAAATTGGTTAGATACATTATTGATGCAATTGGAACCTGTTTATGCCTACATTTTGCAGCAGTACAACACGGTTTTGCGGCAGCGCAACGCATTTTTGAAGCAGGGTGAAGCCGGGAAAGATTTGACGCAATTAGCAATTTGGGATGCACAGTTGGCATCGATCGGGGCACGGGTAATTCGGCGGCGATCGCGGGTAGTGCGACGGTTAGCGCCTTTAGCCCAGACTTGGCACCAGGCAATTAGCAGCAGTGCTGAGAGCTTAGAGGTTCATTATGCGCCCAATGTCGGGACTGAGGAAGATGACCCGCTGGTGGTGCAGCAGGCTTTTTTGGAACGGTTACAGCTACGGGCGATCGCAGAGCAGCACCAAGGGACAACGTTGGTGGGTCCGCACCGAGACGAGGTAGAGTTTATGATTAATGGCACTCCGGCGCGGCAATATGGTTCTCAAGGACAGCAGCGAACGTTGGTATTGGCGTTAAAGTTGGCAGAATTGAAGTTGATTGAGGCAGTGGTAGGAGAGCCGCCGCTGTTGTTGTTAGATGACGTGCTGGCGGAGTTAGATTTAACACGCCAAAATAAGCTATTGGAAACCATTCAAGATCGATTTCAAACCTTAATTACGACGACTCACCTGGGTTCATTTGATGCACTGTGGCTAAAATCTTCTCAAATTTTGACAGTGCAGGGAGGACAAATTGTGCGGCAGTAGGCTCTCATAATGCAAACCCCTAAGTCGCGGTGTAGGATAAAGGTATTCCCCATCACGCAACACAAGTGGGAGATCTCATATATGAGTTTTCAAAAAGTTTTAGTCGCTCTTGATCGTTCATTGCAAGCATCTGCTGTGTTTGAACAAGCCATGAGCGAAGTTAAAGCCAGAGGCAAAGGTTCACTTATGCTGGTTCATGCGCTGCGAATGGATGCTGAACTGCCAACAGGTTCATTTATGGGGCTTGGCACGATCGCTGACCTAGATACCTATGGAATTTTGAGGCGGGTTCAGCAGGAAAAAATTCAGCAAGAGCGAGACAAAGCGATCGCTTGGTTACAACCCTATCAGCAGCAAGCGATCGCCCAGGGAATTGTGACTGAATTGACTTGCCTCGTTGGCACACCAGGGGCTGGAATTTGTGAGTTGGCTCAAAGCTGGGGTGCAGATCTCATCGTTCTGGGTCGGCGCGGGCATCAAGGACTGACCGAGGTAATGATGGGTAGTGTTAGCAACTACGTAGTGCATCATGCCCCTTGTTCGGTGTTAGTTGTACAGAGGGCAATAGAAATGTCTGAGGCTAAATCTTTAGAGCCTGCGAGTTAAAATAAGTTTCCACATCTGTTCACGAATCATTCAGAGTATCGTTATTGTCCATGACGGATTTCTCTGGCTCTTTCTAGTAATTCTCGAATCATTAGAGCATCATTTGTATCGTGATTTGTAGATCCTTGTTTGGTCTGATCGACCTCTACTTCTAATTGCCGAATTTTATCTCGCAAATCTCCCGATCGCGTTCTAACTTGTTCTGCCATTGCATAAAAAATTCGAGCCAGTTGACCGAATTCATCCTTACGCTTAATTTCAGTTGCTAGTAATTCAGGTGTATAAGTTTCGGCTTCAATTGCAGTGGCTGCTGAACTAAGAGTCAAAATAGGGCGGGTGAGGCGGCGGGCAGTTAGCAGCCCCACAATAGAAGCAACCACTAAAGAGCCTAAACATAGCAAAAAGGTAGTGCGCGAGTTTTCTTGAATCTTTGCCATAAAATCAGATTCAGGAATAACGACTATGACGAGCCATTGCAAGTCAAATTGCTTGAACGATCGCACTTCTACAAAATTTCGTTTGCCGCCAATAGAATCCACTAGCTGGGCAGATTGATCGATCTTAAAGCTCCCGTAGTGCTTCTGAAGATACTCTGCTGTACCTCGAATTAAGGCAGTTTTGCTATTGGTTGCCATCACCCGATGATTTTTTTTACTAGCATCTTGGGTAATAACCGGTTCCCCAGTTGAGGTTGCCACTAACTGTCCCGAAGGCTCGATAATAAATGCCATCCCCGACTTGCTAATTTCTAACTCGCTTAGAAATTGACTAATCTGCGAGAGAATGAGGTCTACTCCAACAACTCCCAATAGTTCACCTTTCTGTCCGTTACTAAGCTGACGATAGATAGGCTGGGAAGCCGTGATGGTAGGACGGTTTTCGTAACCAAAGGCGTTGTAAACTTCAGTCCAGCTTTGTTTGCCTGTTTTTACGGCTGTTTTATAGTAGGGGCGATCGCGCGGATCATACTGACCTGCCTGTTTAATCAGTTGAGCATGACTTCCCTCATTGCCAATTCCATAGGTTCTAAAGGCTCCGCCACTGTCTGCCAAATCGATCGTGCGTTTTCCTTGATCGGATTTTTCAATGCCTACGTAGTCGCCTTGCTCGTTGGCAACTAGAAGATAGCTAACTGAATCAAATAAATAGCTTTGTTGTCCTAAGTAACGTTCCACCTGGCGAAGGTTACTGGGTTCCATGACATTTTGAGGCGACAACAGACCTAACTTAAACTGGTTTGCCATCGTGCCCAATACTAACTGGGGAGTCACCAAATACGCACTCACATGGCTATCAATGCGAATTGCCAACTGTGCGCGCAACTGAGAGGCAACGTCGTTCACTGCCTTTTGCCCATTGATGTACGAGATCAATCCTGTTAAACCAACCGCAAGCGCAATTTGTGCAGAAATAATAATGGGGACTACAGTACGGATAGAAACCATGGAGAAGCAGAGAATGGGAGTTCTCTTAAAAATGCACTAGGTTGAGAGGGAGGGCTATTAGTCGAAAGTCCAGTTCTGCAAAAAAATATGCAAAAAAGGAGGCAAAACAAAAAACTAGGCAAAACAAAAAAGGAGGCGATCGCCCCCTGAATTAATCAAACCCAATGAATAAAACTGATACAGAATAAAGCTACAAGAAAGCCTTAACCCGTTCAAAAATATGATCAGGAATATTATGTTCTGAATAAACCTGATCATACTTTTGCTCAAGTTCTTCCCAATTTTGCAATACCTGAGCCTGCACATCTGTTTCAAACATTGCCATCACTTTACCCGTAAGCCCCTTCTGCGCGCACTTCTGCATCGCAATTCTAGACTCATGAATATGACCTACACATTCAAACGCATTATGCTCTTCTAGCCCTAGCATTTGGCGATAATAAAGATGCAGGTCTGAAGAGTCGAAGGGGTTGGTGTGAAACAAAGCATTAATGACTGAGGTGTCAAAGTTTGCCAGGTAGTTAAGCCAAACATAGGCGCATTTAGCGCACTTTTTGCACCAAGGTTTGTCAATGTTGCAAGAGTGGAGGTCGGGCAATGCTTGAGGATAACGAGCTAGATTTTTGAAAATTCGATAATCGTAAAGAGGCTTGAGCAAGCTGAAATATTGGTGGTTTGTAATGAAATGCTCTCGGACGAAGGCTTCAAAAATACACTCTGCTTCATAGGTTTTAATCCACTGATGGTTAACCTCTTGCCCTAGCTCAGCCCAGTAAAAATTGCCAGTATCAGAACTCTTTTCATTACCAAACGATAGGTAGCAATATTCTTGATCTAGCAAAATTGGCAGCGCCGCAAAAATACATTCTGGCGTACCGAGGGTAAAGGGTGGCTTGAGGTGGGGGAAGTAGAGTTGCATGTAAACGCCATCGGTAAAGTCATCATGGATAGAGACGCGATGAACCGTTTGGGGTTGAACATGCTGATAAATTTTAGCGCTGAGGTCATGCTGATATTCAAAGCGACCATACTCTGACCGCGCCCATTGAAATGCGGCAAAAGGAATGGTTGCCTCTTCTAGTATTTTCATAGAGAGAAAGCTATCTTTACCGCCGCCATTTCCAGTTAAGACAGTGGGATTATTGCCTTTAAACGTGATGGGTTGTAGCGTTCCTAAAATAGATTCAAAGTAGAGAAGAGGTCCATTATAGTTACTGATTTGATTTTCGTATTTGTTCTGGGTGTATGCTGCGTTGTAAGTACGGCTAAAGAACTCTAGAGAAGCCACAGATAAGCCATCGGCGATCGCCGTTACATCATAAATTTCGGGAAAAACAGAGCAATACTTCAGTCCTTCTACCAAAGCAATGTGGCAATAAACCTGACGCATAAACTGAGCAGAATACCGTACCGCTAGGGCTTCAAGATCCACATCATGATAAAAAACTTTGGTTGTGAAAGCGCATTGTCCAATTTGGTAGGAAATTTCAAGATGATGCCTATACACTTCTAGAGCATTAACACGGACTGTTAGTGCCGACTGGGATGGATCATCCACGGAAGAAAAAACTGGCTGGGGGCTGGCAACCTGCGAACTAGTAGACATTGGGCGATCGGTGATTAGCATTTCTAAAATGTTAAATAGCGGGAAAGGATAGCCCTCGTCCGACATAGGCACAGACAAGGGCGATAGCTGTTGAAATTAGGAAAGAACTAGTAGCAGGATGCTTGTCCTGTAAGGCTGTGGGATTCGTAGCCTTTGAGAGGTGGGTTGAATACACAGACCAAGCGCATCGTTGTTTTGGCACGCAAATAATGTTTGTCGTTTCGGTTCAGTGCGTACATTGAACCAGGCTTAATGGAGTAAACAACACCGTTCGTTTCGACTTCGCCTTCGCCTTCAATGCAGTAACAAGTCTCCATATGGTTCTTATATTCCAGCAAAGATTCTGTGCCAGCGTTAATAACGGTATCGGTTAAGGAGTATCCCATTCCGTCTTGTTCAACTAGAAAACGGCGACTTTGACCGTTTCCCCAAGCAACATCACGTTCGCTGCCAACTACATCTTCTAAATTTGTATAGATCATGATGACTTCCCTAATTAAGTAAATAAGCGTAGCGATCGCTACTAATCTCTAGTAATGTTTCGCATCTATAACGTTTTATATTCTTAATAAACGGCTGAATTCATCGTCATGAGTGCGGAAGAATTAATACATACCTAGTTCTAATAGCTGTGGAATTTACTGAATTTAATGTAAAACTGTCTTCAGATTGAGGAAGATATCCTCCCAGGATTATGAGCTTAAAAATCAACTCTTCTGAAAACGTAGCAAGCGATACGGTTATTAAAAGAAATGTTTTTCTGGCTTGATTTGAGGGCACCTTAGACGCTAAGCGCTTTGGAGTCTGAATTATGCGGGTACAGAAAAAATGGTTGGTGTGGCTGGCGATCGCCACTTGGAGTTTAATTTGTATTTTAGGGGCACACCCTGCTGTTGCTCAAGTCGATCATCATTCAACTCTAAAAACAGCATCTTACGGTTGGCGACCCTTCATTTATGAAGAAGAAAGTGGGGGAACAAAGTCAGTCAACGGGCTAGATACTCGCTTAGCAAACTTAGCGTTCTCTAACATTGGTTACAGTGTTTTGTATGAAGGTGAAACTAGCTGGAACAAGCTATTGGATGATCTTAAAAAAGGAAAGAAAGACATCATTATCTCAGCTTCAAAGCGACCAGAAAGAGAGGCTTTTGGCTATTACTCCAAAGAGTTTCGGAGGTCTGTTAATGTACTTTTTGTTCCTCAAGGAGCGTCAGAGCAATATAGCTTAAAGAATGCTGCCGATGTACTGAAGATGTTTCACGAGAAATCTTTTCGTCTTGGCGTTGTAGACGGATACTCTTACGGTCAGAAGGAGATTGATGCCTATATTAAAGATTCCGATAATGAAAGCAAAATTGTTAAAGCTGAAACCGATGCAGAGCTTTTTAATTTGCTTGCTCGTAAGCAGGTTGATGGGTTTCTCATTGATCAAATTGTCGGTGCAGACATTTCCTACAAGCAGCAGTTCCAAGATATTGCCGAAGAGTATCCTCTTCGCATTAGCGAACTCCCTTACTACATTCTTTTCAGTAAAAAATCCAAGCAAGTTACACCTGAGCTAGTTGAGCAGTTTAATGCCAGCATTACGAAATTGAAAGATAACGGTCAATACAATAAGCTAGTTCAGCAATATTTATTCCCAGTCTTGTTAGGCTTTACTACAGGACAAAAATGGTACTTCTTTGTAGAACTAACTGGAGTAATTTCGTTTGCAGTTTCAGGGCTAGTAATGGCAAACCGCGAAGGCTACGATCTCTTTGGGGCTTTGGTGTTGGCGGCTTTGCCCGGAGTTGGCGGGGGAGTGTTGCGGGATATGATTGCCGGACGAACTACACTAGGCTTAATGAAAGCGCCCACTTATATGATGGCGGTGATTATTACAGTTTTGGTAGGATACGTGCTGATTCAATTAATCGGTTTTTGGAACGATAAGATCAGGAAAAACACTTCTCAGGTTCAAAGCAACACGCCTTCACTCAGTGCCAAGACATTCAATGCAGTGATTGAACTTTTAGATACGTTGGGTCTATCTACACTGTCGATTATTGGGGTGATTGTAGCCCTCGAAACTCAAAGTTCTCCGCTTTGGTTATGGGGGCCTATTTTTGCAGCCATCACCAGCGCTGGCGGTGGCATTATCCGCGATATGGTGAGAGCCGATCCAAATAATCCATCACTCAAGGGCTCTTTTTACCCAATCATTGCAATTATTTGGGGTTTCATTTTCTCAATGTTTATTATTTGGTATTCTAGCCAGTTAAACTATTACCCCGACGAAATTTTCAAGGCAGTTATGGTCATTATTGCAGGCTCGTTTGTGACACGGGTAATTGCAATTTTTCTAAGGCTGAAGATGCCTTTATTTTCCTACCAACCGAGTCAATCTAAAAGAGATGATGCTCGCTTTCAAGTGCCTGCCTACGAAACTGGTGAGACTGGGAGCGAAGTTAGAGAATAGCCAGTAAGCGCAAGAATATTAATGAAAAAGCGTTACGTTCCTACAAAGTGAACGTAACGCTTTTGATTAGCCTTTAGGAATGTTTAACGTAGCCGTCTCTCAGCCGCCCGCCACTGCGGGAACAATACTTACTTCGTCCCCTGTGGTGAGAGGAGTGTTTTGACCTTCTAAAAAGCGAATATCTTCGCTGTTGACATAGAAGTTGATGAAACGACGCAACTGACCTTGTTCATCACAAAGACGCGCTTTGATACCAGGGAAGCTTTGCTCAAGAGACTCTATTAGCTCGGCAATGCTGTTACCTTCGCACTCTAGGGTAGCTTGGTCTTGGGTTAGCTTTTGAAGGGGAGTTGGAACGAGAACTTTAACTGCCATGTTCTAGAAAAAATAAAGATTAGGAAAAAGAACGAAGTAATAGGACTGAGCCTAAACCATCACTTGCTGCCATTCTAGCCGACCTAGAGTTCTGGAACGCTCTAGGGCACGCTCGAAGGCATCAAGTTTAGGTTCAATAGTGAAAGGTTCTCCGATGCAACCTTGAACTGCTTCTTGAGTTTTTAAGCCATTGCCTGTGATGTAGACAACAGTGGTTTCTTCAGGATCAATTTTGCCAGCTTCGACTAGCTTTTTGAGGACAGCGATCGTGGTGCCTCCTGCCGTTTCGGTAAAGATGCCTTCGGTTTCCGCAAGCAGCTTGATCGCCTCTACGATCTCAGCATCGTTGACAGATTCGATGTTGCCGTTCGTTTTCCGGGCAATGTCTACAGCATAGATGCCGTCCGCAGGATTGCCGATCGCAATAGATTTGGCGATCGTGTTGGGTTTGACCGGGGTGATAAAGTCTTGATTTTCTTTAAACGCTTTAGCAATCGGCGAACAGCCTTCAGCTTGGGCACCGCTAAAGCGGACAGGTTTATCATCCACTAAACCCACTTTGACAAACTCTTGGAAGCCTTTGTAGATTTTGGTAAACAAGGAGCCGGAAGCCAAGGGAGCCACAATGTGATCAGGGAGTTGCCAGCCCAATTGTTCTGCAACTTCAAACCCTAGAGTTTTAGAACCTTCAGAATAGTAGGGGCGAAGGTTGATGTTGACGAAGCCCCAACCGTGGCTATTGGCAACCTCAGAGCAGAGGCGATTAACTTGGTCGTAGTTGCCATGAACTGCCATAACTGTCGGGCCGTAGATGAGAGTGCCCATGACTTTTCCGGCTTCTAGGTCTGAGGGAATGAAGACGCAGCAGTCAAGTCCGGCGTGAGCAGCGATCGCCGCGGTAGAGTTTGCCAAGTTTCCAGTGCTAGCGCAGGAAACTGTGGTGAAGCCAAGTTCACGGGCGCGGGTAAGAGCCACTGAAACAACGCGGTCTTTGAAGCTAAGGGTTGGCATATTAACAGCATCATTTTTAATAAAGAGACGTTTGATGCCGAGTTGACGAGCCAGACGATTAGCCTGTACGAGCGGAGTCATGCCAGTACCGACATCAATGGGATTTTGTGAGGTGACGGGTAGAAAGGGGCGATAGCGCCAGATAGAATGGGGCCCAGCTTGAATGGTTTCGCGGGTAACAATTTGCCTGAGGCGATCGTAGTCATAGGCAACCTCTAGAGGGCCAAAGCAGAGTTCGCAGACGTGGATTGCTTTGGCTTCATACTCGCTACCACATTCTTTACATTTCAATCCAGTAAAGGTTGTGGCGGAGTGGACGGCGGAATGGGTAGGGTTTATGGCTGCCTGAGTCATGACTTGAATACTCTCTCGTCGTTAATGAACAGGATAGTAACACGGGCATAAATCCTCGTCAAACATACCCGATAAAAAAAGTCGGGTATGTTTGAAAGCCTTACACACAAAGAAGCTGAGGTTCTCAAATAGCCTCAGCTTCTAAAAATTTATTTTTTAATTATCCTAAGCTGCGTAATTTTGTACAGCTAAAACTAAATTTTCTGTCCAGTAGCAGGTCAATTCATTGGTACTTGCTTCGACCATGATGCGGATGACAGGCTCGGTACCAGAGGCTCTGACTAGAATTCTGCCCTGATCACCCATCGCAGATTCGGCTTGAGCGATCGCGCTTTGCAAGGTTTCGTCATGTCGCCAATTAAGACGGCGATCGCGGTCTTCGACTCGCACATTTCTGAGAACCTGAGGATAGGTTTGGAAGCTTTGCTCAATCAAATCAGAGAGCGATGTGCCAGAGCGCAATACTAAGGCAGTCAGGTGAAGAGCCGTGAGGATACCATCGCCTGAAACGCCGTAATGAGGACAAAGGATATGCCCAGATTGCTCTCCGCCGAGCTTTGCACCCTGGCGCAGCATTTCAGCATGAACATATTGATCACCGACATCGGTACGAATGAGGGTACCGCCGAGGTTTTGCCAGGCTCGCTCAAAGCCAAGGTTTGCCATGACGGTTGAGATAATGATGTCGTGGGGAAGTTGACAGGTGCGGCGCAAGGCAGCGCCCCAAAGGTAGAGAATATAGTCACCATCGACGGTACGACCCTGAGCATCAACCGCCATGACGCGATCGGCATCGCCATCAAAGCCAAAGCCAATATCGGCTCTGTGTTCCAGGACTGCGGCTTTGAGAGAGTCAAGATGAGTGGAGCCACAATGAACATTGATGCGATCGCCATCGGCTCGATCATGCAGGCAAATCACTTCAGCGCCCATTTGGCTGAACACAAGCGGCGCAACTTGAACAGCAGCCCCCCAGGCTAAATCTAAGACAACTTTCATGCCTTTGAGATTAATCTCAGGCAGGAGCGGCTCTTGGAGAAACTGCACGTACTGGCGGACAAGTTCAGGACGATGGTAACAGCGTCCTGAACTATTGATGGGCGCTAGGTCTAACTCGCCACGAAGAGCAGCTTCAATTTGAGCCTGAACTTCTGTGGAGAGCTTGTTGCCATTTTCGCCAAAGAATTTGATGCCATTGTCTTCGGGAGGGTTATGGCTGGCAGAAACCATAATGCCGCCGATCGCTTCAGTTGTGCTCGTGAGGTGGGCGACAGTGGGAGTAGGACACAAACCCAGGTTCCAGACCTCTAGCCCTGCGGCGGTCAGCCCTGCTGAAAGTGCCATGGTCAGCATGTCGCTAGAGTTACGGGAATCTTGTCCTAAAATTACGATGCCAGAACGGTGAGATTGGAGAACTTGTCCTGCCCAAAACCCAACTTGTAAGGCAAGGGGCGCGGTTAGCAAGTCGCCTACGCGACCTCGAATACCATCGGTGCCAAAGAGCCGAGTATTAGGGAGAGCGATCGCGCCCCATTGGGGTTTAGAAATGCGAGAGAAAGGTCTATCGGACGATACGGGAACTGCCACCATAACTAAATCACTCCATACACACATCACACCGATCAGCGGAGCATAGCACAAGCATTGACAGCTTAATCAAAGCCTAGATTACAGAACCCGCTTCAGGTTAGGTTGTGCAAATAGACTACTCTTTTTTTGAAAAAAAGTCAGGTTTAACTACAGCAATGGATTTTGCTTTTCCGGAAGTTAGTGAAGGGTTGAGTGAGGATTTTTTAGACCCCGATCGCCTGAAGCAGTTCTTGCATCATTTCCCAGGTCAATCCTTGCTGAATGTATTGAGGAGACTGGGGATTGTAAGGAGCAACGAGGCGATCGAGAGTCAGAATCGCAGCGTTTTCGGGTAAGACAGGCAAATCTGGATCAAACGCAGTCGGGCGCATGAGAGAGCTAGAGAACCCTTTGAAAATGGCAATTTGATCAGGCTCACCCTCAATTTCTACAGTGACCAGCAGAACCTCTGGAGGACGTTGTTTGAGGGTATATTGCTCTAAACGATAACCAATGGAGTCGCTCATGGGTTAAAGCTCTGCTGCCGATCGCCCCTGCTTGCCGAGGCGAAACACCACAAAATAGCCGAGATAGAGGATGTAAACAATCAGGGCAACAATGCCCAAGAAGCCAAGAAATTCGGGCTTAGTAGTAGGATGGAAGATCTCTCGGAAGCTGAAAGGAGGATAGAGCCAAGCTTGGCAGAATTCGGTTCTAAATGCATCTATTGCAAAGCCACATTTGAGAAAAGGGAGACTGGCGATCGCGCCTAGTCCGCAGTAGAGGCTAACTGCCCACCGCCAAGAGGTGAAGGTTAGCTTGAGCGGAGTTTGGAACTGGTCAGAAATTTCTTCATTTAAGTCAACCCAAAACCAGAGACCTAGCGGGATGAGGATTTTAGCAAGGAACCCTGTAATAAAACCAATAGGGTGGCTGCCAATCAGGAGATAAACCGTGATGGCGAGCAAGCTAGCCACTCGCCAGTAAATCATCAGCAACCGTTGGATGGCTTCTGCTTTTTGAGCAAACGACCAGATCAGCAGGAGAAAAGGCAGGACAACGGTAAAAAGCACAGCGAGGCGATAGTCAGTCCAGATGAGGGATTGAAGCAAAGGTTGGGACATGAGGAGGATTCAGGATGAGCAGGGTTAAGAGGGCGATCGAGAGCAGGTCAATAGACTAAGACCCAACAGAAGATATTACATCAGGTATTTTAGTTAAGCTCTCAATCTTGTTTCAAGTTTAATTTCTAGCCCCACTCTAATTAATTTTTCACGGTTACAGCCTTTATGGCTACAGTCCTTGAATTTGCAGTCCTTAAATTTACAGTCCCTGGATGCGACCATACCAACGCAGCAAGATTCTGGCAAGGCGATCGGAGTCGTGGCGAACGAGGTGTAGCTGTTTGTCTTCGTCCATGACATTGGCAACAACTGCGCGTCTACCCAATTGTGATACGGCTTCCCGGTCAAAGTAGACGGGATGAGACTTTTCTTGCGCGTAGTGAATTAGAGATGACGGAGAGGGGGAATCTTTTTGGACAAGAACAACATCAAAAAGTTTATAAGGGCTGACAGCATCAATGCTACGGATATGGTCGGAGACGGTGTAGCCATCGGTTTCGCCCGGTTGAGTCATGATGTTGCAAATGTAAAGACGAGGAACTTTGCTACGGGCGATCGTCTTGGCAATATCGGGCACTAGCAGGTTAGGGATGACGCTAGTGTACAAAGAGCCAGGGCCAATGATGATGTAGTCGGCTTCGGCGATCGCATCTAAAGCACGAGGCAGGGCGATCGGGTTGGCAGGAGTACAGCCCAGACGGACGATTTTACCTTGGGCTTCAGTGATGCTTGATTCGCCTTCAATCCGTCTACCATCGGCAAGGTCTGCCCAGAGGCGCATGTCGCTCAGGGTGGCAGGGAGGACTTGCCCTCGGATCGCTAGCACTTTAGAACTGGCGGCGATCGCTTGCTCTAGATCCCCTGTAATTTCGCTCATGACAGTTAGAAACAGGTTGCCAAAGCTGTGTCCTGTCAAGCCATCGCCCGCCTGAAACCGATATTGAAATAGCTCGGTTAGAAGCTTTTCTTCATCTGCCAGGGCTGCCAGGCAGTTACGGATATCGCCAGGGGGAAGGACACCGATTTCGCGGCGCAGACGACCAGACGAGCCGCCATCATCAGCCACAGTCACAATGGCGGTAATATTGGCGCTGTAGCATTTGAGCCCTCGGAGCAAGGTAGAAAGCCCGGTGCCGCCACCCAGCACGACAATTTTGGGCCCCCGATGGAGACGGCGATGAGTGAGGAGGCGATCGACTAATTCTTCGTTGCCTTCAGGCATGAGGACATCGGTGATGGCTCCTAAGCTGCGAGTTTGACCCCAAAAAACAAAGAGAATCCCTAACAAAAGAACCAGGGGCCCACTAATGTAACTCGGGATTAATTGCGTGATGCTACGGAGCAAGTCACTTAGCAGTTGGCTAATGTAGTAAATCGGGGTGAGGTTTGACCAAATGGCCAGTCCTAGAGCAGTCAGCAATACGCCTGCTGCACTAATCAGAAGCCAGCGCTTAACAAACAAGCCAGGAGCTAACCATTTGAACCATTGGTTTACCCAATTTGGCGTTCGGGAGCGCGACTCTTGCTTAAGAGCTTGCAGGGCTTGTTTGAGTAAACCAATAGACATGTTAGATGAGGGGCAAAAGTGAAGAACAAATTTTCGGAAAGACTGCACTGAAAGCGCATTGAGGCTACGTGTCCCTGATTCGAAACTACGCGTATATACGTAGATTAATCGTAAAATTTACTACACTAGCAACAGGCTTTGATGAAGAGCTACTTTACAAAGCGCTATCTGTTTTTCGTACACCCTGTAAACAAACTGAACCTAGGTTATCCCGTTTTGCTCTTAGCAGCAGACAGTAACTCAAAAATCGATTTCTGGCACTCAAAAGGATCTGATTTTGAGGTTGCTCTTCTAAGCTAGAACTGTAGATGCAAATCCAGCTTAATTTTTATTTTTGTAACGAAAATTCTCTCTATGGCTGAGCCACTTATTCAACTGAAGAAAGTCAGTAAATCTTTTGGATCTAATGTTGTCTTAGACAATGTGGATCTGACGATTTACCGAGGAGAGGCGATCGCCATTATTGGTCCATCAGGAACAGGGAAATCAACCATTTTGCGGATGATTGCGGGGCTATTAGCTCCTGATTCAGGAGAAATTTATGTGCAGGGGCAACTCCGAGAAGGGTTGGCAGAGGATCAGCAGGAGTCTATTGGCATTGGCATGGTGTTTCAAAACGCGGCTCTGTTTGATTCGTTGACAGTAGATGAGAATGTGGGGTTTCTGCTTTATCAGCATTCACGGTTGCCTGCTAAGCGAATTCGAGATTTAGTAGAACACAAGTTGGAGATGGTGGGGTTGCCGGGGACGGGCGATCGCTTTCCGGCTGAGCTATCGGGTGGGATGCGGAAGCGAGTGAGTTTTGCGCGTGCCATTATGGATAATCCTGACAATCCCGCAGACAGTCCTGAAATTATTCTTTATGATGAACCCACGGCTGGGTTAGACCCGATCGCTTCAACCGTGATTGAAGATTTAATTCGCCAGCTTCAAAAGGCGCGAGGGGGCTGTAGCACCTATGCCATTGTGACTCACCAAGACAGCACGATTCGCCGAACTGCTGATCGGGTGATCTGCCTCTATCAGGGCAAAGTGCAATGGGAAGGGTCGGTGACAGAAATTGATACAACTAAGCATCCGGTGGTGAGACAATTTTTTAGCGGTAGTGTCGAGGGCCCTATTCATGCCCTAGGGTAGGATGTCTTAGACACACAACCTGTCGAGGGTGAGTGACCTGGGCTAATCTGAGTAGAGCTTGAAAGCGGTGAGGAACTATCATGCGATCGCGGACAATTCGAGAAGGTTCAGTCGGCTTACTGATACTGCTAGGACTAGGGTTATTTGGGGGTATTGTGCTGTGGCTGCGGGGCTTCAACCCCACTAATCAGAGCTATCAGGTGACGCTTGCGTTTTCCGATGCGCGCGGGCTCACTGACGTTTCCGGGATTCAGTCGGGGGCAGTCGTCCGCTATCGGGGGGTGCCTGTCGGGCGGGTGCTGGAGGCTCGGACAACGCCTAATGCAGTTGAGGTGGATGTGGAGATTACTCCAGCGACACTGGTAATGCCGCGCGATGTGGCGATCGAGGCAAGCCAGTCTGGTTTGATTGGTGAGACTTCGATTGATATTATTCCGCGATCGGAGGTGCCAGCAGCATTCCTGACGGCTAATCCTTTAGCAGCAGATTGTAACAATCAGCAAATTGTTTGTAATGGGTCGCGTTTAGAAGGTCAGATCGGGGTCAGTTTTAAGAAATTAATTGATACAACGGTACAGTTTGCTGATCTATTCTCTAATCCTGAGTTTTTTGGAGAAATTCGAGCGCTAACTCGCAATAGCTCCAAAGCGGCAGCAGGGGTGACCACGTTGACCGGAGAAGTCACCACTTTAACGAAGTCTGTGAAGCAGGAGTTGGGCAATATTTCGGCGGCAGCGGCAACTTCTGCAACTTCTGTAGGGCAGGCGGCTGAGCAAATTGGGCTAACAGCGGCTCAGGTCAATAGCTTGGTTTCTTCTAATCGTTCTTCGTTGGTTAGTACTTTGGATAATATTAATCAAACGAGCACTCGCTTGCAATCACTAGTTGGCAGCTTTGATCCAGCGATCGCAGACGGCAGTAGTAATTTGGTAGAAAATTTGCAAACCCTGTCGGCAAACGCGGTTGAAGCGTCGGCAAACCTGCGAAATCTGACTAGCGCGGTGGGCAGCACCGAAAATGTGGTGTTGCTTCAGCAAACGCTAGATTCAGCGCGATCGACGTTTCAAAATGCTCAAAAGATTACTGCCGATTTGGATGAATTAACGGGCGATCCGGCGTTTCGAGAGAACTTACGGAATTTGGTGAATAATCTCAGCGGTTTGGTGGCTTCGACGCAGCAGCTTCAGCAGCAAACTCAACTCGCGCAGGATTTGGCTCCAGTTCAGGACAATACATTGCGAGAAAGCAGTTCGCCAGCATCTCGTCTGACTTTTCAACCGCAATCTAGCTCGCTCTCTGCTGAAAGTTTACAGGTCGATCGCCTGTGGTCTCCAGTTCTACCGCCAATGCCGAGAGCGACCGCCGCTGATATCGCTCCTGCCACAGATGTCGCCCAATAGTTTTTCAATAGATTATCAAAGTGTCTCCATGAATTCGCGCTGTCGAGATACTTCTGAACAAAAGTACCACTAAGACTCAAGCTCCTGAAGTGATTTCAAAACTCGTTGTTTCAGAGCCTGCTCTTTTGTTACCTGCAAAGCTTTTTTAAAGTTCTGGATAGCTTTATTAATATCACCAAGCCTACGATATGCATGTCCTAAATTGCTATATGCTTTATCACTACTGGGATCAAGTCGAATCGCCTCGTTGTAACTTTCAATAGCTTTTTCATCTTGTTTTTGGTCGGCGTAAACCGTGCCCAAGTTATTGTACATATATGCAGATGGCTTAAGTTTAATAGCATAAAGAATGCTTTTGACTGCTTTCTGATACTCTTTTTGGTCAGCGTAAACCAAGCCTAAATTGTGATAAGCTTCGGCGTAGTCTTTCTTAAGATCGATCGCCCTGCGATAGTTGTTTTCTGCCCCTTCATGTCTACCTAGTTGAGCAAAAGCATATCCGAGGTTAAAGAATAAATGTGTATCATCTTGACCACTCCCAACAACTCGGCTTAGGTTATCAACGGCAAGATCATATTTTCCTTGTTTTAGGTAAGCAGATCCCAAATAATTATAAGCAGTAATATTAAGAGGATTTAACTGAGAAACTTTCTGAAAATCCCTAATGACTTGATTGAAATCCTTCTGCTCATAGGCGGCCATCCCTCGATCATAATAGCCATCAAACCGCTCAGGCTCAATCTGGATGGCTTTACTAAAGTCTTGAATGGCTAATGCATAATTCTTCAAATAGTAATGAGCCTTTCCTCTCCTTAAGTAGCTCTCTGTATGATTTGGAACAAGTTGAAGCACTTTCTCGAAATCCTTAATTGCTTCTGCATAATTTTCTTTATTAAAATAAATCGAACCTCGTTCATAGTAGATATTAGAAGAATTAGGACTTAGCTGAAGTCCTTTTGTAAAATCAAGTTCAGCTTTTTCATAGTTACCCTGATCAAGAAATGCCCTGCCCCTATTAAAGTAGGCAATGGAAGAGCTCGGTTGCAGTTCTATCGCTTTATCGTAGTTAAAAAATGCGTTCTGATAATTACCCGAACGTTTATATGCTTCTCCTTTTAAGACATAAGAAAGAGCGGAGGTAGGTGTGCTCTTGAGTACTGTGTTAAAGTCTTCAATCGCCTGTTCTTGTTTTCCCTGGTTAATGTAAGTCACTCCTCTAAAATAGTAAAGTGGTGACAATTCTTCTGTCGATAAAGAGCTTGAAAAAATCTTGATCGATTCATTGTAATTATCAATAGCCTCTTCGTATTTAAGCTGGTCGGCATAAGCAAGTCCTCTGTTGAAATATGCTAACCCAAAGTTAGGGCTATTTTTAATGGCCTTGTCGTAGTTAGCGATCGCTTCTGAGTAGTTCCCTTGACGCACGTAAACAACGCCCCGGTTATTGTAAGCTAGCGATTCGTTAGGGTTAAGCTTAATAGCTTGATCATAATTTTTGATTGCCTCATCTACATTGCCATGTCTATCATAGGCAAGCCCTAAGCTGATATAAGCATCAGTAAAGTCAGGTCTAAGTTGTACAGCTTTCTCATAGTCTTCAATAGCTAGTTCATAATCCTTCTGCGTGCAAGCACATATATCTTTCAGCAGAATATGAGAATTGCCTCTATAAAAATAGATATAACTCTTGTTCAACGACGGACTAGGAACTTTTTCGACAATCTCCAGTGCTTTCGTGAAAAGCTCGACCGCCTTTTTATCCTTTTCCAGAGAGTATTGTACTAAGCCGAGAGTAAAGAGAGTCAGATAAGACATTTCTTCTGAAAGCCGTGTCTGAAGCCTAAAATTATTCAATTCAGCTATTTTTGATACTTTTGTCTTCTGATTGTTAGCAGCTAATTCTAAATCAGGAAAAGCGCTAGGAGATCTCAAGACTGTGAATGTAGCATTAACAGGAACAACTTCAGAAGTTTGACCATAATCGCCCCAGATTACGACAGTAGCCTTTCTCTTTTTCCCTTCAGATATAGCTTCATCTCGTTGTGACAAGCTCTTGGGCAGACGCTCTACTTTTGCATTTTCGTATGCCCGTATAGAAGTTTCTAAGTTGTTATAAATTGCTTCCGTAACTCGATATTTCTGTGGTTCAGGGCCATCAAAGTTTGCGACTAAAACTATGGTCTTTTGGGGTGGGAGACTTTGATAATTTTGCCAGGTGAAAAATCCAGCTATACCCAAAAGTGGAATAACGATAACGCCAATCCAACTCAGTGATCGGACAATCTTTCGGTGCTTTACCTTTACGGCTTGAGTTTTGACTACCTTATCAGAGGAGAGTTGGATAATAATAGACCCCTTATCCTCTAGCTCAGGCTTCCACCAACAGGCATAATAGAGGCAAACTACTGACAGAGTGATAGTGAAAATGATGATTAGTAGGGGAGTATAAAGTTCAGTCTCCCCTTGGATCGCTTTAACGAAGCCTGCAATTAAGCCTATGAAGGCTACTAGCCCCGTCACAACGCCTCCAAGCCATTTGAGAGACCACATCAACCCTTTTTGAGAATCGCCATCACTACTCATAGGAATAATTTTAGATTTTTACTTATGTTGAGTGTTTTGTAGCTCTCCCGTAGTTTAATGTTTTGAAGCCTAGATTTCGTATATTTTGAAGAGTTTTAACTTTTTATCAAGATACACCTCGCTTTTATTTCTCTAAAAATGAAGTAAGAAGTAAGTAGAGGGCTGGAGGAGATTGCAAAGTTTGATAGATGTCCTAGTTATCCAGAGTTGCCAAAAATTGCTTTAGCCGCATGAGGGTTAAGGTTTGCCCCAGGTTTAACGGTAATAAGGAAACCCCTTCCAGGCAAGACTGCACCCAGCCGTCGCCCCAATGCCACTCATGAAACCCATCAATGCCTTGGTGCAGAAGCAGCCGTAGCCCATTCTCATCAGCGAGTTCTACCCGATGCTGAACCGCAATAGGGCCGAGCCAACTGGTGTACGCGACCCCAGCCTTGAGGCGATCGGGTAAGCCTGCCGAGAAGGTTTGAGGGAAAAGCCATTTTTGAAACTGAGCAGGGCAAAGCAGGCTATCGGCAATTTTTTGGTGAGAGGCGTTGATTTCGATTCGGAGGTGGCTTTGTTGAAAGGTTCCTAGCATGGTTGTAAGCGGCAAGGGATAGCGGGTAATTCCTATTTAGTATACAGAGGAGAAAAGGACAGGATGGTTGAGGAGCAGGTGCAGGTAACGGTAAAGTTGTTTGCAGTTTACCAAGAGGCTTATGGGGTTAGTGAGTTGAGCCTGGGATTTCCGATGGGGACGACAGTACAGGGACTATGCGATCGCCTGATTGCCGAGCATCCTGAACTAGAGCCGTGGCGATCGACGACTCGGTTTGGCGTTAACTTGCAGTTTGTTGAGCCGGATACGATCCTTCAAGCAGGGGATGAGGTCGTGCTAATTCCGCCTGTGAGTGGCGGTTGAGGCGATCGCCAGACTTGAAGTTTTAGATTAGAAACCTGCATTTCTTCGAGTTGCCAATGGGCAGTGGGAGCAGTGATTTGCTGAAAAGCGGCTTCTGTTAAGAGAATTTCGTCTGGTTTGGCTAGGTCTTCACCCAGTTTAGAGGCAAGGTTCATTTGATTGCCGAAAGCGTCTTTGCTGCCCTGCGAGGCTTTATCGTTGGCAATCATAATCAGTTCGCCATAGCCAATGCCAATGCTGGCGTGAATGCCGACCTGGGCAAGCTGCTGAATCATTTGAGTGGCGGCGACCACCGCCTGATGAACCTGAGGGAAAATAGCGTAAACGTTATCTGCTTCTAGTTTAAGAATTTCGCCTCGGTGGGCTTCAACAGCAGGAACGACCACTCCTCGCATTTGTTGAATCTGAGCCAAGGTATGGATAATGAAAAATTCTTCGACAAGACGGGAGAATCCTGACATGTCGAGAATGAGAATAGCATGGGTTTCAACGAACTTTTTTTGGATTTGAGCGTCGATCGCTTCAATCCATTCAGGATGAGCCAAGCGTTTTTTAAGCAATCGCACTAATTCAGCTTCAGTATTTTCTCTAGGTAAAGTTTACCCTCCAAACTGTGGCTAATCCGTTCCATACCCGCCATCTACGATGTTGAAGCGAGCATTTTCACTGTTTAGGATGCCCAAAAATGGGTCGTTCTCAATCCTGCTGCTGATCCCGTTGTTGATCCCATTGTTGATATCATTGACCCCATTGAGGTATAGAATGTTCTTCCTGAACCGCTTTCCTAATCTCTATAGACGATCGCTGACTCATGAATCAGTTAAATAGTGTTTTGACGCTGTTTTTCAGCTTGCTAGTGGAGGCAATGCCTTTTTTGTTGCTAGGTGTTTTATTCTCCAGTGCGCTGCTGTTGTTTGTAGATGAGCGTCAGCTAATTGCATCTGTGCCTCGCAATCCTCTACTTGCCGCTTTTGTGGGGAGTTTAATTGGCTTTATTTTTCCAGTTTGCGAGTGTGGCAATGTGCCTGTAGCGCGACGTTTGATGGTGCAGGGTGCGCCTATTTCGATGTCGATCGGGTTTTTGCTGGCGGCTCCAACGGTTAACCCAATTGTGTTTTGGGCAACTTGGACAGCATTCCGAGATCAGCCGGAAATTGTATTCATGCGGGTGGGTTTTTCGCTGCTCATCGCCACGGTCGTGGGCTGGGTGTTCAGTACTCAAAAAGACTTGCGCCCATTATTACAACCTGCGATCGCTCGTTCAATGCCTGTTCCCCGGTATCGTAGCAGGCGCGGGAAAAAGGACAAGGAGTCAGTTTCAGACTTATTGCAATCTGGCACGTTTATTTTAGGACAGTCGGGTAAGCTCCAGCTAGATGGAGACCCGTTACAGGCAGCGGCTTTGGTGGCAAATCCGGTGTTGTCGAAGCCAATTCCAGTGCGGCTTCAGATGATGTTGGATAACGTGGTTCTAGAACTGCGAGAACTCGGCGGAATTTTGGTTATTGGATCAGCAATAGCGGCGATCGTTCAGGTTTCAGTACCGCGTGACGTGATTTTAAGTTTAGGGCAGGATAATGTTACATCGATTTTGGCAATGCTGTTGCTAGCCTGCATTATCTCTATTTGTTCAACGGTAGATGCTTTCTTTGCGTTATCTTTTGCTTCTGTGTTTACAAGTGGGTCTCTATTAGCATTCCTGATTTTTGGTCCAATGATTGACTTGAAGAATATTGCTTTGCTTTGGTCAGTGTTTAAAGGACGCGCTATTTTCTATCTTTTTGCTTTGGCAGCGCTGTTAACATTTCTTGTTGCGTTACTCATTAATCTTTACGTTAGCTAATTCATCCATGGTTCCTACCGAATCCTCTCGCTTACCGCGTTTCTCTCGTTTGCCGCTCCTGATGGCGTTGCTTGATACTGCTGCCATTCTGACTTGGAGCTTGCTGCTGTTAAAGTTTTGTTGGACAAAGGAAATTAATCTGTTGCTGCACCCTGATTATGTGTGGCTGGCTTATGTCGCAGGATTCTTCTTGATGGGATTGGGATTGTATAAGATAGTGAAGTTGGTGGGGCGATCGCTTAATCGTTCTTCTCGACGATTAGCACGGGCGCGGGCACAGGCGGCTGAGGCAATGCCACACTTTTCATTGTTTCCGTTTGGGAGTGGATTGCTGTTAGGGGTGGCGTTATTTGGGCTAAATTTTACGCCTCAGCCGTTTGCCAGCCAGACTGCACTTGACCGAGGCGTGACGGATACGTTGACGTTGACGCGATCGCAGCCGCAGTCGTTTCGCAGTAAAAGCAGACCCGAAGAACGAACGTTAACCGAGTGGGTGCGGACGCTCAATGTTTATCCAGAGCCGGATGCTTACAAGGATCAAAAAGCAAAGATTGAAGGGTTTGTAATTCACGTCAAGGATCAGCCCGATGATGTTTTAACGTTGTCTCGCTTTGTGATTACTTGCTGTGCGGCAGATGCCTACCCGATCGGGATTCCGGTGAAGTTGAAGGGAAGTCGTTCTACTTACGCGCCTGATCAATGGCTGCGGGTAGAGGGAAAAATGGCAACTCAGACTTTAAGTGGTAAGCGGCAGTTAGTGGTAATGGCGACGGCTCTAACGAAGATTCCTAAGCCAGATGCGCCTTACGAATATTAAGTCTCTGATCGTCGAAAGAGCGGTATGCGCCTAGAACTTTAGTGCATACCGCTGTCATCCCGTTGTTTGGTTAGCGACCCCTTGCGGGTGTCTTAAAGCGCGCGCTTACAATGCCAAGCGATAACGGATCAGCACGCTCATCACTTCACCTGGGTTCGGGGCAGGCAATAGCCCACTCCAGGTTCCCGCTTCCGCATAGCCCCGCTGATGTAATTCGTGGATGTTCTCGCGCACGCCATCCGGGGAGCCAATCAGCAACACTGCCAGTTGTTCTCGCTGAGGAATTGGTTGGGGCAACGCAGCCCTCTGAGCGTCAACCGCCGATTGAATGGGCAATTTGCTTCGTAGCTTGCTTTTCAAGCTTGTATTCATTGGTTGTCATCCTTTGAGTTTCGGGGTACAGAAAACCCAAAACCTAGCCGCCCATCAAGTCGTAGCGAATCAGGGCGGCTAGGGGATGTTAAAATCTCCGACAGCCACCAGACTGCTGAGTACAGTTTGGGGGTTAGCCGTCCATCTGCTGCTGCTAACAGCGATGGGCGGTGCTAGGTTTTTGGGGTCTGACTGTGTTTCATTGCACACAGCCTTAGCTTTGGAGAATACCGAGATTTGTCAGTGAAAGTCAAGGGGCAAAGGGATTTTTGTAGCATTTAGTAGAGCGGCTCGTTTAGAAAGTTGGGTCTCTGTCTAATTCCGACAATGGGATATCTAGACAGAAACGGCTTACTCTAATTACAACTCGTGCCACTCACACTTCCAGTCTTGGCAATCGTTTACAAGGTTATCTGTTACTATTTAGGTCTAACTTAAGTAAGGTTGCTAATAGGCAATTACTTGAGTTTGTCGATAAGTGCCAAATCATTACCCTAGCTCATTTGATGGTTTTTAATTTCAAGCATCCAAAGTCCAAGCGGATAGCAAAAAATATCTGGGAAAACGTCTTATTAAAAACTAATCAGTACTTTAGCGATTCCCAAGAAGCTATGAAGCTTTCATTGGTTGAGGTAGCTACATATAAATTAAGGATGAACTCTGGAAGCTATATTTATCCCAAAGAGAGAGCACGAGAAGAGATTAGGAATTTCGCTAAAGCTATTTATGCAATCCCTGAAATTAAAAATAGCTATAGCTTTGGAACAGTTTATGAAAGCGTTAAGTATGAGCTTCAATCAGAACTATCTTTTATTGAAGAGTCAAATCATCCGAGAGAGTTTGAGGAGGTGTTAAAGACTTTGTTTTGTAGAATTGATTCAAAATTAAAGCTCTATGATTTTTACTTTTCCTTAGAAGGTATTAAGCTAATTGGCATCTCAAAAATAGATTTTGGTTCAATTCAAATATTAGAATTTAATCAAGAGGTAATGAATGAAGTCTTATCTACAGGCGATGATACAAACCAAAACGGTACATACACAGAGTTTATAGAGAAAAATTTTTTAAATAGAGTTTGTATAAGGTGCCGTTGTTCGGGCGACTCTAAATCTTCTAAGAAGCTTGCAGAACTTAGAACAAGAGAAACAATTAATTATTTTAGATATCTGATATGCCTTCTTTTCTATAAACGCATACATGAAAATTTACTGAAGATTAATGTTGTATCTGAAACGTATGTTGATGAAAACCAAGTTTTAGCTAAAGAAGCATTTTCTGGAAATCTTTCCTTTCACTGGAATGTAACAAGAAAACCGTCACAAGACTTCCCTGTCAACCAAGAAAGACTGAATGAAATTAAAGAAAAACTTTACTTTGATGAAATTGTTAGAATACTGAATATGAATAGTAATGACCGGGCACAGCTAGAAGGATGTCTGTTAACAGCAATGTATTGGTCAGGTGAAGCTCAAAATGAATTTGATTGGGATATTTCATTCCTAAAGTATTGGACTGCCCTTGAGTGTATATTTTCACACAAAGAAAAAGGTGTTGCTGGCGCTTTAGCGCGCGGCATCTCTGCTCTAGCTGCTTTTAGCGACTATCAGTTCATAACATCAGATGAAATTGATGTTGTTTATAGTTCAGTAAAAAGTCTTTATGACAAGAGATCAAAGATAGTTCACAGAGGCTTAAGAAATAGTGTAGATGAGGCTGAACTTACAGAAATATGTAAGTATGCATCATGGACGATTTTGAGTTTAATGAGTCTTATCTCAGTTGGATATAGAGATGTTGCTCAACTCGATGCACAGATCGCTAAGCTATACGAATGTCGTCCACATTGAGTATAGAACTAGCTTCTAAAGAGCAATAACTATATATAGAATCTCTAATTCGTTGTTGCGATTAACTAAAATGGAAGGCTATAAGGCTATAAAGTTAGGTTTTTCTTATTCCTAATCTTCACTCAAGGAACGAGAAAAATCATTTTGTCAGTGATGTAGAATTGGAGGGTTGAGCGATCGCATTAAAGTACTTCGCTTAGTCTCTTCTGAGAATAGAGAAAGGCAGCCCTTAGGAAGAAATCTGTGAACTACCCCTGTAATTGAACAGATTGTGGAGGTAATGCGATCGAAATTCCACCTAAGCTACATTAGACTGAGCGGCTTCTGCTTCAAGCTTAGAGAGATCAGCGGCGGCTTCTGCAAGATATTGGGCAATATTGGTACAAATGCTCGGATTGGTTTCGCGTTACAGTTCTTGGTAATGGAAGGTGAGGCGTAGACGACAATCTTGTAGAAATGTCGGATCAATAGCATATCGTTAAGATTCACGCATTGGGAGACTCCCTTTGGATTTTGTGGATGGAGCCTAGAAACGATGGAAATATAGATCCACTTTTTCTGATTGCCGAAGCTCCACTCAGAATTGAAAATGCGATCGCGTTACAAATAAAGGCGATCGCCAATCTAAAGAACGAGAGCCTAAGACTACGAATTCCAGCGTTGCTGAATGAAAGTATGAACCTGCTCAAAGCCCCTTTCCTTCAGGAGAGGGGTTGGGGAGAGGTTTATCTCGCTGCGTTAGCCACTCAACCTAACCCCTAGCCCCTGCCCTGCGAGGGCAGGGGAAACGGATTTTCATACTTTCATTGGTCGAGAAATGCATTTACTTATTTGCCGAAAACGGAAGTCTCAAACTATTTCCCAATAGAGTTAAGACTTCCTGTATTTTCTAGCGGCAATAGGTTCGTTTTGACAGTGTAGAATCTAACACAAATGGATTCTCATTACCTTGAAGTGTTCTAGCGATCGCACGACTGCGAGTCATCTCAATGGCATCAACTGGATCATCCGCTTGCCATCTACAAAGCGTATCTTGTTGTGCCTCAAAGAAATTCTCATCTGCTAGTTCTGGATACACTGTGCGGAAATAGAACATTACGCGAGCAATGTCTCCTTTCTTCGCTTCTCGTGGTTCAAAAGCTCCCCTTTTGAATTCACTATACTTGTCAATATCCTGTGGACTGGGTTTGACAAATAGTTCGTCATCATCAAGGTACCAAGATGTGGTTTGGCTATCAGGAATATCTGCAAATGGAAAGTTTGCCCGATCGCTGTTAACCTCTGCTCTTGAGGCAAAAAGGTTATGTAAATCGCTTTTTGCGGGACCCTTAGCTCCCATGCTTTGCGGCCATACATGTTCTGCATTAATTCTATGTTGCGCAGCTTCCTCTCTAGGTTTAGCCGAATTTTTTTTGATTGAAACACTATAGCCGCTGTAGATATCTGTGACTATCCCGCCTTGGTTATCTATTTCCGTATAGAGTAGGTCTCTGGCACTGCCGTAACCAAGACTGATACGAGGAGAGTAAAGCCGATCTAGCTCTTCCAGTAAATTGTCTCCTGTAATACCAGGAAGAATTGTGTTTGACGTAGCGGCTGGTGGGTTAGGACGAACCACAGGAGACGGTTGAATAGGAGCAAGTGCCCCAGGGGCAGATAGAGTAAATCGAGCAATCACAGGGTCATGATCGCTAGCTGAGTTACGTATACCTGCATTAATGTGAACAGCCTCTATCTCAGGATTCCCATTACTAAATAAGTTTTGGGTAATCAGGATCTGGTCAATTTGCTCCTTGCTCCCTCTAAATATAAAAGAAAAGCGATCTGCCAATGGAATATTGTCTACTAAATTTTTCAGATTAGTTCCGGCAAGGGCTTTTATTGGTTGGGAATTCGGAGTATCGTTCAGATCGCCAAGAACAATGATGTTTGCCGTTGAGTCAGTATTCAGGCGATTTACAATAAATTTGTTAACAATTCTGGCTTGAGCTATCCGCTGTGTGTCGGAAGCCGCTCCCCCACTTTTGGAAGCAAAGTGGTTATTAATTAGGGTAAGGGGAATATTGTTAAACGTAAATTCACCCACTAAAGGCTTGCGGCTCTCCAAAAAAGCTGGATCATCTGCAAAACGTTCAAGTTTCTCTAGCTTAACTCGTTGAGGATTGAACAAAAAGCTTACTCGGATATTGCCACCCGGTTGACCTCCATCCTGTCCGTTCTCAGGAGAAATTTCCTGATATTGATAGGTTAGACCTCCGGCAGATTCGATGGAATCAGTCAGAGTTTTGGCAGTCAGATCAGCGTCAACCACTGAACTCAGTTCGGCTCCATCATTGTCCTGTACTTCTTGCAAAGCAATGATGTCCGGTTCTTTAAGATTAGTAACAATCTGGTTTGCTAAAGCTACAAACTTACCGCTTTGCACATCATCATCAACGTTTCTGGCTGTATTGCCATCAACCTTGGAGACTGCTTCCTTTTTGGGATCAAGGTTTTCGACATTGAAGGTGGCAACTGTTAGTTGCGAAGGCTCTCCGACTAAGGAGGTAATTTCTACACCATAGGCAATGCCTGAAGGAAGGCAAAATGCAAGAAAAATTATCAGCCATATTGTCTGTATGGCTCTTCTTGTAAAACTCACGAGTATTCTCCCTAAGTACAGTACAAGTTGAAACTAAATTCAGTTGGGGTATTACAGATGTAGATACTACATTAGCGATGGAGCAGGCTTATTCTTATTGAGAAGGTCTTGACCTAACTAAACTACTCTAATAAGGGTTAAATGAGCGAAATTTTTACTTTATTCCTACTGTTACAATCCTTATAGTTTGAGCAACTCCCTCAGAGTCTGTTATACAGCGATCGTCAGTTCTGCTGCCGTCAGTTCTCCTAGTATCTAGGCGGGTGAGTAATCGTGCCCATAACCTCAACAATTTTCTCAGCTATACCAAGAAGTTGAGCGTCCTGCGAACGCTGACTGATGAACTGCATCCCGATCGACAAGCCGTTTTGAGTTTATCCGATTAGACCCAATCGGATAAATAAATGTGTCCTTAATCACCAGGACACCTACTATCAACTTCCGCAATAATCCCCTCAGCCTGTTATGTGTGGAACACGACCTGATTAAGGGTCTTTTAGCAAAACCATGGCTACATCAGGGAAGTGCTCTTGCATACAATTATTGCAAATGCCATGGGTAAACTCCACGGTTGAATGCTGCTTAATGAATTGCTCAACCGTTGACCAATAGCCTTGGTCATCGCGAATGCCTTTGCAGTAAGAGCAAATGGGAATCAGCCCTTCCATCTGCTTAATTTTGTCGAGAGATTCAGCAAGTCTTGCCGAAACTCGCCGTAATTCTAGTTGGGCAACAACCTGTCTTGCCAGTGACTCCAGCGCTGTCTTCTGCAACTCTGACAACGATCGCGGCTGTCGATCAATGACACAAAGAGAACCGAGAGTATGTCCCTCTGGGCTGATCAGCGGGGCACCAGCGTAAAAGCGAATTGATGGGTCGGAGGTAACGAGAGGGTTATTGATAAACCGTTGATCACAAAGAGCATCATTTACTACCAAGGTTTTATCACTTAAAATGGTGTGACCGCAAAACGAAATATTCCGAGCAGTCTCGCTCACCTCTAAGCCCACTTTGGACTTAAACCACTGCCGATCTGCATCTACCAGGCTAATGAGGGCGATCGGAACCTCACAGATGAACGAGGCTAATAAAGTGAAGTCATCATACGCTTGTTCCGAAGGCGTGTCTAAGATCTGATATTGTCTCAGGGCTTCAAGTCTCGCAGCTTCCTGATCCGGTTTTCGGGCTTCCATCGCAAAACCTCTGTTTGTCCAACTTCTAGGATTGCAGTTATTAGCAAGATTGGTCACTTTGACAAGATGGTCGCTCAACCGAGCAATGAATTAGCCATTCTTTGCCTGACCTATGGGGCTAATTGTAACCTCCTTGAGTTTAACCTTTAGAGTTATCCCTCTGGCGATCGTTTTTTTATAGCATCGTCGCGGTGATTTGAAAGATGAGGTAGGGCGCGAACCAGCTTCTAATAGGATAAACAGGAATTTCTGTAGCTTTTGGACACCCAACGTTAAGCTTTCAAGTTTCACTACAATTGGCTTGCGATCGTTGCCTGCTCGGTTGGATGAAAGCCAGAAACTGCTTGATAACTCCTTTTCTGACCACCGACTTAAGCTAGGACAGACTTCATGGTTTTTTCAACTTGATGGAATAAATTCAAAAATAGGCACGATGATTCCTGAGCAATCCTGAAAGTTATTTGCTAAGGCAGGGGTTTCAGCATTTTCTGTGATTCCAAAAGCACCCGCAAAGTGGTTTGTGTAGGCATAGCTGATGCCTATAGGGCTGTGTTCCAGCTAACAACGTCAGTGCATCAGTGCCTTGGATTGACAGGCGATCGGGGTACTGAGTTCAAGGGTATCTGCAACCGCTAACCTTAGCTGTTATGTGCCAAAATCAGGCAGTAGACGCACAACCGAATTCCCTTTACTTTAGCAAATTTTAGGCTCGTGCCTAACTGTGCAACTGCTGTTCTGGATTGCAATCCTGCTAGAGATTAAGGTATTAATAATAGGAATGATTTGCAATTAAACATAATCACGTTAATATGGCGATCGCACTCTCTCAATCTGACTACTGGGCATTGTTTCAAGATGTAGAAGAACAAAATGCCTTTAGTGATGATAAGTTTGATATCACTTGGAAATATCCTGAGCAATTGGGTCAGGGCTATTGGCGCGAGATTAGATTGCGGGATGGCGTGGAATTGGCGATCGCTCACTATCAGCTGCATGACACTGTCACGATGCAATTACCGGAGAGAGAGCATCCTTTGGAGTACAGCTTTCATCTGGCGGGTGGATACAAAAATCAGCAGAGTTCTGCTCGTACAGGGCAATATTCCCTGTGTGGTAGTGGGTTAGCTCCCGTCGAAACCAGCGAATGGGTTAACACTGAGCAGATAGATGTCAATGTCCATATTGAGCAAGAGATATTCACAACTTGGTTAAATCAAACCGCAGAGTCTGTTCCACAAGAGTTACAGCATTTAATTAAATCTTCTTCTCAAATTTATTACAATCGTTCTGGCACAACGACAGGCATGATGCAAACAGCAGTGCAGCAAATTCTCCATTGTCCCTTTCAGGGTATTACCAAGCGGATGTATTTGGAGAGCAAAGTTTGGGAATTGATGGCGCTGTTAGTAGAAGAAGAATTAAAACTGCGCGACAATAAAAAAACTATTTCTTGTGCTTATCCATTGAAACCCGATGATGTTGATCGAATTCATCAAGCAAAAATAATTTTAATGCAGCGCTTAGATAATCCACCCTCTTTAATGGAATTGGCGCGACAGGTTGGATTAAATGATTGCACGTTGAAGCGAGGCTTTCGTCAGGTGTTTGACACCACTGCGTTTGGTCTTTTACATGATTATCGGTTAGAGCAAGCTCAACAATTGCTGGAAGAACGCCAATTAAATATTTCTGAGATTGCTCAAGCGATCGGTTTTGCCAATCGCAGTTATTTTGCGTCTGCATTTCGTAAAAAGTTTGGGGTAACACCCAGAGAGTATTTATCTAGCTATAAAAATTCCGCCTAGCGTTCAAAAAATTCCGTATAGTGGTCAATGCGATCGCCAATCCACTACTGTTTACTACTATTCTATTGAGAATAATTCTTGATTTAATTAATTTACGGCGGTGTGTGGCGTGGTTTTCAACCAAATTTGGCGATCGGCAAGATTGGCATTCATGTTATTGCTCATGGCTTCTCCTGCTTGGGCAGAAGTTAATCCTGCTAGCGAAGAAACTGGGCGATCGGCACCTGTGGAAACGAAAGTGCAGGAAGAACCAGTCGCAATAACGGTTACTTCCCAGCTAAGTGAAGAGAATCTCAGTGAACTGGATCGTCCCGCCACGACGGTTGCAGAATGGTTGGCTCAATCCACTGCTGTACCTGTGCAAATTACAGGAGTGCAATTAAATTCAACGGCGCAAGGGTTGGAATTGCAGCTAGAAACCACTGGAGAACTGTCTCAATCTGCTGCAACTTCGGTCGTTGGCAATGCGTTAATTGTCGATATTGATAACGCGACGTTAGCGTTAGTAGATGGCAACGAATTTCAATCCGCAAATCCTATTGAGGGCATTGCATTAGTTACTGTTACCAGTCTCCCTGGCGATACCGTTCCGGGAGCGCTTCGCGATCGCGTGCGGGTGGCAATTACAGGAACGGATGCGCCTCCCACAGCCGTAGTCAGGACGGAAGCACAAGGGTTGGTGTTGAGTGTGAGTCTGGGAACAGAAACAACAGAAACAGACGAGGATGCGATTCAGGTCGTGGTGACGGGTGAGCAGGATGAGGGTTATACACCGAACAATGCTACAACTGCAACGCGAACCGATACGCCACTGCGCGACATTCCACAATCCATTCAAGTCATTCCGCAGCAATTGCTACGGGATCGACGGGTCGATCGCGTCAGTGAGGCGTTGCAAAGCGTCAGTGGAGTGCAGGTAGACGATGGTTTTGGCGGTTCGCTTGATCGCTTCAACATTCGCGGCTTCCAATCAGATGTATTTTTAGAAAATGGTTTCCGACGCAATGCGTTTAGTTCGATTGGTATTGCTGATGCCGAGTTAATTGAACGAATTGAAGTACTAAAAGGGCCTGCCTCTGTTCTCTACGGCAACATTGAACCCGGTGGCGTGGTGAATATCATTACAGAGCAACCGCTTTCGGAGCCGTTTTACACCTTTGAAGCATCAGGTGGCAGCTTTGGTTTTATCAGTCCCAGTCTTGATTTGACGGGGCCGCTCGATAACGATGGCGAGCTACTTTATCGCTTAAATGCATTGTACGAAGTAGAAGATGGATTCCGCGACTACGACCAGAATATCCATCGCTTTGTGATTGCACCCTCTCTAACGTGGAATATCAGCGATCGCACCACCGTTACCTTTGATGCAACTTATGCGGAAGCCGATCGCCCTTTCGATCGAGGCATTCCTGCCATTGGAGATGGAGTTGCTGACATTCCGCGCGATCGATTGTTTCAAAATCCTGATACAATCGCCAGCACAGAGGAACTCAGCACCAGTTATCGTCTAGAACATCGTTTTAATGACGACTGGACGTTACGCAATGCTTTTCGCTATTTGTCAGTGGACACCTTTGATTTTCGTTTAGAGTCTTGGACAATTGAAGATTCTGGCAGATTGGAGCAACGCTGGCGATCGAATGATGATTACGCTGAATCCTACGTGTTCCAAACCAATGTTGTGGGCAAGTTTGAAACTGGAGCGATCGAACACGCACTGCTGGTAGGAGTGGATTTAAATCGGGCAACGACTAGGGGTCAGCAGCAACGGCTGCCCGGCGATCCTGGCTTCTTCACTAATATTTTCACCGCAGGAGCAGTCAATACACCCAAGCCCGGCTTGGAAGAATTGACGCTGATCGTGCGAAATGGCAACAGCCGACAAGATAACTTAGGAATTTATTTGCAAGATCAAATTTCCTTTACAGACAATCTGAAGCTACTACTTGGGGGTCGATTTGATATCTTTGATTACCGATCGCTGGATATTACAACAAACACGACGACCGAAGATACTGTAGAACGATTTACGCCGCGTGTAGGAATTGTGTATCAGCCGATTCAACCCCTGTCTCTCTATGCCAGCTACAGTCAGGCATTTTCACCCAACCTGTTTGATGCCACAGTGGACGGTTCAATTCTTGAGCCAGAAATTAGTGAACAGTTTGAGATTGGAATTCGCGGCGAGTTTTTAGACAGTCGCTTAATTGCAAATTTGGCAGCGTTTGAAATTACCAAACAAAACGT
Source organism: Timaviella obliquedivisa GSE-PSE-MK23-08B (assembly GCA_019358855.1). Lineage (NCBI taxonomy): Bacteria > Bacillati > Cyanobacteriota > Cyanophyceae > Oculatellales > Oculatellaceae > Timaviella > Timaviella obliquedivisa. The sequence continues at coordinate 103,530 of JAHHII010000003.1, read as the reverse complement.
GGCGGCTCCCGATCCCAATAACCCAGATTTTTCCCTAGGTGTAGGCGAAATCCGTAGTCGTGGCATCGAATTCGATATTGCTGGAGAAATTTTGGATGGCTGGAATGTGATCGCCTCCTATGCCTATATTGATGCCGAAGTTACTAAAGAGTCGTTTATTCCTGAAGGTAATACACCTGACAACGTGGCAGACCATAGCGCCAGCCTGTGGACAACCTATGAGATTCAAACTGGAACGCTGCAAGGATTAGGGTTTGGATTAGGGCTATTCTACGTGAACAATCGTCCAGGTGATTTTGAAAACACTTACGAGCTTTCCAGCTATCTGCGTAACGATGCTGCTATCTTTTATCGACACGATAATTGGCGAATTGCCCTGAACGTCCAGAATCTCTTCGATGTAGACTACATCCGTTACAGCGAAGGATTTAGAGAAGCCAATGCACCCGGAGAACCTTTATCAGTCGTTGGTTCAGTATCAGTCACGTTCTAGATGGCAAGACAATTATGCGGTTTATTCCTCGTTTTTTGCGCTTTTTAACGCTGATGATTCTGGCGATCGGCATCGCTACCGCCTGCGCATCTGCACCTAATCAAGTCTCTTCGCCTCAATCGAAAGACTGCTACAGGGTTACTCATGTAATGGGGAAAACTTGCATTCCAAAGCAACCTCAACGAGTGGTGGTATTAGACACAACAACCTTTGAGTTTGCGATCGCCCTCGGCATTAAACCGATTGGCGCTACGCTTTCAGATGAGTTTGCATCACAGGTGCAACAAGATCTAATAGGGATTGAGGATATTGGCAATGTAGGCGAACCAAGCCTCGAAAAGATACTAGCACTTCAGCCCGATTTAATCATAGGACAAGATTATCACCAAACGATCTACTCTCAATCCTCACAAATTGCGCCTACAATTTTGTATGGATTTGAACACAGTGGTCAATGGAAAGATGTTTTTATGGACGTTGCTCGGATACTACAAAAAACAGAAATTGCAAAACAAGTAATGAATGACTATGATAAGCGACTGGATCAGTTCAGACAGAAAATGGGAGAACGCTTAAAGCAAACAGAAGTCTCTGTAGTTCGCATCTATCCAGACAGCGTGAATCTTTACCTGAAAGAGTCATTTTGCGGCACGATTTTGCAGGATGCTGGCTTGCTGCGCCCTGAAGCCCAAAACATTTCTGCATCAGAAGCAAAAAAGCGATTTGACAATGAAATTCAAGTTTCCATTAGCCGCGAGTTGCTGCATCAAGCAGATGGTGATGTAATGTTTATCTGGACAGGTGAAAACACGGCGGAAGCCAACCAACAAGCTCAACAAAAATTAGCGGAACTCAAGTCTGATCCACTTTGGCAAGGCTTGAGAGCAGTAAAACAAAACAAAATTTATCAGGTGCCAAGTTATTGGATCGGAAGTGGAACGACTGCTGCCAATTTAGTGATTGATGACCTGTTCAAGTATCTTGTTGAAACTCCATTATGATGACAAAACATACGCTATTTGTTTGCAAATCCTGTAGCGCATCGATCGCCCATGATGATGTCACCGAAGAGACAATCACAGAAGGAGTGCTGTTACTCAATCAGTTACAACAACTCAATCAGAATCAGTCTGAGCATAATAAATTAAATGTTCAAGCTGTAGGATGTTTATGGACGTGCGATCGCCCTTGTTCTGTCACTTTTGCTTGTCCTGAAAAATACACCTATCATTTTGTCGATCTACCTGCTGAGGCGATCGCTGATGCGTTGCTGCAATTCAGTCAAATTTACAGGCAAAGTGAAGACGGCTACGTGTTGCCAGCTAAAATACCTCAGTCCTTACGATCGCGTTTATTAGTTCGTGTTCCGCCTGTTTCTTAAAAAAATCGGCGATCGCTTCAAGTGATTAGCGAACTGTGCAAGAATATTGAGAATTAGTTGCAACTAGCCGAATCTCACAATATGGCGATCGCCCTTTCACAATCTGACTACTGGTCGCTGATTCAAGAGAGTGCAGCAGATGAGCACACTGTATCTACTGCGGATCAGTTAGACATCACCTGGAAGTATCCATCGCTTTTGGGACATGGCTCTGTGCGAGAGATTAGCTTGCGAGAGGGATTGGTGTTGGATATCGCAGACTATCAAACCCATGACGATATCATCACCCATTCTTTCGACTGCGAACATCCGCTTGAATACACCTTTAACCTTGCAGGCGGACATCAAGCTTCGGCTGATGCTATTCTTTACCACCTCTACGGCAGCGGCATTTCACCGGGAGAGCATTGGAAACAATTTGCTAACCAGCGAAGCATGTGGGTAAGCGTTCACATTGAGCCGGAGGTATTTCAATCGTTTGCAGGCAACCCTAATGGAGAGGTTCCCGCCGCGCTGCAACACTTGATTGGCGATCGCAATCAGGAATACTACGTCCGTCCGGGGCAGGCGACACCAGCAATGCACATCGCCTTGCAGCAAATTTTGCACTGTCCCTATCAAGGATTTACCCAGCGAGTGTTTCTAGAAAGCAAAGTGTTGGAATTGATGGCGTTATTGCTGGAGCAGGAGGTGGAAACTCAACAAGGCAAACAATCTCCTGTCTGGCTGAAGCCCGATGATGTCGATCGGATTCACCACGCTAAAGCCATCTTGTTGCAGAATTTAAACAATCCACCGTCTTTGACGCAACTGGCACGGCAGGTTGGCTTAAACGAGTGTACCCTGAAGCGCGGCTTTCGTCAGGTGTTTGGTACGACGGCATTTGGCTATTTGCATCACTATCGGCTAGAGCAAGCTAGACAACTTCTCACCACTGGAGAGATGACGGTTGCTGAGGTTGCTCGGTCTATAGGGTTTGCCCGCAACTACTTTACCAAGGCATTTTGTCAGAAGTTTGGCTGTACGCCTGGAGCCTACCGCAAAGGGCATGGATAGCGCTTCAGCATTAGTTTAAGCAAAAATTCCGTCTAGTTCACAAAAATATTCCGTTGAGCAGACATTGCGATCGCCTATCTGACCTCACACTCCGGTAATCTATTTGAGAAATATTCTTATTACCGGGCTGGCGACTAACAAACCGCTGGCTCTGATAGTATCCCAGGTGTGTGGAGTCATGGTGAATCGATTTGTACAACTCGTGGTTTTATCGGGTATTTTTTCACTACTTGTTGTCCCCAGTGTTTTGGCGGAAGAGGAAATCGGGGATAGGCAATCTGGAAGGGAGGAGTCATTGGTGGTCGATCGTGGGTTGCTACGAAACGAAGGACAGTTAACCAGTGACGTACAAGATCCCTTAACTCTAGAAATCCCACATCTCAACGACCTTGAGCAACCCGCAACCACTGTGGATGAGTGGATGGCTCAAATTGCCCAAGCACAGGTGCAGGTGACAGGGGTGCAGGTGACAGCAACCGATACGGGTTTAGAAATTACGCTGGAAACGTCTGAATCTTTGGAGACTCCTTCTACCTCGGTGGTGGGAAATGCGCTGATTGTGGATATTCCCAATGCGGTGCTGGCACTGTCAGAGGGCGATGAGTTTCAGGCAGCAAATCCGACGGCAGGAATTGCGTTGGTGAGCGTGACCAGTTTACCGGGCGATCGCGTTCGGGTGGCAATTACCGGAGTGGATGCGCCGCCTACTGCTAATTTGAGCGTGGAATCATTGGGATTAGTGTTAGCTGTTACGCCTGGAACTGAAGCGGCAGAAACCGATGAGGATGCGATTCAGGTTGTGGTAACGGGAGAGCAGGATGAAGGCTACAGCCCATCTGATGCCACAACTGCAACCCGAACAGATACGCCATTACGCGACATTCCTCAATCCATTCAAGTCATTCCTCAGCAGGTATTAGAAGACCAGCAAGTCATTCAGCTTCGAGAGGCGACCCGCAATGTGAGCGGAGTGATTGAAGGCAGCAATTTTGGTAATAGTGGCGATGCATTTTTGATTCGGGGTTTTCAAACCAACAATGTTCTATTAGATGGTATTGAACTAGGTACATCTAATCTAGGAAATAATAGCAGTTTTAGAGAAACCGCAAATATAGAAAGGGTAGAAGTGCTCAAAGGTCCGGCGTCTGTTTTGTATGGCACCCTTGAGCCAGGCGGTATTATCAACGTTGTCACAGAACAGCCTTTAGAAGATCCATTTTATGAAGTCGAACTTCAAGCTGGAAACTTTGGTTTGCTTCGTCCTAGCATTGATTTGTCTGGTTCACTCAACTCCGATCGCACTGCACTTTATCGGTTGAATGCGGTTTATCAAACGGCTGATGATTTTCGTGAGTTTGATCAGGGAATTGAGCGAATTTTTGTTGCCCCTGTACTCAGTTTAGCCATTACTGACAATACAGATTTAACCTTAAACTTTGAGTATCTCTACGATGAACGTCCCTTCGATCGCGGCTTAGCTGCCATTGGTGATGAAATCGCCGATATCCCATTCGATCGAATTTTGGGCGAACCGGATGATGTTAATATCAGGAACCAGTATGTGGCTGGCTATCGCCTAGAACATCGGTTCAGCGAAAACTGGCAACTCCGGAATGTCTTTCGCTATATTTCGACAGAGCGTACAACGAGAGCGTTTCAAAATAGGGGCAATCTGAACGAAGAAACAGGTGAATTAGCAAGAGACATTACTGACCAAAATGGTACTATCGAAGGCTATGCTCTGCAAACCAATCTTGTAGGTGAGTTCTCTACAGGCTCGATCGAACATACCCTTTTACTAGGGGCTGATTTCTCCAGAGAAACGAATGATTTTGATAATCGATCCGCGCTTGAGCGTAGTATCATCAACATTTTTGACCCAGTTTATGGTGCTCCCAGACCAAGCCGATCTGAGCTTGAAAATGAAAGACAGTCTTTGTTCGGAGGAACAGTACGGGCTTTTGGACTTTATCTGCAAGATCAGATTGCATTGACAGATAATTTAAAGCTACTCGTAGGTGGACGTTTTGACATCGTCGATCAAGATTCTTTCTTTACATCTGTTTCTGCTGGAGATGTTCTCTCAGATACAACTGACCAACAACAAGACGAGGCATTTTCTCCCCGCATCGGGATTGTCTATCAACCCATCGAACCACTTTCCCTTTACGCCAGCTTCAGTCGTTCCTTTGCCCCCAACTTTGGTACAACCGTTGAAGGAGACATCCTCGAACCTACACGCGGTACGCAATATGAAGTTGGTGTTAGAGGTGAGTTCTTTGAAAATAGACTGACGACCAACGTGGCAGCCTATTACCTGACCAAAACTAACATTGCGGCTACAGACCCGGATAACCCGGACTTCAGTATTGCAACTGGAGAGCAGAGAAGTCAGGGAATTGAACTAGATGTGATTGGCGAAATCCTTTCCGGTTGGAATATTATTGCCTCCTATGCCTACACAGATGCCGAAGTGACCGAGGATGAAGGCAGTCCGTTAGAGGGAAATCGACTGGCAGGTGTACCAAAACATGCCGCTAGTTTATGGTCAACCTACGAAATTCAAAGCGGAGACTTGCAAGGGTTGGGCTTTGGACTAGGACTATTTTTTGTTGGCGATCGACAAGACTTAGAGAATTCCTTCAGCGTTCCAAGTTATCTCCGTACCGATGCCAGTCTTTTTTACCGACGAGACAACTGGCGAGCGGGCATCAATGTTAGGAATCTCTTTAATATCGACTATACTGAAGCCGTCGATGATCGAGCGGTAATTACGCCAGGCACACCTTTTACCATTGTCGGTTCAGTCTCAGTAACATTCTGAAGAGTTAGGGGTAAGAGAAGCTGTGAACTTTCTGCCGAGAAGTAAAGGAATTCTGTGGGTGCAAGGTTTTAGACAAGTTACTCACTTCCGAGTTTCTGGCGTTTTTTTTAAGTATTTCTGGTTCCATTTACTGATTTTGATCACCCTGATTCTTTGTCTAGTTTCAGCCTGTGGTAACAACGTTTCATCAGATAGCGTCTCTGACTCACCACTTCAAACATCAGATTGTCGAATCGTTGAACACGCTATGGGCGAAACCTGTGTTCCTCTTAATCCTCAGCGCGTGGTGACAATTGACCCATTCTCACTTGAAAACGTTTTGGCGTTTGGAATACAGCCTATAGGAGTTGCCATGTCCCCAGACTGGCTAAACGATCGAGACTATTTGCGCGATCGCCTATCTGGCATTGAAGCAGTTGGCAACTTTACTCAGCCGAGCCTGGAAAAAATTCTTGCGCTTAAACCAGACCTGATCTTAGGGCTGACCGAAGATGAAAAAATATACTCACAGCTTACGAAAATCGCCCCTACTGTTTTATTTAACTTTGAAAGCAGCGGACAGTGGAAAGATATCCTGATGCATAACGCAGAAACGCTTGGTATGACAGATGTGAAAAACCAGCTTATGGTATCTTATGGCGATCGCTTAGCCGACTTCAAAGCTCAAATGGGCACTCGCTTGCAACAGCTTGAAGTTTCTATTATTCGGATTTATCCCAACACGATCTCAATTTATACTAGCGATACCTTTGTTGGCTCAATCATAGAAGACGCTGGATTGGCTCGTCCGCTTTTACAAACCCCAACTGGACAGTTAGACATCTCTAAAGAAAGTCTGCAAATTGCTGACGGAGACGTGATCTTTTTGTGGAATAATGAGTCCGGGCAATCTCAGCAAGAGGTGCAAACTGAAATTGCCAAACTCAAAGCTGATCCACTCTGGCAACGACTCAAAGCTGTTCAGCAAGGACAAGTTTACGAGGTGCCTAGCTATTGGATTGGTAGCAGTATTCTATCTGCAAATGCCGTAATTGATGACCTTTTCAAATACCTAATTGAAGAACAATAAGAGTCATGGTTAAACACGTCTTATTCATCTGCAAATCCTGCAACGCCGAGTCTGATCAAGACCAAACTACAGACCCATCCGACGGCTCCAAACTGTTGAACAAACTCCAGAACCTACATCAAACCTGGACGCACCAAGCGGATCTGGAAATTCGAGCAGTTGGATGTCTGTGGACGTGCAGCCATCCCTGCGCCGTTGCCTTCTCCGCCACCGATAAAGCCACCTATCTCTTCACCAACCTCCCTGCAAATGAAGCCGATGCGCTGCTCCAATTTGGCGAACTCTATCTCAACAGCCAGAATGGAGACATCCCCTGGAAGCAATTTCCTGAAGTGTTGCAATCAGCAGAGGTGGCTAAAATTCCATCGGTCTAAAGGGCAGTGGGCGCTAAACTGGATTAGCACTCAATTTAGGGTATGAGAGAGGCTTCAGGATGAGAACCATAGAAACCATCGCCGTGGTCGATCGTGAGGGAAAGCTCACGATTGAGTTAGCCTCAGATTTGCCGCCGGGAACTCATCGAGCAGTGGTGGTGATCAACGAAGCATTGTTAGCACAAGCAGCAACTAACGGAGAACCGACAGCGCAATCAGCAGTAGTTAAAACAGCCTGGATGGTTTTACGCGCTCATGCCGGAACAGTAGAGATGCCAGAAGACTGGTCTAAAGAGCATGACCACTATCTCTATGGCACTCCAAAGCGAGAGTCTTAAATAGATGAGCCAAAGCCGTCTTTTTCTTGACACAGTGTTTATTCAAGCCCTCTACAATTCCCGCGATCGGTATCATGCTAAGGCGCTGGCTCTGTTGCCTCAGGTTGAAGCAGCAGAGGTGTGGATTACAGAAGCCATTTTAATTGAAGTAGGCAATGGTCTGAGTGAGGTGAATCGGCAGGGAGCCGTTGAATTTATTCAGTTGTGCTATCAAACTCCAAATATTCATGTCATGAGTGTTGACACAGCATTACTCGATCAAGCCTTACAGCTTTATGCTGCTCGTAATGACAAGGACTGGGGCTTAACAGACTGCATTTCATTTGTGGTAATGAAAAATCAAAACCTGAGTGAAGCTGTTACTGCTGATGAGCATTTTGTGCAGGCAGGTTACCAAGCGTTGCTACGAATGAATAACTAAGCAATGGCAAGCAGCTTTTTGAGCGGCTGATATATTCAACCTTCATCGCTATCAAGTTCTTGCAGGGCAGCACTCAAGCTGAGCGGAACTTCATGCTTAACGTCTTGTTATCGCTCGATATAGCCATTCATCTTCAAGCGCTTCGAGTAGCCGCCGATAATCATCTACTTGCAAGACAACCTTGCAGACTTGACCACTATTGTCAGTCAAAAATTCTTCAACAAAGGGGTAGGCGTTTGCTGGTATCTGTGTCATATGAGAACTGCTGAGTATGCCACGGTTGCCTCTTTAGATTAGCTCAAATCAAACTCAGCGAGTTTATGCCATTGCCTTCTCTGCCGCAGACAAAGTCACCTATCTCTTCACCAACGTTCCCGCAAATGAAGCCGATGCGTTGCTGCAATTTGATCAACTTTATAGGCAAAGTGAAGACGGCTACGTGTTGCCAGCTAAAATGCCTGAGTCCTTACGATCGCGTTTATTAGTTCGCGTTCCACCTGTTTCTTAAAAAAATCGGCGATCGCTTCAAGTGATTAGCGAACTGTGCAAAAATATTGAGAATTAGTTGCAACTAGTTCAATCTCACAATATGGCGATCGCACTCTCTCAAGCTGACTACTGGGCATTATTTCAGGAAAGTGTAGAAGGTAAACAGCCTGCTTCTGATGAAGTTGATATCATTCGGAAATACCCGTCGCAGTTAGGACATGGGTTTTGGCGAGAGGTTGATCTGCGGGAAGGATTATATCTGACCATTGCTGACTATACGCTGCATGACGATGTGATTTCAGAAGCACCCGATCGAGAACACCCACTGGAATATATGTTTTATCTCTGCAATAGTTCCACCAGCGGCGATCGCGTCTTCAGGGCAGGGCAATATAACTTCTGTGGTAGCGGTGTAGCCCCCAGAGAAATCAGCCGATCCTTTGCTCAGGAACGGCACTTAACGGTTAATGTCCATATTGAACCAGAATTATTTGGCAACTTCTTAGGCAACCCAGCAGATCAACTTCCTCCTGAGTTAAAACACCTGATTCAGCAGTCCACTCAAGAATACTATTTTCGCTCTGGTCTCACCACAGTACCCATGCAGGTGGTCTTGCAACAACTGTTGAATTGCCCTTATCAAGGTATCACCAAACGCCTGTATCTAGAATGCAAAGTTTGGGAATTGTTGACCTTGTTAATTGAGCAAGAGTTAGATATTCGCAGCGGCAAATCTCAAGTTTCATCGTTTCTGAAGCGAGATGATGTCGATCGCATTCACCATGCCAAAGAAATTCTCCTCAACCGTTTAGACAATCCGCCTTCTTTGTTGGAGTTGGCTCATCAAGTTGGACTGAATGATTGCAAGCTCAAGCAAGGTTTTCGTCAGGTGTTTGGCAAAACGGTGTTTGGATATCTCCACGATTATCGATTGGAGCAAGCCCAACAATTGCTGACCACTGGACAAATTAATATCCGAGAAGCCGCGAAAGCAGTCGGCTATACGAGTCAGAGCGCGTTTGCTGTGGCATTCAAGAGGAAATTTGGCGTTAATCCTAAATTATTTCAGAAATCCACGGTTTTGTCTGTTTCTATGTCGAATCAGTCTTCAACTGCATGAGTGTGGGTTGACAAAAAATCCGTTTGAAAACAAAAAAAATCCGTTTGAAGCTAAAAGTACCTGCAAGTTAGATCTTATTTCCCGGTAAGCTTATTGAGAAAGATTAGTAATAGCAGGGAGCAGCAATGATTTCGCCCACTCCCTGTACTTTCCCATTGCTCATGAGGTGTGTGGTGTGATGTTGAATTTGTTGTGGCGATCGTCGCTTATTGCAAGCTTGTTCTCGGTGTGGTTGGCTCCATTTGCTTGGGCAGAGGTGAGCTTGGAGGGAATAGAAAATAGGGATCAGGAATGGGGAATTAGGGATCAGGGCGAAGAAGAGATAAGAGATAGACCAGAACCGCAAATCGATGAAGATTTTTTTTCATTCGCTACTCCCCACTCGCTACTCCCCACAGTCAGCGAACTTGAGCAACCTGCAACAACGGTTGAGGAATGGCTGGCACAGATTTTGGTGCAAATTACAGGAGTACGATTAAACCAAACTCCAGAGGGAGTAGAGGTCATTCTGGATGCAACAGGGCAATTGCAGCCTGCTTCCCCTTCTATTGTGGGCAATGCGTTGATTATTGATATCTCAGATGCAACACTGGTCTTGCCAGATGAGGATGAATTCCGGGTAGCCGATCCAAGTGAGGGAATTGCGCTAATCAGTGTGACCAATTTGCCCAATAATCGGGTGCGAGTTGCCATTACAGGAACAGATGCGCCGCCTGTGACTGAGGTAAGCACGGAGGCTCAGGAATTGGTGGTGAGTGTGACATCGGGTGAACCGGGAGAAGTGACAGAGGAAGACGCGATTCAGGTGGTGGTGACTGGGGAGCAGGAAGAGGGATATCAGGTCGATGAGGCGACGACCGCCACCCGCACCGATACACCACTGCGAGATATTCCCCAATCGATTCAGGTGGTTCCCCGACAGATTCTCGAAGACCAGCAGGTAATTCAACTGGAAGACGCGGTTCGCAACGTCAGCGGGGTCGTCCCAGGCAACACGTTTGGGAACACGCAGGATGGTGGCTTCGTGATCCGGGGGTTTCCAGCCTTTGATTTGTATTTACGTAATGGCTTCAGAGACAACGCTCAAGGCATTCGAGAATTTGCCAATATTGAACGAGTCGAAGTGCTGAAAGGTCCAGCCTCGTTACTCTATGGCAATCTGGAACCGGGAGGTGTGATCAACTTTATTACCGAAATACCGCTGTCTGATCCCTACTACTCCGCAGAACTAAAGTTGGGGAATTACGGCTTTGTGCGTCCGTCGATCGATTTTTCGGGCCCTTTAAACGACGATGAAACTCTGCTGTATCGCCTCAATGCGGCTTACCTGAACGAAGACGGGTTTCGAGATTTTAGCCGCGCCACCGAACGATACTTTATTGCTCCGGTGTTGACCTGGCAAATTAGCGATCGCACCGATCTGACACTGGAATTTGATCATGTGCGCGACGAGCGCCCCTTCGATCGCGGCTTAGTGGTCATTGGCGATGAAGTGGCAGATATTCCCATCAGCCGAATACTGGGCGAGGAAGATGATTTCCGGCAGGTGGAAGAAGTTGGCGCAGGATACCGTTTTGAGCATCGCTTTAGCGACAACTGGCGGGTGCGAAACGCTTTCCGGACGCTGTTTAGCGATTCCTTAGACTCTGCCTTTCAGCCTGATAGTTTGGACGAGGAAACGGGGATATTGACGCGCAATTTGCGTTCCAATGATGACCACCGCGAGAGTTTTGCCCTCCAGACCGAGCTAGTGGGAGAGTTCTCAACGGGATCGGTCGACCATACCCTGTTATTGGGCGTAGACTGGAGCCGAAACACCCAGCGCAGCAATACCAGAGCCGCCGAGTCTACTCCATCGATTAACATCTTTGACCCAGAATACGGTGCCTTCCGACCTGAGCGATCGGATCTGCCGCTGCTGACTATCGATCGCTTCAATGCCACCAACACAGTGGGCTTTTTTATCCAGGATCAAATTGACCTCTTAGACAACTTGCATCTGCTGATCGGTGGACGATTCGACATTATTGATCAGAGTTCTTTCAGTTTTCTGAGCGGTACTGGCAGTGACCAAAACGAAGAGGCTTTCTCTCCCCGAATTGGCATTCTCTATCAGCCGATCGAACCCATTTCACTCTATGCCAGCTATAGCCAGTCGTTTCAGCCTAATGTGTTTACCCAATCCGATGGTTCTTTTCTGGAACCCGAACGGGGACGACAGTTTGAGGTGGGCATTCGCGGCGAATTTCTAGGCGATCGCCTGATTGCAAATTTGGCCGCGTACCATCTGACCAAGACCAACGTGGCTACTACCAATCCAGACGATCCCAACTTCTCGCTGCCCTTGGGTGAAGTCAGAAGCCAGGGGATTGAATTGGATGTTGCAGGGGAAATCTTATCCGGTTGGAATATCATTGCCTCCTATGCTTACACGGATGCCAAAGTCACAGACAGTGGCGATGATCCCTTCTTTCCGGAGGGATTACGCAACGCCAATGTTGCTCCCAATACGGCTAGTCTCTGGACAACGTATGAGATACAAACTGGAACGCTCCAGGGATTGGGATTTGGTATTGGCTTATTCTATGTCGATAATAGACCCGGTAATTTTGATAACACCTATGAATTACCCTCTTTTATCCGCACGGATGCGGCTGTCTATTATCGTCGTGATAACTGGAGAGCCGCGCTTAACATCAAGAACTTGTTTGATGAGCGGCATTTTGCAGGGGCAGATTTTGGAACCAACACAGTTAGACCGGGTGAACCCTTGACGATTGTGGGCAGCGTATCGGTAGAGTTTTAGAAAAATGTAGCAGAGATGTGGCATGGCGGGAAGAATGCATCGATCGATTTTGCGGATTCTGCTGGTGATTATCACGTTAGTTTGGGTGATTGCCTGCAATGGCAGCAGTGTCGAACAATTAGGAGATAGCGGAGACAATGGTGTAGAATTACAATCTTCCGCAGCAGTACACGTTGTTGAACACGGTAAGGGGAAAACCACAGTTCCCACTAATCTCAACCGGATTATCACACTAGATGAATATGCCTTAGAATGCGTTTTGGCATTACAGGCTAAACCCGTTGGCAGCGTTATTTTTGAAAATACTCCGCCCTATTTTCAAGGAAAGATACAAGGAATTGAAAACCTGGGTAGCGAAGGAGAACCCAGTCTGGAGAAAATATTGGCGCTTAAACCTGATTTAATTTTAGGCACAATGATCCACGAGCAAACCTATCGTCAATTATCACAAATTGCCCCAACAGTTTTAACGCCTCACAAAGACTCAAAGGATTGGAAAGCAGCACTGATGAACTTTGCCGAGGCGTTGGGAAAGACCGATGTTGCGGAACAGATTTTACAAGACTACAACGATCGGCTAGAGACATTCAAAACTCAAATGGGCGAGCGATTAGAGAACACTCAAGTCTCCGTTGTGCGCGTCTATCCCACTCACATTAGTCTCTATCTAAACGATGTTTTCATTGGCACAATTTTAGAGGATGCCGGATTACCTCGTCCGCCTTCTCAAGACAAGTCAGGGGCAGCTTACGAGATTTCTAAAGAACGCATTCGAGATGCTGACGGAGATGTGATCTTTATGTGGACGTATGGCTATAACCAGCAATACCAGCAAGAGGCGCAGATTGCCCTAAAGCAGTTGAAAACCGATCCACTATGGGCACAATTAAACGCCGTGCAGCAAGGGAAAGTCTATGAGGTTCCTGGCTACTGGATTGGAGCAGGGCCGCTGGCTGCCAATGCCGTCATTGATGATCTGTTCAAGTATCTCGTCAGGAATTAATCATCAATAACAACTCTTGGTATCCATTCATGTTGATTTGCTTATGTCTCCTAACCAAGCTTTAACTACCTGCCGATTTTGTTCAGTTGTGTCCAAATCTAATCACGAAGATCCGATCGGCACAGGAGCCACCTACGATCGCTTTCTGCTGATTGAACTGCCTCAACCCTGGTCGCCTGCAATTTGGATTGAACCTGGAACGTTGCCCCAACCAGTCATCGATGTGTTTCAAACTGCTTGGAATCAGGATATCAACTTCAGACCACTAGCCATTGCGCCCGATCGAGACTACACCCAGCCCAATGCCACACGAGTCATCTATTACCAGCGCCCTGCTAAGCAATTTGCACAATACACCAAGCAGGAATTCATTCTGCCGTTTACTGAACTAGCTCCTCTGATCAACGCCTTGCTTACTCAACCAGACCAACTTCCCAACTTCACGTCCTATCAGCAAAACACCAATCACATCCGAGACTTACTAATCTGTACCCATAGCAACTACGACGTGGCTTGCGGCAGGTTTGGTTATCCCATCTATGAAAAACTTCGCAAAGAGTACGCCATGCGCCATTCATCATCTCTCCAAGTCTGGCGCTGTTCCCATTTTGGCGGACATCAGTTTGCACCCACCCTACTCGATCTACCCGAAGGTCGCTACTGGGGGCATTTAGAGCCAGAAATTCTGGATTTGCTAGTGCATCGCAATGGTTCTGTAGCGGGGTTGCGATCGTTTTACCGAGGATGGGCAGGACTAGGCTGGGCTGAACAAATTGCCGAGCGAGAAATCTGGATGCAGGAAGGTTGGGATTGGCTCAATTACCTCAAGCATAGCGAAACATTGGCGATCGACCCATCCGATGCAGATTATCCTAACTGGGCAGAGGTTCGCATTAACTTTACCTCACCAGATGGAACTCGATCGGGTGCCTACACAGCCAGAGTTGAGGCTTGCGGTCAGGTCACGACGATGTGGAATTCAGGAGACGAAAAATCATTGGAGACGGTTAAGCAGTATCAGGTCAGTCGCCTAGATCAAGTCATTTCGCCATAGGTTAGCGATCGCCCGCTGATCCTTTTGTCTCTAACCGCCTTACAAAGTCTGCATAATCGGGGCAATTCAATCCCAATTGCAGCATTGAGTCATGCCATCGGCATTAGACATGAGTCGTTGATACTCACGCTTCATAATACTGGATTGCAATCCCTCCAAAAATTAAGGTATTAATAATAAGAATGATTTGCAATTAAAGTCAACCACAGTAATTATGGCGATCGCACTCTCTCAATCTGACTACTGGGCGTTGTTTCAGGAGCCTTTGGCAACAGCACAAATGACGCGCCCAGATAAGGCTGACACCATCTGGAAATACCCGGAGCAGTTTGGGCAAGGCTATTGGCGATCGCTTCAGCTTCAGGAGGGGCTATTGTTGGAGATTGGCGATTATCAACTCCACAAACCGCTGATTGTTGAATCTCCTGAGCGTGCCCATCCGCTAGAGTGTAGTTTTTGGACTGTGAAGGAATTTGTCCACCAGCCCTCATCTAGCGATGGAGAGTATTTCTTTTCTGGCAGTGGCAATGCTTGCGAGGATTCGTGTGAGTATTTACCAGGACAGCGCAACTTTGAGGTGTGCGTTCATATGGAGCCTGAACTATTTTGTGCATCTGTGAGCGATCGCGCTGGAGAAGTTCCTGAAGAATTCCAAAAACTGCTTAAGAAACCTGACCAAGAGCGTTTCGTTTGTTCTCATGCACCTACTGCTGCCATGCAAATCACCTTACAACAGATCGTGAATTGCCCCCACCAAGGCGCAGTCAAACGAATGTATCTCGAAAGTAAAGTGTGGGAACTGATGGCGTTGCAGTTGGAAGCGGTGAACCAGCAAGCCAATCAAGGCAACCTGTGGCAATTAAAAGCAGAAGATGTCGATCGCCTTCACTATGCCAGGGAGATTTTGGCAAAACACTTGCAGAATCCGCCTTCGCTTAAAGCATTGGCTCGTCAGGTTGGTCTAAACGAATTTATTCTGAAGCGGGGATTTCGCCAGGTTTTTAGCACTACCGTATTTGGTTATTTACATCAATACCGCATGGAACAGGCTAAGCAATTGCTAGAGGAGGGAAATCTGTCGATTACTCAGATTGCTCACGCAGTCGGTTTTGCCAATCGTGGTTACTTTGCCGCCGCATTTAGAAAGAGATTTGGCATCAATCCTAAAGCCTATTCCCTACTGATTGGAAGACAAAGGAATTTGGGAGATGCCAAAATTCCCGCTTGTGATCTAAAAATTCCCGCTCGTGATCAATGCGATCGCCCATACGCTGCTGCTTTCCGGTAAGCTTTTTGCAAATGATTTGCAATTGAGGGTAAGGAGTTCTGTCTTACCGTCTCTTGTGTTTTGGTGTGTGGAGTTATGAATCAACAACAGCGATCGATTTGGATAGCGGGTGTTTTACTCATGCTGATGGCTTGCCCTGCCTGGGCAGAGGTTGAGCAGGAGAATAGATCTCAAGAGACAGGAACGATAGAAGCGCAGACTGCCGAAGTTGCAGAGCTTCAGGAGACTAAAAGGGAAACTGAAATTCCTCGCCTCAGCCAGATTGAGCAGCCTGCGACCACGATGAATGAATGGTTGACTGAGATTGCCCAGGCGATCGCGCAGATTACGGGTGTGAATCTCAATGCCACAGCCGATGGAATTGCGATCGTTTTAGAGACTTCAGGAGAACTGACTCCTACTACTTCGGTGGTTGGCAATGCGTTAATTGTAGATATCCCGAATGCAGTGCTGGCATTGCCGGAGGGCAATGAGTTTCAGGCAGCTAATCCGGCGGAAGGCATTGCTTTAGTAAGCATTACACCGCGAGGGGACGGCATTCGAGTGGCGATCACAGGATCAGAGGCTCCACCCACAGCGACGGTCAACACAGAAGCTCAAAACTTGGTCTTGAGTGTTACGAGGGGCACAGCGACAGTAGAAGTTGAGGAAGATGCAATTCAGGTAGTGGTGACGGGGGAGCAGGAAGAGGGATATGCAGTGGATGATGCCTCGACCGCCACGCGAACGGATTACACCATTGAGAGATATTCCCCAATCTATTCAAGTCGTGCCTCGGCAAGTGCTAGAAGATCAAAACGTCATTCGTTTGGAAGAAGTCATTAGAAATGTTCCTGCGGCAAACCAAATCTCGCCTTCCACACAGCCCGATAGCTTAATTAATATCCGAGGCTTTGGAGTCTTTCCTTTTGGTGGCAATTTTCTTAGAAATGGTCTGAGAGAACGTTTTTCAGGAGCGCCAACTGTTTTTACTAATATTGAGAGGGTTGAATTTCTCCAGGGTCCAGCTTCAGTGCTGTTTGGTCCAGGTAATCCAGGTGGAACCATCAACCTGCTGACAAAGCAACCGCTACGCGAACCTTTCTACTCCCTTGATGCCACAATTGGCAGCTTTGATTTTTACCGGGTTACAGCAGACTTGTCTGGTCCACTGAATGACTCCAGGACAGTTTTATATCGACTCAATGCATCTTATCTGGATAGAAATAGCTTCATTGATATTTACAAGGAGAATCAATTTTTTGTTGCTCCTGTATTAAGCTGGGCAATTGGAGATAGAACTAATTTAACAATAGAATTCGATTATACAGATGCACAAACTTCGTTTACTCCGGGACTACCAGCAGTCGGCACTGTATTGCCTAATCCCAATGGTCGCATCGCCCGAGATCGTTATATTGGAGAAACTGACGCTTCCATAGATGGTACTACGACCAGAGTTGGATATAGGCTAGAGCATCAGTTTAGTGATACCTGGTCACTACAGAATGCGTTTCAGTTCGGCTCACTTCGAGAGGATTTACTATTTATTCTCCCTGATAGCCTTGAGCCTGATAACCGAACGCTAAATCGTTCTACCCTATTCAGGGATCTCGAAAATGATGCCTACGAAGTCGCATTAAACCTTACAGGTAATTTCTCAACTGGCTCGATAGGGCATCAGCTAGTCTTTGGAGCCAACCTGGGTTACGCATCCTTTAGCATTCAAGACTCCTTCGGAACCATCGGATCAATTGACTTGTTTGACCCTGTGTACGGGCAGCCTTTTGAGACTCCATCTCTTACTAGAATCAATACCTTTTTAAGAAATGATTTAGGCTTTTATGTTCAAGATCAGATTACCCTGCTAGAGAATCTTAAGCTGCTGCTGGGTGTACGGTTTGATATGTATGATCAAACTGATCGATTTTTTCGAGCAGGAACAGGAGTTACTGAATCAAACAATCAATCCGGTAACGCACTCAGTCCTCGTGTCGGAATTGTTTATCAGCCTATTGAGCCAATTTCACTTTATGCCAGTTACACTAACTCATTTGCTCCAGTCCTTGGCATAGCATTTGATGGTAGCAGTTTTCAACCAGAGCGTGGCACTCAGTATGAGGTTGGAATCAAAGCGGACTTGAATGATCGGCTTTCGACAACCCTTGCTCTTTACGAATTGACACGATCCAATGTTCTAACGTCTGATCCGGACAATGAAGGATTTTCGATTCAAGTCGGTGAACAGCGTAGCCGAGGTGTTGAACTCAGCGTCGCAGGCGAAATTTTGCCGGGATGGAACATTACTGCGGGCTATGCCTACACGGATGCCCAAATCACTAGAGATAATGATCTTCCTGTAGGCGGTCGCTTGAGTAATGTACCTGAGAACTCTGTTAACCTATGGACTACTTATCAAATTCAACAAGGTGCCTTACAAGGTTTAGGGTTTGGCTTGGGGTTATTCTACGTCGGTGAGCGTCAAGGGTTTAGCGATGCATTTGTTTTGCCTAGTTACCTGCGGACGGATGCGGCGATTTATTATCGGCATGATCGTTTTCGTGCTTCCCTCAATCTTCAAAATTTATTCAATGTAGATTATTTTCAGGCTTCCTACGGAGAGTTGGAGGTGTTTCCCGGTGAGCCATTTACAATGCAGGGGCAAATCTCGTGGGAATTTTAAGTAGCAAGGCGACACCAATGAAAATGTTTCAACGCCGTATTACCTATCTGTTTCTGCTAGGGCTTTTGGTTTGCTCAGTTATTGGAGCCTGTGGCAGGAGTGTTAACCATCCTGTCAAGAACTCAGAACAGGCAACACCAGAGTGTCGAGTTGTAGCTCATGTAATGGGGAAAACTTGTATTCCTCATAATCCTAAACGAGTGGTTACTATTTCTCACTTCGCTCTGGCTAATGCACTTGCTTTAGGGATCAAACCAATTGGCAGTACTTCAGCCTCCAGTTATTCACAAGATAACTTTCCTCCATATTTAAGAAGAGAAATAGGGGATATACCCGTACTAGGCAGTCAAGGTATGCCTAATTTGGAGAAAATATCGTTGCTCAAGCCTGATTTGATCATCAGTTGGGATCTTGCTGTTCGTAGTATTTACCCTCTTCTCTCTCAAATCAGCCCTACGATAATGCTGCGTTTTGGAGAAACTCCAGATTGGAAAGATTTTTTTAACCTCATGGCTGAAGCATTAGGAAAGCAGGATGTTGCACAACAAGAATGGGATAGATATTATCAACGAATTGAGAAGCTTAAATTAGCCTTAAAAAATCGATATGTGGATAAAACAATATCCGTCATCACTCTCGCTGAGGACAGTACTGTGCAGGTATGGGGTAGAAATTCATTTGCAGGATCTATTCTTAAAGATATCGGACTAAAACGTCCAAAATCACAAGATATTGATGTACCTAATGGTCTAGTTTACTATCCTCTTTCTGAAGAAAAGCTAGGAGAAATGGATGCTGATATTTTATTTATTCAAGCTCGTGAGGATGTAGCTGCTGAAGCATCTAAAAAGTGGCAACAAGACCCTCTCTGGCGATCGCTCAAGGCTGTTCAGCAACGTCAGGTGTATGTTGTAGACGTTTACGCCTGGATCGGATCAAATTTAATTGCTGCTGATGCTGTAATTGACGACCTGTTCAAATACTTGGTTGATGAGCAATAGCCTACCAATTTCTGGAACTAATGCTAACAACTAATCGCACTAATCTGATTGTCACTTTTGTTCTACCGTGTCCAAAGCCAATGACCATAACCCAATTGTCTCCGTATGGCAGTACGCTCTCGATTTCCTGAAATTTTTCAATCCGGTTCTCAGCGACAAATTAAGCAGGAAAAAAGAAGGCTATCTCCGTTGGGTAGAGATAGAAATTAACCTCATCTCATTGTTCTTGTTCAATGATTGACTTAATCTCGTCGGGTTCAATATTGGCTTGCTCAGACTTTAGATAGATAGTTAAGAGAATAATCCCAGTCATGGTTTGGAGATAATAAATCAATCGATACCCGCCGCTTTTTCCTTTTTTTATATCACTGTTACGGATTCGGACTTTAAAGACTGCATAGCCAATGTTGGGAATTTGATCACCAAGGATGTTGCCATTCTGAAGTTCCTCAATAACGGGCTGAACATCCTTATAAATACTGCGATACTTTTTCGAGAGAGTCCGTAAGTCACGAGTGAACGTTTTAGCTGCTTCAACCTGGATTATCGGCTTATCAGTCACGATCAATCCCTTCCCACATTTGTGAGACTGGAACCGTTTGCCCTGTCATTGCCTCATGCCAAGCTTGCCGAAAGTTTGCAAGAATTTCATCTTTTGAGACCAGATCTGTCTCCGGCTCATCTTCCTCAGCAATCAGGACAATGACTTCAACACGACCATCTACATTCACAAGCGGTTGGTCAAGATGAATTTGTCCCTGCTCATCAATGCTACCAGTCGCTTTAATCGCTCTCATGGTACTTGGCTCAATCTAGATTTGTACTTCTAATGATAGTCACTGAATTGAAGTTTGACGCAACGCACAGTATGCTTTAGAGCAGTATGACCGTTGAGATGTCTCTGCGATCGCTAACTTCTGGTTCACTCAATCCCTTTTGATGGCTGCTCTGCTCCACCGTTTCCAAGACCAATGGTCACGAGCCAATTGGTTCTGCCTGGCATTACGATCGCTGGTTGATCATCGAAATACCTCAACCTTGAAAGCGATCGTCACCTTCTGAAAGTGGAACGATTGATGTATCCCTATTCTAAACATTCCAAAAAAGAATTAACGCCTAGCAACTGGATACCATAAGTGCCATGATTGTCCTCAATTCATCATCAGCCCGTAAATCATCATCCCCAGTCACAATCATGTTTGCTTCACCATCAATAGCCGTAGCCAGCACAGGTAAATCTTTTGGATCTCGACAATTCGGTGGAATTGTTTTCAACTCAACCCATGTAGCGCGGTTCTGTAACTGTTGTTCAAGGCGAAAGGCTTGACTCGTATCAATTCGCTCTTTTAATCGGGGGCGATCGCAAACGAGACGGAGTTCATCCATGAGCAGTTGACTCATCACCAACTCAAATTTGTCCTGATTGAACGCTTCTAAGATTGGCAATGTCACCTGCCCCTTTAGCAAGATGCGAATCCAGATATTGGTATCAACCACGACTCGAAACGTCATACTTGCTGGGATTGCTGGCGTACAGCCTTAATTTCAGCCATGATGTCATCATCTGTGATGTCATCAACAGGCGATTGGTTATACAGTTCCTGGATTAAAGCCGTCAAATCTGAACGTAACCCTGCTTGAACTAAGACTCTAGCAACCTGTACCTGCTCATCCGGTTGCAATTGTTGTACGGCTGCGATGAGTTGTTCCAGAGAAATAGAAATCGATATCATGTTCGTATCCATGATTAAGCCTCCCTAATTTTAGTGCGAATCATTGAGATAACTCTGGGTCACTGTTGCATCAGACAAAGCTAGTTCTTCTTAATCCCCTGATTCAATCTACCATGACCTGATGGTAGTGTTGCTAGAGCTTGTGCAGCCAGAGTTGAGGTATGCAGAATGGGGTGGTAACGCAATGGAGTTCAGGACAAGATCAGCTTGCGGAAGAAACCCAACAATATCGGGTCAGCCAATTCAACAAACTGAGCTACAAAAATTCCGTCTAGGCATCAAAAAAATCCGTCCAGCGCTCATTTTCATCTTCCCAGCGATCGCGCTTCACGCTAAGCTACCGTTGCCCCAGATCGTTTTGCCCAGAATATTTTGATGAATGCCACTTCCTCTCAAGCAATATAGCGATCTCCTAGCAGATTATCTTAAACCTCAACGCGATCGCGTTGTTTGGCTGGCGGTAACCCTGTTGGGAAGTATCGGTTTACAAATTCTCAATCCGCAACTGCTGGGTTATTTTATCGATACGGCAAGCGCGGGCGGTTCCACTCAATCTTTGTTGACGGCGGCTCTGCTGTTTACAGGTGTAGCATTGTTAACCCAGATTCTTACCGTCATCGCTACCTACTTCGGCGAAAACGTAGCTTGGACAGCCACGAATGCTCTGCGAGCCGATCTGGTGGAACATTGCTTGCGACTCGACCTGTCCTTCCACAAATCTCACACTTCCGGCGAATTGCTAGAGCGGGTAGATGGCGATGTGACGATGCTCTCTCGGTTCTTCTCACAGTTAGTGATCCATGTTCTGGGAAATGGTATCTTGCTCGTTGGCATTCTAATTGTGCTGTTCTTTGAAGATTGGCGGGCAGGGCTAAGTCTTAGCATTTTCTCATTGATGGCGCTGTCGCTGCTGTTGAGTTTGCGATCGTTTGCCGTAATGCCTTGGACGGAATATCGCCAAATGGGGGCAGAGTTTTTCGGCTTCCTGGGAGAACATCTGGCAGGCAGAGAAGATATTCGCGCGAACGGTGCAGTCAGCTACGTGATGCGTCGATTTCACGAAATTTTGCAACGCTGGTTGCCGATCTATCAAAACGCCCGATTTGCCAGCACGGTACTGTGGGCAACTTCTGTGGGATTATTTACAACTGGAAATGCGATCGCCCTCGCTACAGCGGCTTATCTTTGGAATCAAAACGCCATCACGATCGGCACGGCTTATCTCATCTTTCATTACACCAATTTGCTCAACCAACCGATCGAACGTATCCGCGAAGAACTGGAAGAACTGCAACAAGTAGAAGCTAGTATTTACCGCATTCAGGAGTTATTCAATACCACATCGAAACTAGAGGATAAGGGCGATCGCTCTCTTCCGCCGGAAGCGCTATCAGTTAGATTTGATCACGTTTGGTTTAGTTACGAGGCAGCCGAAAAAAACACAGCAGTGCAAAAGCATGGACAGGTTTTTACGCACCCATTTACTCATTCACCCATTCCCTCATCCACTCAACTCCAGGATATTTCCTTCCACCTTCCATCAGGTCAAGTGTTAGGACTACTAGGACGCACAGGCAGCGGCAAAACCACGATCGCCCGTTTGTTGCTGCGACTCTATGACATTCAATCGGGCAAGATTTGCATTGGTGAAGTCCCGATCGCTCAACCGTCTCTCGTTCAGTTACGACAGCGGATTGGATTGGTTACACAAGATATCCAACTGTTTCAAGCTAGCGTTC
This sequence comes from Timaviella obliquedivisa GSE-PSE-MK23-08B, assembly GCA_019358855.1. Lineage (NCBI taxonomy): Bacteria > Bacillati > Cyanobacteriota > Cyanophyceae > Oculatellales > Oculatellaceae > Timaviella > Timaviella obliquedivisa. Next base: position 80,679 of record JAHHII010000003.1, on the reverse strand, counting down.
GTGATAATTTAACTTTTTTCGATTCTCGCGTTAGCGATTCAGAGATTCGGGAAACGTTGGATTGGTTAGGACTGACAGAATGGCTGCATTCACTTCCCCACGGACTCGATACCTTACTGGGTGCAGATAGCAGCGGACTTTCTGCCGGACAAGCTCAATTGTTAGCCTTTGCCCGCGTATTTCTCAAAAATCCGAGTTTAGTCATTCTTGATGAAGCCTCTTCACGGCTTGACCCCATTACCGAAACTCAAATTGAACGGGCGATCGCGCGTCTTTTTCAAAACCGAACTGGCATCATTATTGCTCATCGATTAACTACCGTTCAACAAGCTAACCAAATTTTGATTTTGGAACAGGGAAAGATTCGGGAGTATGGCGATCGCCTGACCCTTCAAAACGATGAGCGATCGCACTTCTCAAAGCTTTTGATTGCTAGCTCCAAAAAGGTACAACCTTTAATATAGCGAGCTTGATCGCTTGACTATCTTGACTAAGCAGTTGAGAATAAATTCTATTAGTTCATCATTATAAAACTGCCCTTAAACATGCGATCGCAACAACCATGACCATCACTCTCTCCCAGGCAGATTATGACGATCTGTGGCAACATAATCCTACGTCTGAGGCGTTAACCTGTTCAGGCAGTTCTGAAAAATTGGAAGTAATTTCTCCGCTACTGGGCTGTGGTTGGGTTCGTTCAATTCTATTGCGGGGAATGTCGCTTTCTATCTTTGATTATCAACTTCAAGAAAATGTATTTGTCAAAGATAACTTTGCTGGAACCGAATGGGAGTTTGGATTTAATATTTCTGGTAATCGCAGCGAGAAACGAACTGGCGAAAGTTTTATCAGTTGGGGATCTTATGAAGGTGAAGGCGTATGGGAAAGCTACGCAGATGATCCTATCTTAAAAATAGACATCCATTTACAGTCTCCTGATCAACTCCATCAACTCATTGGCGAAGAGCTAGAAAGCTTCCCTGCTGAGGTTCGGCAATTAATTGAAGATAATGACGAATCCTCATTTTGTGACCTCAATTTGATTACGCCAGCAATGCGATCGGCATTAGAGCAAATTCTAGATTGTCCGTTTATAGGTACAACCAGACAGGTTTATTTGGAAAGTAAATGTTTAGAGTTAATCGCTCTGAAATTAGAGCAAGTTAAAGCCGGGGATAGATACATCAGATCACCGCTGTGTTCGCTTAACCCTGACGACATCGATCGCCTTTATTTAGCGCGGGAGATCATTACAGAACATTCTGATCATCCACCTTCCTTGATGCAGTTGGCGCAGCAAGTGGGGCTAAATGATTTTAAGTTGAAGCTTGGTTTTCGGCAGATTTTTGGCATCACAGTGTTTGGCTATATTCATCGATATCGTATGGAGACAGCCCGGCAACTATTGAGCGATCGCCGGATGAATGTCCGAGAAGTGGCTCAAACTGTGGGATACGCCAATCAGAGTCGCTTTGCTGCCGCATTCCGTAAACAGTTTGGTATCAATCCAAAAGCCTATCTTTTAAGCAAAAAATCCGGCTAGGGCGCAAAATGATCCCGATGAGAGCGATCGCCATTGCCCACACTACATTATTTCCTGATAGCTTACTGAGAATAGTTCCTAGCTAACAACAAGTTATCTTACACTGTTGGCTAAATGTGGTGTGTGGAGAAAAAGAAATGAGTTCGCGCCGTTTATATCACGATCGGTATCCAAACAGGCTGACAAGACATTCCTCAACGCTGATGCGATCGCTCTTTTGGCTGACACTCTGGGTATCGGGAGCCATGATAGCGATCGCTCAACCCAGTTGGGCAAATCAGAACAACGCAGAGATTGAGCCGCAATCTGCTGATCCAGAAGTTGCTACAGAGTCTCAGTCTCTTCAGACTAGCTCAGATATCTCCCAACTCAGCGAGTTAGAGCAACCTGCAATAACCGCTGATCAATGGCTGACTCAAATTGCTCAAGCCGCAATCATCGAGATTACTGAAATGCGTGTGAATGCTACTGATACTGGGCTTGAACTGGTTTTGGCAACAACCGGAGCATTGCCAACGCCCTCAACTCAGGTGATTGGTAACGCCCTGATTGCTGACATTCCCAATGCGGTGCTGGTTTTGCCGGATGGGAAAGAGTTTCAGCAAGCGAATCCGACCGAGGGAATTGCACTGATATCCGTTACGCCTAGAGGGGATGGCATTCGTGTAGCGATCACAGGCACAGAGGCTCCACCAACGGTTGACGTGAGAACGGAAGCGCAGGGATTAATCTTGAGTGTAGTTCCGGGAGCAGAAGCGGCAGAAACCAATGATGATGCTATTCAAGTAGTGGTGACAGCTACTCGAACTGAAGAAGATGTGCAGAGTGTACCGCGATCGGTGACGATTATTGAGCGAGAAGAAATTGCAGAACAAGCCAGAGTTTCCAGGAGCCTCCAGGATATTTTAGGCAACCTTGTGCCTGGCTTTAGCCCACCTAGCCAAACTGTTCTGCTCAATAGCGGGCAAAACCTGCGGGGACGTTTTCCTCAAGTTTTGATTGATGGAGTGCCCATCATCTCAAATAACTTTTCTAGTCAGGCTAGGGACTTGAGGAGTATTGATCCGGCTGCGATCGAACGAATTGAAATTGTCCGTGGGGCAACGGCAACTTATGGTAATGGTGGCACGGGTGGGGTGATTAATATCATTACTCGCCGACCCAGTGAAACGGGAATTATTTCTACAGTTGAATTTGGAGTGAATGCACCGGGTCGAGGTGATGATGTTACCCTGCCTGGGGAAGGCTTTGGGAATTTCTTTCAAGCTGGATTTGCCGGGACTGAAGGAGATATTAACTTCAATTTCTCGATCGCCCGGAATGATATTGGCACTGCTTATGATGCAGCGGGCAACCCCCTTCCCTATGGTCAAAGTACTCTGACAGATAGCGTAGAACTCAATCTGCTGGGCGGATTAGGCGTTAACATTGGGGAAACACAGCAATTACAACTAACCGCAAACTACTTTAATGCAGACGATAACAGCAACCTGATTTCTGATCCATCTATTCTTGACATTCCAGGAATTCAAGCGGCTCGTGGAATTGCAGTACCCGAAGCCAATTATATTGAAGCCCCCAATCCAGGTAATGACAATACCATCATTAGCTTGACTTACACTCATGAAGCGCTCTTAGGTAGTCAACTCCAAGCCCAAGCCTACTATCGCAGTAGTGGATTTCGAGGAGAATACTTTGATGGTAGACCCTTTGAATTTAAAGATCCTGAAGTGGTGCAGTTTGTTTATGAACGCGAACTATTTGGAGGAAGACTGCAAATAGACACCCCACTTTCATCTGCCTTGAGTTTACTTTGGGGCGCAGACTACTCTTCTGAAAGAGTTAACCAGCCCACCAATGTATTTGATACCGCAGTATTTGATTCAAGTGGTAAACGAACGTTACAAGTCGTTGACGAGATCCCATTTGCTTACCGCGTCAACAACTTTGGTGCTTTTGCTCAAATGCAGTGGGATTTGAGTCCTCAATGGATTCTCAGTGGCGGAGCGCGCTATGAGCAGTTTGGGCTAAGTGTGGAGGACTACACCATAGAAAACTTTGGCTTTGAACCCGATCGCCAGGTTGAAGGGGGGAGTCTCAGCTTTGATGATGTGGTGTTTAATGCGGGTCTGGTTTATCAAGCAACGGATACGATCAATCTATTTGCAAACTTTGCTCAAGGGTTTTCTGCTCCAGACTATAGTCGCGCCTTGGGTCAAGTTCCCAATAGCGTAGAAGCTGATTTAGACATCACCAGTCCTCAGAAGGTCAATAGCTATGAACTTGGAGTTCGGGGGAATTGGCAAACATTGCAATTCTCCTTAGCTGGATTTTATACTGACTCTGATTTAGGGTTAAGAATTGTCCCTGGAGAAGCAGGTCGTTCTGCAACCTTAGCTCGTGAACCCCAACGAATTTATGGACTGGAAGCGGCTCTGGACTGGCAGCCTGGGGGCGGTTGGGGACTGGGTGGAACTACAACCTGGACTGAAGGAGAATTCAAAAATGCTGAAGGTGAGTTCGTTGCGCTCAGTAGTTTAGCTATTTCTCCCTTCAAACTCACAACTTATGTCCAACATGAAACTGCCTTTGGTTGGCGCAATCGTTTACAGGCAATTTTTGTTGGAAACCGCGATGGCGGGTTTGAAGACAAAACCGATCCAGTGCCGATCGGTAGCTACATAACATTAGATTTCATCAGCAGCATTCCGTTGTTTGGCGGACATCTCAACTTTAGTGTTGAAAACCTGCTCAACGAACAGTATTCTACAGTGGTTTCCCAGTATTTCAGTGGCTTTGATGAAACAGGAAATGTTGCGGCAAGAGGTCGAATGTTTCGTTTAGGTTATTCAATTAATTTCTAATTCTAAGTTGTGCTGAAATCTTCGCTGTAGTTGAAAGTAGCAATGGTTAATCATGATAAAAAGCGTTATCCCCGAGAATATCAGAAATATTTGTTGGCGTTACTAACTGCATTCTTCCTAACCGCCTGCTACCATACCCTCGATCGCGTTTATGTCGATGCCAGTGATGAAGCTGGATCTCCCTGTCGAGTCATTCAGCACATTCTGGGAAAATCCTGTGTCCCTGTCAATCCCCAGCGGGTTGTGGCGCTTGACCTATTGGACAATGTTTTAGCATTGGGTGTCAAGCCCGTAGGTGCAACCGTTGATGATGGGCGTTTCCGTACCCTACTGCCGATGGAGAAGAGCACGAATATTAAATCTGTTGGCGACTTAGTGCAGCCTAATCTTGAGAGTATTTTGCAGTTGCAGCCTGACTTGATTTTGGATGTCTATTGGGGGCAGTCCCATCATCAACTTTCTCAAATTGCGCCGATTGTATCTGCTGGAAATGGGGAAACCATCGATTGGAAAGCATGGTTGAAAACCTACGGTGAAGCACTTGGAAAACAGCAAGAAGCGGATGCTCTGATAGCCGACTATCACAAGCGAATTACAAGCTTTCAGCAGAAGATAGGGAAAAGGCTTTCTCAAACTCAAGTTTCTGTTGTTGTGGCATGGGATAACTATCGCATTTATATGAAGCGATCATTCAGTGGACAAATCTTGAGCGATATTGGGCTACCGCGTCCCCCCTTGCAAGACAGGGAGCGTGTTAATGAAAATCTTTCGTTAGAGTTGATTCCCAAAATGGCGGGAGATGTAATTTTTGTGGCGATCGGAGGTAACAATCCGTCTAGCGTAGAAAAACTATTGAGTCATCCTTTGTGGTTGCAATTAAAAGCCGTTAAGGAGGGACGAGTCTACCTAGTGGATGCTAAGGCTTGGCTAGCTGGATACGGACCCGTAGGAGCTAATGTTGTCCTAGATGATTTATTCAAGTATTTGATCGATGAATGGAATTAAAACAGTTGAGTAGGAAATCCGGTTAGGGCGCAAAAAGATCCGGCTGAGAGCGATCGCTAGTACCCATGTGGTTTGATTTTCCAGTATCTTTTTGAGAATAGTTCTTAGTAATGATAAAGTTCTAAGAAATTGATAGTTCGTCTTAAAAGGTGTGGGAAGAGCGATGGGAATCAGTTTGAAGAATTGGAGTAATGGCAAGTTTTTTGCTGGAATGTTAGTGCGCTTTTTTGCTAGAGATGCTGCGCGATCGCCCTTCTTAGTGAGTCTTTTGGTGTTCAGTGCGCTGGCTGTGGAAATGCGACCTGTGAGAGCGATCGAGGAAATTATCAATCCGCAGATTGCAGCCCCGAATACAACGGCTCCAGACCCACTAGCTCCAGACACAACTCCAGAGGCATTAGGTGAATCGTCTTTTGCCTCAAGTTCTTCAACAGCCGCGATCGCTCCTCTCGGTGACCTAGCCCCTCTCAGTGAACCGGATCAGCCTGCCACCACGGTAGAGGACTGGATGACCGAAATTGCTCAATCCCTGGTACAAATTACAGGGGTGCGAGTAGAAGCAACAGAGTCAGGTTTGCAGGTGGTGTTGGAAACGACAGAGGGGGATGTGCTCACGCCAATGACGCGATCGGTGGGCAATGCTTTGATTGCAGATTTTCCCAATGCAGTGCTGGCATTACCCGATGGGAATGAGTATTCGCAGAGTAACCCAACAGAGGGGATTGCCTTAGTTAGCGTGACCAATTTACCAGGCAACCAAGTACGAGTTGCCATCACAGGAACAGGTGCTCCACCCACAGCAGAGGTGAACCCCAATGCTCAAGGATTGGTGTTGAGCGTATTGCCGGGAGCAGCAGTGGCAGATAGTGATGCAGATGCCATTCAGGTTGTGGTAACGGGTGAACAGGATGAGGGTTATAATCCGTCGAGTGCTACAACTGCAACTCGTACCGATACACCCATTCGAGACATTCCCCAATCCATTCAAGTCATTCCCCGCCAAGTTTTAGAAGATCAGCAAGTAACTCGCCTCCAAGACGCACTTCAGAATGTCAGCGGTGTGACGCGCCAGGGAAATTATGGTGGCGGTGAAGGCGGTTCTTATAAAATTCGGGGCTTTGAGCAAGAAGGAAATTTTAGAAACGGTTTTCGGGATAACGATTTCTACAGCATTTCTGATCCGGCTAATATTGAACAAATAGAAGTTTTGCGGGGTCCGTCTTCTGTTCTGTTTGGGCAAGCCCAACCCGGCGGCATCATCAATGTCATTACGGAACAGCCCACTGAGCAGCCCTACTACTCGTTTGAATTTACAGGTGGGCAATTTAGTTTTTATCGTCCGGAATTAGATATTTCTGGTTCGATCGACAACGATGGTGATTTGCGATATCGTCTTAACCTTGCCTATCAAAATTCTGGTAGTTTTCGAGATTATAATCACACAGAACGGTTCTTTGTGGCTCCGGTATTAACCTGGGATATTAGCGATAACACAACCATAACGTTCAATTTTGAATATCTGGACAACGATCCGGTTTTCGATCGCGGTTTAGTGGCGCTGAGCGATGGTTCTCTAGTTTTACCGATCAATCGTTTCTTGGGCTATCCTTCCCTAGACAAGTACAGTGAAACAGTCTTCCGAGCGGGCTATAACTTTGAGCATCGCTTTAGCGAAGATTGGCGAATCCGTAATGCCTTGTCGATCTATTCGGCTTTTGCAGATGGAGAAAGTGTCGTGGTCGATGGTGATGTAGTAGACGATCAATTTTCCCCTCGAAGACTGGATGTAGATGAGTTTCTTAACGAAAACTATGCGCTGCAAACAGAAGTCGTAGGCGAATTTTCTACGGGAAGTATTACCCATGAATTGTTAATGGGTGTGGAGCTAAACCGTCGGACACGCTACTATGATCTTCTCTCTGGGGCTTTACCATCGATCGATATTTTCAACCCAAACTATGATGTCGATCGCCCCAATGATTTAGCATCTCCATACAATGAACTGACTTTTGTCGATACGCTTGGCATCTATGTGCAAGATCAGATCAATCTAATAGATAATCTCATTGTCTTGGTGGGAGGTCGCTTTGATCACATTACACAAGATACTCGTTTCCCCTACGATGGATCATCTACTGAGCAAACCAACAGTGCTTTTAGCCCACGCATAGGAGTAGTTTACCAGCCCAGCGACGAGATTTCTCTTTACGCTAGCTACAGTGAAGGCTTTGCTGCCAACATCGGGCGCTCTGCTGATAATTCTGTCTTCGATCCAGAGCGCGGCAGTCAATATGAGATCGGCATCAAGGGTGATTTTCTAGACGGCAGGCTTTCAGGTACTTTGGCAGCATTCGATATCACCAAGTCCAACATTCTCACCACTAACCCCGATAATCCAGACTTTTCGATCGCCCTGGGAGAACAGCGCAGCCAAGGTGTAGAGCTAAACTTAGCAGGCGAAATTCTGCCCGGTTGGAATATCATTGCAGGCTATGCCTATACTGATGCACGAGTTTCTGAAGATAACAGCATTCCAGAGGGCGATCGCCCAACCAACGTGGCAGACCACACTGCTAACCTATGGTCAACCTACGAAATTCAAGACGGAGATTTTCAGGGGTTAGGATTTGGACTGGGATTGTTTTTTACAGGAGAACGGGAAGGAGAATTACCCAACAGCAATCTTCAGTTGCCTAGCTTTTTACGAGCAGATGCTACGATATTTTATCGGCGTGATAACTGGAGAGTGGGCGTGAATGTGCGCAACTTGTTTGACATTGAATACTATGAGACAGTACAGTCCAGATCCATTATTTATCCGGGTGCCCCCATTAATGTGCTGGCAACTGTTTCGGTTGAATTTTAATGTCTGATCATTGCATTATGCATATCTTTCGGCTTCGGCTATTTCTACTGAGTCTCATTGCAATTCTTGTGATAGGAGCTTGCAGCGATCGATCGCCCCCTCAACCGCAATCGGCAATATCGCCACCCCCTAACTGCCGCATGGTGCCCCATGAACTAGGAGAAACCAAAATTTGTGGTCAACCACAGCGGGTGGCAGTACTCAGTCCCCATATTCTTGATAGTATTTTGTCTCTGGGTGTTCAACCGATCGCCTATGCAGAAGCTAGCACACTCAATCTGCGCAAGTTCGATCGTCCAGAGCAGCAAATTCCCTTTTTAGGGCGTTATGTGACGACTCAACCCATCAACGTGGGCAACCGAGATAATCCCTCGTTGGAACTGCTCACCCAACTAAAACCCGATCTGATTTTGGGTGAGTCTTGGACTTCCAAAAAACACTATGATTTACTATCTAAAATTGCACCAACCCTCCTATTTAGTGATGTTGGCATGAACGATGATCAGCATTGGAAGCATAGCATTGGAGGAATTGCTAAAGCACTAGGACGAGAACAACAAGCACAACAATTACTTGAAAACTATCCTCAACAAACTGCCCTAGCTCGCAAAGAATTGGCTCCGGTTGTTGCAGCCTACCCAAAAGTTCTAGTGATTCATTCTAATCGTCTCAGCAATTCTATTGCTATGGCAGATGATAGTAAGGCGGCTGATATGTTACGGGCGATCGGGTTTGAGATTATATCGCCTGAAGATGTGTCTCTTAAATCAGGGGCAAATGTCCAAGTTTCCCTAGAGATTCTTCCCCAAATTGAAACCGATCTGATTTTCGTTTTGGCGTGGTCAGAGGAACTTTATGATCCGCAACTAGAAATTGAACAGCAATGGAGCAAAACTCCGCTCTTACGGCAAATGCAAGCGTTCAAGAATGGGCAGGTTTTCTTCGTTGATTATCAGCTTTGGGGTAGCGTCACTCGTGGTCCTATTACCGATCAGTTGATTCTAGAAAAACTGCCTCCGCTCTTGCTTCCCTTAATGGAAAAAACAGATCCCTAACAGCAAATTCTATACCCGAATTGTCACCCCTACAATTCGGGCAGCTGATTTGGATCAATGCCCTGCGATCGCAGGGAACGCTCTGGCTAGGCACCGAAATTTCAGCTATGCTAATAATTACAGCAAAAGTGATATTAGCCGTCATGACGATTCATACCCTCGAATTACCAATGGCTCAAATCAAAGAACTGTGCGATCGCCATCAAATTATTGAATTTGCGCTATTTGGTTCTGTCTTACGAGATGACTTCAGACCTAATAGCGACATTGATGTATTAATTAGCTTTGCCCCTAATGCTAGAAAGGGATTGTTGACTCTAGCTCAAATTAAACATGAACTAGAAGACCTGCTAGGGAGAAACGTGGATATACTCACCAAAAAATCAATTCAACAAAGCCACAACCCTGCTCGCAGTCGCAACATTTTGAATTCTGCTCAAGTTTTGTATGTCGCGTGACCAGCAATCAATTCGGGACATGGTTAATGCAGCCGAGGAAATTCTTAACTTCACGGCTGGTCTGGATTACGCTTCTTTAGAATCCGATCGCCGTACCCAAGCTGCTGTTTTCTACGAGATTTTAGTCATTGGCAAAGCCGCAAACCGTTTATCAGATAAGTTTCGGGTAGAACATTCAACTGTGCCTTGGAAAGACATTATCGGAATGCAAAATATCCTGGCACATCAGTACGACAAAGTAGATGCTGAAGTAGTGTGGGATGTGATTCGTCAAGATGTTCCAGAGTTAATTTTGCTGCTTAAACAACTCTTATCTCCTCAAAACAAATAGATTTACCACTGGATTTTTTACTAACGATCGCCCTCCTACTCTTCAGGTAGCTGATTCGGGTCAATGCCCTGCGATCGCAAAAACACCTCTAGCTGTTCTAATCGCTGTTGGGCTTGCTCCTTGGCTTGGCGCTCCTGTTCTGCCCGCTGGCGCTCCTGTTCTGCCCGCTGGCGCTCGATCTCCTGCCCTTCTGCTCCTGTCAAAATGACCTGCCCCTGACGATCGCACCAGCGCAACCACAGCCTAGAGATTTCTTCCTCAAACGCGCCTTCCCAAAGGGTTAGTCCCAGTCCAATCCGCTCTAACCACACCGATTGCTGAATCTCAACGATGCCTTCAAGGGAAGTTAGCTCTGTGTAGCCCGTTGGAGAAATTGCCCAGACGCGTAGTAACGCCCCGTCCATCTCAGCCTTGCCCTGGATCTGCCGCAGCGGATCAATCACAACATAATAAGGCACACCAATCTGAGCATAAATGTCTTTTTTACAGAGGGTTTTACCTTTCTGCCGCGATTTTTGGCTTAGGGAAAGTTCATCGCCTTCCTGATTCGAGACAATTTCAATGCAAACATCCGGTACTTTGCCAAACTCCCAAACAAAATAAGAGCGATGGCGACGTTCGGCGAAGTCCTCAGCCCGCTGTACGCCCAAACTCAACAGCATATCGGGAACAATCGGATCGCCCTTGTACTGATAGAATAGTCCGACATTGGCGGCAGCGAGAAACGGAGAAACCAAAACCTTGGCGCTACAGATGGGTTCGACCAAGAGGCGCTGCTGCAATTCTGATTGAAAATTATCCACGGGCTGATCATCCTCGATCGCAAGATGGCTGATGTCAAGCTCCGGGACGATCGCTTCAGTCTCGGCTTCAGTCTTTGCTTCAGTCTTGAGAAGTTGTTGACTCATTGCATCCCGTGCTCAAAGCTGACGTGACTCACTTTAGTATATGCCAAAAGAATGGAGCGACTGATGGCAGCGATCGATTGACGGGCGATCGCCAGCAGAAAATGAGAATATATCTCATTTATAATCCAGATGCAGACTTGCTTTTTTTTAGCAAAATTAACCACCCTATGACAATCATCCTCTCAGAAAAGGATCTGCCAGCATCGGCACAGATAGCATCGCAGCCCACCTCACAGCCTACCTCAACAAACCTGGGCTTTAGCCAAACGGGTAGTTTCGATCTGTTGATTCAAGCCCCTGATGCGAATAATCGTAGCTACAAGCGATCGCTGAACTTGCGCCACGGGCTGAACCTGCTGATTCGAGATTACTGGCTAGATGATGGGTTAATTGAGGAAAACCTACCGGAAATACCAGGGCTGACACTGGAGTTTGGCTTCGATCTGTTGGACTGTGATCTGACCCATCATGGTAATACGGATATTTCAAATGGTTTTTTGATGCTATCCGAAAATCGAACCCATGCTGAGTTCCAAGAATGGCAGGGCAAGGGCAGAGTTGTCAAAATTGACTTGCACTTGAGGACTCAACAGGGCGCTCAATCCTTCAGTCAGGAGCAATTGGAATTGATTCCGGCTGAACTACGGGAAGTGGTCGAGTTGCATCAGGATAAGTGGGATGCTCCTCTTGGAGTGCTTGCTCCTAATATTCAGTTCGTGCTTCAGCAAATTCTTAACTGTCCCTACAGTGGCTCGATTCAGCAAGTGTATTTGGAAGGAAAAGCCCTAGAACTCATTGCGCTACAGTCTGCTCGTTTTTTGCAGTCCGAGCGATCGCAGCCGCACCCTATTCTCAAGCGATCGGATATTGAGCGAATTTATCAAGCCAGAGAGTTAGTGACCCAACAGCTAGACCATCCCCCTTCACTGCTCGATTTGGCTCATGCCGTGGGGCTAAACGACTGTACGCTCAAGCGCGGCTTTCGCCAGGTATTTAGTACAACGGTGTTTGGCTACATTCGACAACAGCGTCTCATCAAAGCCCGCCAATTGCTGCAAGATACGGAAATGAGTGTGACTGAGGTGACTTGTCTGGTGGGATATACTCACCCTGGTCATTTTGCTGCTGCCTTCAAGCGGGAATTTGGTGTTAGTCCTAAAGTCTTTAAACATTCCGCTCAGTGACTAAAAAATTCCGTTGCCTGGCAGACACAGCTATCCTATTCATCCTATAGTTTGCCTAATTATTTGAGAATAATTTGCAATTAAGTAGTGTGTAGAGCAGCGGTGTGAGAGTAATGAATCAAGTGCAGTGGCTAAAATATGGAGTGCTGTTCGGCGTAATTGGGGCGGCGATCGCTATCAGTGAACCCACCAGGGCAGAGACGGGTAGTGCTGATATGCCGCTGCTTCATGGGTTAAATGCTGACGGGTTGAAGGCTAATGAGCCAAATGCTACTGCAACAACGGTTGAGAAATGGTTGGCGCAAGAGGAATCATATCTGGCACAGTCGCTAATTCAGGTGATCGGAGTTCGGGTGAAGGATACCGAGTCGGGCTTGGAGGTGGTACTAGAGACGGCTGAGGGCGATCTGACGGCTCCTGCCACTTCGGTGATGGGAAATGCCTTGATTGCGGACATTCCTAATGCGGTGCTGGTTTTGCCAAATGGAGAGGAGTTTCAGCAAGCGAATCCGGCTGAAGGAATTGCCCTAATATCCGTTACTTCTAGAGAAAGCGGAATTCGTGTGGCGATTACAGGATTGGATGCGCCACCAACGACTGAGGTGAGAACGGAAGCGCAGGGATTGGTGTTGAGTGTGGTTGCTAGTGCAGAAGGAAGGGCAGGATCTGAAGAAGATGCCATTCAGGTCGTGGTAACGGGTGAACAAGATGAAGGCTATGCTGTTCCGAATGCTAGTACAGCTACCCGAACTGATACACCTCTGAGAGATATTCCTCAGTCAATTCAAATCATTCCTCGTCAGGTGATTGAAGATCAAGGAGCAACACGGGTTGAAGATGTGTTGCGGAATGCGGTCGGGGTTGCCTCTGCCGCAGATACCAGAGCCGCCTCCAGTTCTTTCCTAATTCGCGGGTTTGACTCTTCCACCACGCTGAGAAATGGCTTTCGGATTCCGTCTGGGGGAGATGGAACTTCGGCTCGTGTTCAGACTCCGAGTAATCTGGAACGCATTGAAATTCTGCGCGGCCCGGCTTCAGTATTGTACGGTACAGGTGAACCGGGTGGCATTATCAACTTTGTCACAAAACAACCTCTGAGAGAACCTTACTATTCAGCAGAATTAACGGCTGGAAGCTACAGTTTTTATGAAGGTTCGATCGATCTCTCTGGGCCGTTAACCGAAGATGAACGACTGCTTTACCGATTTAATGCGTCCTATGAAAACTTTGGCAGCTTTGCCGATTTTGTCAATGGAGAATTGATCTCGATCGCCCCCATCCTTCGCTACGAATTTAGTGATGCCACCGCCTTATCATTTTCCTACGATTACACCCATATTGATCAAGCGTCCTATAGTGGCTTACCCATTGACCCGATCGCCTTCGAGTTACCCAGAAGCCGCAATTACAACGAACCAGATGGCGATCGATTAGATAGCACCGATCATTCGCTAATTCTGAGCTTTGAACACGAGTTTAGCGACAGTCTGCGCCTCAACAGCGCCATCAGTGCTGTCTTTTCGGAAGGACAAAATGACGGTTTTGGGCTATTTGGATTTGATCCTCAAACAAACCTATGGGAGCGATACTCACGATTAGGTGAAACCTACAGCAGTAGCTACACCTGGCAAACAGATTTAATGACTCGGTTCAACACAGGTTCGATCCAGCATCAGCTACTCTTCGGGTTGGAGCTACGCACCTCAAGCGGTAAAACTTCTGTATTTGAATCAACTGAAAATTCTGCAATCAATGTTCTTTATCCCATCTACGGTACACCGTTTTCAGCACGGGATGACTACACGTTTATCAATCCTAACTCAAGCGATACCGTTGGAGTTTATCTTCAAGATCAAATTACATTGTTACCTAATCTAAAACTACTTTTGGGAGGCAGGTATGATTCGATTAATCAGAACGTTGAAATCAATAGTATTTTTGAAGGAGTCCGCACAGACAACTCTAATGATTTTTACAACGAGGCATTTTCCCCGCGTGCAGGAATCGTCTATCAGCCGATCGAACCGATCTCCCTATATGGCAGCTTTAGTCAATCCTTTGTCCCCAACAACACCACAACCCGTGAAGGCGACTTAATTGAACCGACACGCGGCACTCAGTATGAAATAGGAGTCAGGGCTGAATTTGGCGATCTGGCAGCGAACCTTGCTGTTTACGAAATTACCAAAACCAACATTCTCACCAATGACCCTGACGATCCCAATTTTTCCGTTCCGGTTGGAGCAGTCAGGAGTCGTGGGATTGAGTTTGATATTGGTGGAGAGATTCTGACTGGCTGGAATCTCTTTGCGTCTGCGTTTCTGAATGACGCGATCGTGACCAAAGATAGTACGCTGCCTGAAGGCGACAGATTACAAATCGCGCCCGATCAGGGAGCCAGCCTGTGGACAACCTACGAACTTCAGAGTGGCAATTTGCAAGGATTGGGCTTTGGGATCGGTGTGTTTTATGTGGGCGATCGGGAAGCTGAACTGCCAAATGATTTTGTCATTCCCTCTTATGTCCGTGCGGATGCTAGCCTGTTTTATCGCCGTGACAACTGGCGGGTAGCGCTAAACTTCAAAAATCTGACCAGTACTCGGTACTACGAAGATGCTCAATACGGGTTATTCGTGGGCGCTCCATTTACAGTTTTGGGAACAGTTTCAGTACAATTCTAATTTAACTTTATTAATAAAAAACTATCATCTGAATGAATGCCTTCATGACTGCCAAACCAGACATACTCAATCGACAAATGAGATCGATTCTGCTGTCACTGCTAATTTCATTATGGATAGTGGCTTGCCAGAGCAGTACCTCTAATTTTTCTGTCTCAAGCAATCGTTTATCTTCTACCAATTGTCGAATAGTCAAACACACAATGGGAGAAACCTGCGTTCCCGTAAGTCCTCAGCGAATTGTGGTGTTAACGGCATTAGATAGTGTCCTGGTTTTGGGTGTTAAACCAATCGGGGCAGCCACGTATGAGATGAATCAATTTCGTAGCTTTCTGACAGAACAAACCGAGGGAATTGAAAATATTGGGGTAATTGGGCAACCAAGTTTAGAGAAGATCGTTCGCTTACAGCCTGACTTGATTATGGGAACTTATCCTATAGAAATCTACGCTCAATTATCAAAAATTGCTCCCACGGTAATTTTCTTTGATGGCGATAAGGCTTATTCAAAGTGGCAGAATGCCTTCAAAGCTTATGCTGATGTACTGGGAAAAACTCAAGAAGCCGATCGCATTCTAAATGAGTATCAGCAACGAGTGGGTGAGTTTCGAGCACGGATGGGCGAGCAAATTTCTAAAACCCAAGTGTCTCTGGTCAATTTCTTTGCAACCGATGTTCGCATTTATTTCAAACAATGTATTGGAGGGCAGGTTATTGAAGAGGCTGGTTTCCTGCGTTCTCCGTTTCAGGATAAAGACGAGTGGTCGGTTGAAAATCTTTCACTAGAAGCGATCCCACAAATGGCAGGTGATGTGATTTTTCTGCTGCTTGGAGGGCATGAACCTTCTAAGTTAGATCAGTTTATCAAACATCCTCTTTGGTCTCAGTTAGAAGCGGTTCAAACTAGCAAAGTGTATGAAGTCAGCAGTGAAATTTGGATTTCTGGATCAACTCCAGTGGATGCAAACCTGATTCTTGACGATCTGTTTAAGCATCTAATAGATAAATGAAAGGTAAAAAGTAACTAACGCCATGACAACAACTCAATTCTTCTCTGTCGATCGCCCCAATTACAAATCAGGCAGTTGATTCGGATCAATGCGCTGCGATCGCAGAAAATCCTCTGGCTAGACACCGAAATCCCAGCTATGACTATTGAATTGTGACTTTGACATCTGGAGTAACCATAGCGATCGCGCGCCCCCTATGATTCAGGCAGTTGGTTTGGGTCAATTCCCTGCGATCGCAGAAACACCTCTAGCTGCTCTAATCGTTGTTGGGCTTGCTCTGCCCGTTGATATTCCTGCTCTGCCCGTTGATATTCCTGCTCTGCCCGTTGTCGTTCCCCGTCTTCAGGTAAGAGAACCAGATCGCCCTCTGCCGTAAACCAGCGCAACTGCCGCTCATGCATTCCAAGCTCTAGCCCCAACTGCTCACTAGGCAATCGATCGCTCTGAGTTGATGCAATATCTAAATAACTACCACCCACCAACCGAAATCCTGCGAATTCTAGCGTTTCTGGGTGAAACCAGTAATATTCTGGTACGCGCCACACGTCTTGATACAGAGTTTTCTTAGCACCTCTGTCTATACTTGCCGTGGAGCTAGAAAGTAGTTCAATCACCACATTGGGATATTTACCCCCTTCTTCCCAGATCGCCCAACTGCGACGATTTTTCTTTTCGGTGCCTAACACGATGAACACATCCGGTCCTCGAAAATCGCGCGACTTGAGTTGCTGCTTATTGTAGTAAACCGTCAGGTTGCCAGAAATGTAGAAATCTTGACGATCTTGCCACCAATAGTTCAGTAGCCGAATCAATAGGTCAATCTGGTTGCGGTGAAGATCGGTTTCCAAGGCTGGCTCGTCACTATATAAGTCGCTGGGAGGCAAATCAATATCGTAAATGACCTCCTCACTAATAAAGGGAGGATTCTCATCAAGATGTACCATAGCAGAATTTCCCGGTAAAACTAATTTCAGTATAACCTAGAGGGCATTGAGCTATTAACAGTGAATTGCAGAAAACCTAGGGGTGGACATTTATTTTCGGTAGAGATTTCATCAATTATCAGCACCAATTTATGCTCACCTGGCGGAATAGTGGAGGGTAATTAAATTGTGACTTTGCCATCTAGAGTAACCATAGCGATCGCTGCAACCGTAATCACAGTATCATTCCTATTGAGAGGTAGTAGCCCAACCATAGCAACATGACTTCAACTAAGCAAAGCTCAATCTGGAAACTCCTTTGGGAAATGATTCGGTATGCACCCCGGTTATACCTGATAGACAGTTTTTTATGGATGTTTATCATGGGATTGCCTGCCATCCTGGGACTGATCATCCGTGAGTTTTTTAACACGTTGACGAACCAATCTCAGAACAGTGTGTCTCCTCAAGCGCTGATTGCTCTGTTATTCGCCACAGGACTAGGACGCATCGTGGCAATTTTTGCAGGGCGTATCACCAAAACACAGCATCGATTTACCATAAGTTCACTGGTACAGTGCAATTTGTTAGAACAATTGTTTCGTCGTCCTGGGGCTGAACCGTTCATGCTTGAGAATGGTAAAACGGTATCGCCAGGAGAGATCATCAGCTATTTTCGGGAAGATGTCGCACAAATTGAAGATACTGTAGTAGGAACCAATGAGATTGTAGGTGCAGGAATATTTGCGGCTATATCGATCGCAATTCTTCTTAACGTGAGTATTCCATTAACGTTATTTGTTTTTTTACCGCTAGTGCTCATTGCTATTCTCATTCAATTGGCTGAAAAACGAATTAAGCAATATCGCCGCACTAGCCGCCAAGCCACTCAACAAGTTACCGGGTTGATTGCCGAAATGTTCAGTGCCGTACAAGCGATTCAAGTCGCGGGTGCAGAGGCGATCGTCCTCGATCATTTCCGTCATCTCAACGAACAGCGGCGACGCTCAATGGTTCGAGATCAAGTGTTTATGGCGGCATTGAATTCCAGTTTGGAGAACTTGGTTAGCATCGGAACTGGGCTAATTTTGCTGGTTGCCTCCCTCGCGATCGCCAATGGAGCCGCTGTGTTGACAGTGGGTGATTTTGCCCTGTTTGTTTACTATCTATCCTTTGTCACAGAATTTCTTTCGTTCCTAGGAGGGTTCTTAACTTTGTCAAAGCAAACAGAAGTCGCCTTCGAGCGAATGACTTCACTGTTAAAGCAGGAGCAAAAGATGCCATCTCCTTCCACTATAGATAGCAGTCCTTCCCCGTCTGCACTGGTTGCAGCAACGCCACTTTATTTGCATAATCTGCGAGGACAAAAACCACCGTTACCGCCTATTCAACAACCTGATCGATCGAATCAGCTACACAGCTTGACTGTCCACAACCTAACTTATCGTTATCCTGGAAGCGATCGCGGTATCTTTGACGTTAATCTGTCGTTGGCAAGGGGTAGTTTGACGGTGATCACTGGACGTGTAGGTTCAGGTAAAACCACGTTGTTGCGGGTGCTTTTAGGATTATTACCTCAGCAAACCGGGGCAATTTACTGGAACCATCAACTCGTTGAGCATCCAGCGAGGTTCTTCGTTCCGCCCCAAACTGCCTATACCCCACAAGCACCCCAACTGTTTAGTTACACCCTTAGAGAGAATCTGCTGCTGGGGCTAGAACCTGATGAACAAGTGCTAGAACAAGCGATCGCTTTAGCGGTGTTTGAACAAGATATTGCCGCGATGCCAGCAGGACTAGAGACAATGATTGGGGCAAAGGGCGTTCGTTTATCGGGAGGACAACAGCAGCGATCGGCTGCCACCCGGATGTTTGTTCACAAACCTGAGTTGTTAGTTTTTGACGATTTGTCTAGCGCATTGGATATTGAAACTGAACAGCGTTTATGGTCTCGTCTTTTTGCAGTTAAAGACCAGTTTGAGCAAGCTGACGCAACCCACTGGCAACCAACCTGTCTAGTAGTCTCTCATCGTGAGTCAGTACTACAACGAGCCGATCAAATTATTGTGCTAGAACAGGGTTCGATCGTCTCAGACTAGAGGGGTCGGTTGCCCGCAAAGTTCACTTCAGTGATTTCGCGCTTTCTGTTAATGGAGATCAAAGCACTCCCATTTGAATGTGCTAGGGCGTGGCATAAATCCTTCCAAGTTCCAGTCATTTCTCGTGCTTGCCCTGCTCCACTAGTTGTCCTCGCTCCATACATAAATGCGATCGCCCTGATGAATAAGTCGAAAGTCGATGGGCGATCGCAATGGTAGTCCAGTTCTGTGTAATCATCTGTAGGGATTGGCAAGTGAGGGTTTGACTAATTGAGCGATCGCCCTCATCACTGGGTAGCTAAGCAGGAAGAAGCCAGAAGATGTCAAATGGGTTCTATGCAGAAGCTAACCTTGCCTGCCGGATGTTTTTCTACTCTGCGAGGTTCTATCAAAAATATCGTCAATGGGTGTATCTAATCGTTGTTTTGAAAATCGGGGTTCTGACGAAGGCTGGTAAGTCCCAGTTGATCGACAGAGAACCCCGATTTTTCTGCTGATTTGGAAAATCTACATTTTCCAGGCAACTGACGGAGACATTTTCGAGTTTCCAACTAATCCGATCGCAACCGATCGGGAACTGGAGAAATGGATTGGTGCGCTCATCCTAACAGGTGCGTTTCCAACTAATCCGATCGCAACCGATCGGGAACAACTGATGAACAGAAGCCGTGGCATGACATCATTCAGTTTCCAACTAATCCGATCGCACCTGCCCAAAGGACAGATGCTTTGTGATACAGAAACGCATCAAACGGTTGTCATAAATAAGTTGTTTTCAACTAATCCGATAAGTACTATCGGTCATGTTACTATTCTAGCGGATTATGGCGGGCTGCTTATCAAAACAACGGTGTAGAAAGGCTTAGTCAGCTACCTAACTTTACAATCTTTGATGACAAATTTTAGTTTTATGGTGCTAGCATGTCAGGGTACATGGAGTGACTATTTAAGTGAATGGAGTCAAAGTATGTATTAACTTGATCCTCTCAACCCAACCCAACAAACAACAGAACGCAACAAACATTTGTAATAAACAAGAAACTTACCCAATGAAAATCCAATTTCTTCTAGATCCGTTTGTCAAGTTTTTGCTATCATCGCCCATTTTCATTTTCGCCATCCTTCAACGTTTCAAGAAGTCCATAAGTGGACTGATGGCAGCAGTTCTTCAAAGCTATCCTCATAGGGAACACCGCGACCGCAGGCTAATAGCAAGCGGCAAGTTCGACTTTCTATGCCTATCTTTGGCGGCACACTTCGAGTTGACGTCGAAAGAGTGTTTAGACCGTTCAAGGCGCTACCCATCCATACCCCGTCGGAAGAAGAAGCTGCCTCGTTCTTAACCTAGCTGCTTTTCACAGGCTACGGGTAGAGCTTCTTTGTAGCAATTGCCTGTAGCCTATCTTGAGCTATGTTTTAGTGAATTCAAAGAGATTTTGAGCTTATGAACTTGTTGCTCTCTCCGACTTCTTACACCGCCATCACCTTCGCCCCCATCCAAGGCTTCATCACCAATTCCCGCAAACTCCGTGACCTCTACGGTAGCTCGTATCTGCTCTCCTTTCTCTCCTGGGCAATTTGTCACGCCGCCGAAACCAACCCTAACCTCAACATTATCTCCCCAGCCCTGACCAACGTGGCGCAAGGATTGCCCAACGTCATTATTGTTGAAGGCGATTTTTCTAAAGACGAAGCTCACAAAGCATTTCAACAAGCTTGGCGATGCGTCGTCGAAACCTGTCGCCAATGGATTGAACAAGATAAAAGTTGGGACTATTGCTGGGAAAGAGAGTGGAGTTTGTGGACAAATCATGCTTGGGAGTTTTTCTGGGTGCAGGGCAAACCGGGTGAAACTGTGACTCAAGTCAAAGATAAACTGACCGAACAAAAGCGATCGCGCCAATGGACAGGCATTAATTGGACGGGCGAAAGCTCTACATTATCTGGGGTAGATGCGATCGCTTATCCTGATCTTGGACGCATCGCCGACCCTCGCTGCTACGACTATCAAGCTGAGAAAACAAAGGTCAAAGCATTCTACAAACAACTCAGCGATCGCCTTGGTAAATCCTTTATTGACCCACGGGAAGAACTCAGTATCCCAGAGTTGGTGAAGCGATTAATCACTCATGGGTTAATTGCTCAGAGATTGAGAAAGAACCTTAAAAGAACGCTTAACTTAAAACAAGGATACAAGATTGATGAACTGGATAAACTCGTGAGAACGATCGCCACTGAACTCCGTCCTGAATCCTTTCGAGAACTCAATCGCCTTAAACGCAAACGCAACCCCAGCGATCCTGAATATTGGACAGGGTGGTTTCAAGGAGATGGAGACGCGGCAGGCAAGTATTTAGAAAACAAAAGCCCAAAAGAGATTACAGCATTTAGTACAACGATGCGGCAATGGGGACAAACATTTAAAGGTAATTCCACGATTCCTGGCGATGCTAGTCGCATTGTGTATGCGGGCGGCGATGATTTTCTGGGCGTTTTGTTTCACGCCAAAAGTCAGCTACAGGCTCATGAGTGCTTAAGTTTCTTTACCCGCTTTAAGTCTCAAGTTTGGGATGGATCTGAGAGTAAGAAAATTAACGTCAGCGTTGGCTTTGTCTGGGCTGCTCCCAAGATTCCTCAGCGCGAGGTTTTGCAACACTGTCGAGATGCCGAAAAGAACGCTAAATCAATGGGACGCGATCGCATTAGTTTTCGTATTCTTTTCAACAGCGGCAACTGTTTAGAATGGGCTTGTCCTTGGTGGATTCTCGAAAACGGACTCTTTGAATCATACCGCGATCGCAATAAACGCGAAGGAGAACAAAACTGGGCACATCTCTACAATGATGTTGCTGAACTTGAATCCCGTCATGCTTTCGGAACAGGAAAAAACATTCACCTGGAAGTCGTCACCAGTCTATTTAAGGCATACTTCAAGGATGAACAAGATCTACTGAATCAGAATTATTGGTGGAACCTGTCGTCTAGTCCAGAATACCC
Source organism: Timaviella obliquedivisa GSE-PSE-MK23-08B (assembly GCA_019358855.1). Taxonomy (NCBI): domain Bacteria; kingdom Bacillati; phylum Cyanobacteriota; class Cyanophyceae; order Oculatellales; family Oculatellaceae; genus Timaviella; species Timaviella obliquedivisa. Next base: position 58,755 of record JAHHII010000003.1, on the reverse strand, counting down.
TAGAGGACGCGCTGGCATTTTAGGTAAACGGGGAAAAATACCAGATGACGAAATTGCTGAAGCTCTGAAAGATTGGGTGATTAACCTCGCGAAAGTGGGGTTTCATTTGCATCGAGATTGGGGGAAAGGGAATGTTTGAATACCTCATTGCGATCGAGCCGCTGGGCTTGCTGTATGGCAGTGCTGGACGGTTTCTATCACCCGAAAACTTGGTGGGGCGATCGGGCACGAGCTTTCCACCCAGTGCTGCGACGGTTTCAGGATTATTTGCGGCAGCATACGGTAACGATCGTGTGCAGTCTTTACAACTCGCGGGTTCTTTTTGGGCAAATATTGATGAACTAGATCAAACCCAAAACTTCTATGTGCCCACTCCAATGAACTACCTGGTGAAGGATGGTAAGATTTGCAATCGCCTCGTCTGGACAAATGGAGAATGGTGCTATGCCAGCGGCAAAAAGCCCAAGGAAAAGCTAGAGAGTGGCGGATGGGTGGCGATCGATCAGTGGCGATCGCCCCAGAAAATTCACTCATCACCCTGGGAATTTTTGCCCCATCTCCATCCTCGCCTAGAACTAGAACAACGCCGCGTTGCTGTGTCCCAAGACGAAGACGAAGTTCAGGGCAGTTTATTCTTAGAAAACAGCGTTCAGATAGAACCCGGAATTTGTTTAGTCTACCTGTCTAACATGGAACTCGAATCCGGCTGGTATCGCTTCGGTGGCGAGGGACATTTAGCAGATGTCCGCTGTATTCCAATCAAATCTAGCAGCAGCATTCAGCAATTGCTCCAGCAAGACGTGGGTAAAACCTTTGCCCTGATTACGCCTGCCGTTTGGGGTTCCAATCGCCTCTCCTGCCGTTATCCGCCGCAGTGGAAACCCGTCCAAACCATGCTGACCGATCGCCCCCAATCTTTTCGCTATCGCATGGGTGGGAAAGATCCAACTAAACCCAAGCGACTGTCACGCGGACGCTATGCCGTGCCTGCGGGTAGCGTCTATGTGTTGGAGCGATCGCTCTGTTCATGGCAATCTTGGAAAGTCGAATGGTTTCCTAAAGAAGGTGTCGTTCTCAATCGCTGGGGCTGTGGATTGGCGCTACCCCTGGATGTTGAACCCTAGCTTATACTGAGTAAAAACTAAATTACACCGGGAAAAAGCAATGTCTAAAGTTCTACAAGCGACCTGCATCAATGGCAAGTTTATCCCTGACGAAACTCCCGATTCTGCACTAGAGGGAAAACGAGTCACACTCATGATTTTTGATATAGAAACAGAAGACTTAGCACAGCATCAAGCCGAAACTGATGACTTAGAAAACGTCCGCACCCAAAAGTTTTTAGAACATACCAAACAATACTCCTTTCAACTCCCCCCAGACTACAAATTCGATCGCAACGAAATTTATGACCGATAGCATTTTTCTAGACACTAATCTCTGGGTTTACTTGTATAGTCAAAACCCAGCCATCAAGACTCAACGCGTTGAAGAGATTATCAGAAGCGATCGCCCCAGAATCCAGATCAGCACTCAAACGTTAGGCGAACTCTTTCATGTCCTGGTTCGCAAAAAACTTCTTTCCCAAACCGCCTACAACCTAGAATTCAAAGCCCTCCAGAATCCAAGCCACCATGTACAAAAAAGCTTATGGCATCATCGAAACGCTTGCTCCGCTCCATGTGGGGGCAAGTGCAGGCGAGGAAACAGGTAATCTCAACCTGATTTTTAGGGATCAGTTTACGCAAACAGGAATCATTCCGGGTAGCTCAATTCGCGGACGGTTTCGGGCAGATATGCGGCAAGCGCACGCAGACTTTGGCTACTGGTATGGCAAAGATGCCGTTTCGGGCGAACCGAACAGTACTAGCGAGGGTATCGTCAAGTTTGAATATGCGTCTCTGCTCTGGATTCCGGTGTACTGCCCTAACCAGCCTGTGGTGCGAGTCTCTTGCCCCACCTGGCTGAAGCGCTATCAACGAATGTTAGATAAACCTAAGCATATATTTAAACCTCGGAGTTACTTCGGCAAAAAATCTAGCCGCACTCTATTTTTCAATCTTGGCTTTTTTCACCTGGGCGACGAAGATAAGGGCTTAAAAGATTACATGCCGACAGAGATCAATGATGCAAATGAGCATTTGCTGATGGTAGTCGATGATACCGAAATCGCCATGATTCACGATATGGCACTTTATCGCCAGAGCCGTGTTTCTTTGGATGAGGATCAAAAGATTGCTAAGGGCAAGGCGTTTTTTAATATGGAGGCATTGCCAGAAGGCTCGGTGATGATTTTCCCGATCGCACTTCGCAAGGAGTATAACAAGCAGCCTGTTGAATGGCAGCAGTTTATCGAAGCGGCGCAGTTGCAAGAGAGCAAGGAACTCTATTTCGGTGGGTTAGAATCGGTGGGTTTTGGGCGAACCCAAGTCACATTGAACGCGTTACCAGAAGTCGCTAAAACAGCATCAGGAGAACAAGAAAGATGACTCAAGTAACACCGAATCAGCAATCAACTGGATGGAAGCCTTATAAGCTGGATCACAATGCCCAAAAACTGGTGATTGAACGCCGTGATTTAGAAAATGTTCTCAACGAGTCTCACAAAATGAGAATGTCTGTTGCCTACGGATTAGAACGATTTTGGGGAGAGCATTTGCGCTTAATGCGAGACAGTAAGGATCGGCAAAAGGGTGAATATTGGAAGGCGGTTTGGCAAGCGCTGCATGATGTTTTGCATGAAGCTGGATTTAGTTTACCTAATGATCCGGTTAAGCATAATGAAACTGCCAAGATTGAAGCAATGGCAGAAAAAATTTGGAAAATGCCGATGGAAGATCAGCGGGCTGCATTGATGGTGCTGACTCAGCTTTGTGATGCGTTGGTGTGGTGGACGCAACGCTATAAGAAAAAGAATGGAGAGGGAGAATGAATGCTTTTGCCGCCGCGTTCAAAAAAGCTGGGGTAATTCAAGAACCACCGCCGTCTGTTCAGTCTGTGGATAATATCCTGAAGAGGATTCCGATGATGTATCGCGCTCAGGTTTCGGGGCGCTGTAGTCTGCAATTTGCTGGAAATAATCAGGATTTAGACGATTGGACTGAGGAGTGGACTTATAAAAATAAGCAGGGCGAAGCCTGTTACCAACATAAAACTCGTCCGATCGGGTTAGATAAAGCTGTCTATCGGGTGCAGGTTGAGTTTCCGTTTCGGTTGTTTAGCAACTGTGGACAGGATAGTATTGCTCGTCCTGTAATTGGGAAGAATGGTATTCCGTTATTGCCGGGAAGCAGCGTGAAAGGTTTGTTTAAGCGGGCTTGCAATGATCGGCAAAAGCTGAAATATTGCGGTAATGCTGACCAGCCGGGAGAATTACGGTTTTTAGGGGCTTATCCAGTAGGAAACTGGGCGAAGCGAATTGTGGATGTCGTGCATCCTCAGCAAGCTAGGCAGCTAGGTTCATCGGAGAGGCAAACTTCGGCAAATGCGATTATCAGCTTTTATCGTCCGTTGATGATGTTTGAGTTTAGCTGTGCTAAGCCGGATGTGGACTGGAATGAGGTGCGTCGGATTTTGACTGCGGCATTGCAGCGAGGCGTGGGCGGCAAAACGAGCAATGGCTATGGGATGGGTGGTAATCTTGCAGGGCAGCCGACGATTACGCCTGCTTTTCCGGTTAGTCTTTTGCTGTCGGGTGTTGGGGTCAGTTCTCAGTTGCGTAATAATGTGCCAGAGTTTCGTCCTAATTTGTTTAAGGCGAGTTTGAGAGGGCATGTGAGCCGATTGCTGGCGGGGGTTTGTGCTGAAGAACATCGGGTTACTAGCGGTGTGAATGCTTTGTTTGGGGATCAAAAAGCTGAAAGTGCAGTGCGGTTGATTTGGCAGTCGAGGTCGGAAGAGTTTGATACGCATGGGCAAAACCCGACTTATAAAACGGAGGGTATTTTATATTTGGATGCACCAGAGGACGATCGCCTTTTCATAAAACAAGTTCTTAAGTTTGCTTTCGTGATGGGCGGGTTTGGGAAGTCGTGGCGACGGGTTTGGCATGGAGAGTTTTTGCCAGACTATCATTCGCGAAAGTTTGCGATTGGTTGTCATTGGACTTCTAAAGAGATGGATGACATCTTGACAGTGGAGCAGTTGAAGACGTTCTTAAATCAGTTGCACAAAAGCTGTTGCGATCGCCTTAATGTTCGTGTTCCTCAGTCGCTTAAGTGGCGAGAGTCGTGGCATCCTGAGCGTGTTGCAGTTTATGCCAAGTTGACGCAGCAGTCTGAGGTGATTCGGTTATTTCATGATGAATCATTTAAGACAACGCCTGCGATTGGGGGTAAAAATCCTGGTGATACTCGACCTCGATTTGTGAGTTCGGTGTGGCATCGGATGTTGCCTGTGGAGAATCAGTTTTTAGAAATTGTGACGGTGTTTCATGGCGATCGCACGCCCTGGAGTCATCAGCAAGAGGGCTGTCAACTTCTGAAATTTGTTCAAGAGTTGGAAGGTAAGGACTTTAATCTAGCTTGGGGAAACGCGCCTAAAAACGTGCCGAGAGTTGTTAAGGTTGCAGATCCAAAAAGGAAACGATAATGATTGAAAAGGAGGAGAGTCACGAAATGTCTACTAAAAGAAAATCGCCTATTCAGCCCTTAAATGCAGGCGATTAGCTCCGTGGGTGCTTCTGCCCTAAGGGAGAGATTCGGGAGTTTGCGCGGATCTCTAGCGATCGCCCAAACCCCTATCCTTTTGTAATCATCCGCGTATCTTGTGGAATCAGGGTTTCAGGGATTTAGGCGTTTTTTATTGATAATGAGGAGGGCTTATTGACCCATGAAAATGAGGTTCGCGCAAATTGGGGCTAGAATATGGATGACGAGCGGTTTCTAGGAAGCCGCAGTTTGCACCGATCGTTTGCGATCGGATTAGTTGGAAACTTGATAAGTTAACTCTCGATTTATTAATTGTAATCGTTGCACCGATCGTTTGCGATCGGATTAGTTGGAAACTGGAAAGAGCTTGAGGGATCTCCAAACTCCGAAGTTGCACCGATCGTTTGCGATCGGATTAGTTGGAAACTTAGTATCGCTCCGACTACATTTTTTGTCAACACGTTGCACCGATCGTTTGCGATCGGATTAGTTGGAAACAAAAACTGCCCTAAACTCTGAACGCAAAGCACGGGTTGCACCGATCGTTTGCGATCGGATTAGTTGGAAACCTTGACGATAAGCCTCAACAAATCTTTTGACTACTGGTTGCACCGATCGTTTGCGATCGGATTAGTTGGAAACTTAGACCAGGGGCTTAAGCAAGATGCTCAGCAGGTTGCACCGATCGTTTGCGATCGGATTAGTTGGAAACTTGTCCCATAGTTCTAAATCATTCCTTTAATCATCTGTTGCACCGATCGTTTGCGATCGGATTAGTTGGAAACTGCAACTGCTAACAGCGTTTGAGGCGCTGATGAGCAGTTGCACCGATCGTTTGCGATCGGATTAGTTGGAAACCGTGGAAGCCAGATCGTTACCGAAAACAACAGCCTGGTTGCACCGATCGTTTGCGATCGGATTAGTTGGAAATTCATGCCAAGAGGCGATCGGCAACTATCGCCAACTCGTTGCACCGATCGTTTGCGATCGGATTAGTTGGAAAAGTATCATCGTCAATACTTCGCTCAACCGCCTCCAGTTGTACCGATCGTTTGCGATCGGATTAGTTGGAAACTCGGCACGATTAGTCCTGCCCTCTCCAAGTATTGCAATCGAGTTGCACCGATCGTTTGCGATCGGTGTAACCGGAAATGAGTGAAATGAGCCGATCGCCTGGGCTGAAGTTGTGGTTGCCCCGATCGGTTATGATCGGATTAGTTAAAAACGGCATCCATAGACTAACTAACCAGGACTACAGCACTAGATAAAACTTCAGTCAGGGTGAGGAAATATCATGTTTACGATAGAGCTAGACCCAGAAACAGTGGGATATCTCAGTGAGATCTTGAAACAGGAGAATACTACGCCTGAAGCACTGATTAAAAACTTACTGCATCAGCGTTTAATGAACCTGCAATCGGGTAAGACACTTGTTGAGCGACGAGGAGGACATCCTGAAAAACTCCTTGAAGGTGCCCCTGTTAATTTATCTGAGCGCAAAAATCGTAAAGGTGCGATCGCTGAATATTTATCAGTGCGCCGTCCGCAACAGTTCTCTCAATGAATTATCCTGCCGTCATCCTGATTGACAGCGGCATCCTGATTGCCTACTACAGTGCCAGGGACAGATATCACTAGCAGGCGTATACATTTTTTGAGCAATGCACCAGCCAACTAGTCACAACTTCAGGCTGTGTCACTGAGGTAATGTGGCTACTCAACGCTGACTGGCGCACTCAAAACGAGTTTTTATCTGATCTTGCTAAAGATTTGTACACTGTTGAATCTCTGGTATTGAGCGATTACACTCGCATCGCTGAACTAAATGCACAGTATGCTGACCTTCCTGCTGATTTTGCAGATCTGTCCTTAGTCGCTATCTCCGAACGTCTTGATATCTCTGCAATTGTCACACTGGATAATGATTTTAATATCTACCGTCGTTATCGAAGTCAGCCTTTTGAGCAAGTTACTCTACCCAAGTGAAATAATAGCGATCGCCCCAACCTTTATCCTTTCGTAATCATCCGCGTAGCTTGTGGAATCAGGGTTTCAAGGATTTAGTCGTTTTTTGTTGATAATGAGGAGGGCTTGTTGACCCATGAAAATGAGGTTCGCGCAAATTGGGGCTAGAATACGGATGACAAGCGGTTTCTAGGAAGCCTCCGTTGCCGCGATCGATTGCGATCGGATTAGTTAGAAACCTGCCTTCTTTTTTGTAGGTTCTTCCAACGTAAGGAGGCTTTAACGCTTTCGCCCTTTACACTTCCAACAGTCTTCCATCCAGTCGATTAACTCTTGACGAGATGCAGTGAATTGCCGAGTCACACTCCAAATTTGAGAAGCTGCGATCGCCCCATTAATCTCAACCTTCAGGGGCTTGTAAGATGAGCAAAAGCAATGAATATCGAGTTCTTGTAATCGACGGTAGACCTGCCAGCGTTCTGAACTTTGGATTTCAAACATATTTAAGAGGGAACGAAGAAAGAGTTGTTAGTGTTTGTTAACTTTTGTAAAGAGAATCATTGGCGATTAAATATTTTCTGGTTGCGTATCTCTAGCCCGGTTAGTGATGTGTTTAATTAAATACAGGCTAATGGCAGGCTAATCAGGTTTTATGAACAATGAAAAACATGCGAAAGACTTCTAATTACTACTCAAATTAGGCGATCAAAAAGTTTAGCTGCCATTACTTTGAGCCGAAAGTTGCTGTACCTTGGTATGCAAGCATCTATACGGTAGGTCGCTTGTCCTGAGATAAACTAAGAGAAAAACGATATGCCTAACTTGCAAACAGTCGTGCATCCATTCGGTCACGTTAACGATAATGTACTGATGCTTGAACGCTCTACTACAGAGCCAATTTGCGAAGGCTTTAATATTGCTCTCGCTAGTTTTCAAGCATTGTATCTGCAATACCAAAAGCATCACTTTGTTGTGGAAGGAGCAGAGTTTTATTCGCTGCATCAGTTTTTTCAAGAGAGTTACGAAGAAGTTCAGGATCATGTTCACGAAATTGGTGAGCGGTTGAACGGTTTGGGAGGTGTCCCGGCTGCAAGTTTTACCAAGCTGGCAGAATTGTGCTGCTTCACACCCGAAGCAGATGGGGCTTATCAATGCCGTCAAATGGTGGCTCATGATTTGCAAGCAGAACAGACGATCATTGGTGTACTGCGTCGGCAAGCTTCGGCAGCAGAGAGTTTGGGCGATCGCGCCACTCGTTACCTTTACGAGAAGATTTTGCTGAAAACCGAAGAACGCGCTTATCATTTAGCTCATTTCCTTGCCAACGATACTTTGGTCATTTTGAATTAACGGGTTGTTAGTTAGCTGAGATAAAAAAGCCCTAATGTTTAACGTTTGGGGCTTTTTTAAGGCTTGTCTTTCCTTTGACAGGGTTGAGAACAAGGTGAAATGCGACGGCAAGTTGGTTCATAATCTAAGCAGCCAATCGACTCTTCAGTAAACGCTTTGCTAGGATGAACAGTACACTTCAATAGATAGCTGTTGGTATGAAAAGCGCAGCGATCGCAAGGAACCTGATGCAGTTTTTTGAGATAATTAACACCTTGTTGAACAGTTTTAACCATTGACCAAGCTAAACTAATAAGACCACCTCCCAGCAAGATTGTAAAAAATGGTGGCAACACGGCTTGACTGACTGGAATGAAATTTAAATAGAACATAAAATCCTTCTAGCAAATCAGTACTCAGATGGAATCGTTAACGCATTATTAGAATGAATTTTTGGGCACTGATAGTTTTCTGAGGACAAAGCCGCCCAGAAATTAAGAATCTGTCGAGTCACCATTTGAGGATGAAAATAGTGAAAGAAATGTCGCCCCTGAGGACATTTCCAAATGCGATCGCCCTTTCCTAACCAATCTCGCCATCCCTGCAATTCGTGAGGCGTAATAATGATGTCATCTTCGCTCCCACAAACCAGCGTTGGCACTGGAGTTGTATCTGGGGAAATAGAGGTGGATTGAAATATAGTGTGGGGAGACAGAGAATTACACAAATCTTGCTCCAAAATCTTGACCAAATCCTGGGCGATCGGTCTAGATTGATAGCCAAATAAGTTGTAAACCATTTGCATCAAAATTGTTTCACGGCTACAAGGTAACAGCTTTAAATGAACGTGATAATGCGCCTGCCAGTCTACCGCCGGATGCATTCCAACCGATAGTAAGGTCAGCGATTTAACCCGTTCAGGATGACGACGCGCATAGAGCAGCCCCACTAATCCGCTAATGCCATGACCAATTAAATGAACGGGATGATCACTCGTCTTTAAATAGTCATGCAGCAATACCAATGCCACCTCTAAAGAGCTTGCTTCGTCCTCACTCTGGCAATATTCCCATTGAGCGATCGCCACGTGCCAAGATAAATGGCGCATCAGCGACTGATTAAACCCTTTCAAACTAGGACTCGCACTCAACATCAGCACATCCGGCAACTTAGACATTAAACTTCCTTTGACCTTAAATAATGAATAAACAACATCACTACAAAATATCTATCCTGGTGACTCTGGCGATTCACTCAGTTGCATTGTCCTTTCACATCTCCACCCACGCTGCAAGGTTCGCCAATCTTGATTAAAAGCCTCCGGACAAACCACATGGAGGGTTAGCTGGCAATCCAGCAAATGATAGCCATGAGCCTCAGTTTGCTTAGAACCCATTTTCAGAATCAAATCATTTTTGAATTCCAACGTACGATTACACTGAACACAAACCAAATGATGATGCTGGTCAGGAGACGGTAAATTGAGTTCATAGTGCTTATGTCCTTCTGCAAATTCCAACTCTCGTAATAACCCCATTTGCGTCATTAAATGCAGCGTTCGATAAACCGTTGACAAACTAATGCGCTCGCCTTGCTGCTGCAGAATAACATGCAGTTCTTCAGCACTTAAATGATTGCCCTGCGTCAGGGTTTGAAAGATATTGAGAATGGTTTGCCGCTGAGCCGTTAAACGAAAGCCTCGCTGGTGGAGAGATGCTTTTAACGCATTAATTGAATAGAGAGATCCGACATTTTGATTCGGTACATCAGGCTGTAAATCGTTCGGTGGGTTTTCGGGCATGGGGGACGAAAATCAAGATTATCAAAAGAAAGGGGCGTGGAGCGCTTGATTAAGGTATTTCTGCGCTCCAACACACCCTGGGCACTTAGATATTAACGACTAACTTTCCACGGCATTTAGCGCGCGCTCGACTCGTCTGAAATCAAACCCGATCGCTCTCAGCGCGTGCCAGAGATGTCCTTGTAAAAAGAAGAACGCTAAAAAGAAATGAGCATTGGCTAACCAACACCGAGACGTATGTGCACCAAACGGCAGAACGACGGTATCAGCAAAATAAGGAGTCACTCCTAACTTTACCTCTAGTACAGGCCCATAAAACTCTACCGGATATGCCAAAGTGTTGACGGCGCAGAAGTAAGCTGCAACAAATCCTGCCAGTGCAACACCGCCCAAAGAATAAGAAAGAATTGCCTCACCCGAAAAAATCAACACTTTTTTCGCCCAACTCAGCGGCGGCACCAAAATATGCCAAATGCCGCCCGCAATTAACAAAACACCAACATACACATGTCCTCCAACCAAATCTTCCAGGTTATCAACACTGGCAAAATGGGTTTGATAGCCATAAATGATTGCAGGGTTGAGGGTGGGTGTCGTGACGACGCGCACCGTTTGAGTCGCCGCATCATACAGCCCGCCCCAATACATGGCTTTTGCCACCAGCAACAAAGCGCCTGCACCTAAGAAAAGCAAATGATGTCCTAGAATCAGACCCAACTGCTTGGAGTCACTCCACTCAAAGTGAAATCTTCTAGCATTACCTTTAGCTTGCTTTAAATCTTCGGAACCCTTGAAGGTGTGAAATAAAGCGCCTGCACCTAAAACTGCTGATGAAATGAGATGGACAGCGCCAATGACAAAATAGGGATAGGTATCAACCACTTGTCCGCCTTGCCCAATTCCTAAACCCAATGTTGCTAAGTGAGGCAGTAAGATCAGCCCTTGTTCACCCATGGGGATACTAGAGTTGTAGGAGGAGAGTTCAAACAGCGTAAAGGCTCCTGCCCAAAAAGTAATCAATGCGGCTTGCGCAACATGGGCAGAGATAAATAGCCCAGAAGTGTTGGCAAATCGGGCGTTGCCTGCCCACCAATCGTATTTGACATCAGCTTTATCGTAAGTCTGCATTGCAGATTCTCCAATTTGTTTTAACTTTTAGTGCGGTAAATATCGCCCCGCTTTTTCATGGAAGAATTCCAGCTAACAGTCTGCAAAGACTAAACACGTTCTATGCTGTCTGCCTTGCAGTTATGGATTGCTAGTTGAGAACTCTAGTCAATAATGATGGAACCACATTCCCTTTCTTTTTGCAAGTATTTCTCAATAAGAGAAGGATTAAGTTTTGTGTGCGATCGCTTCCGTTCCAAAGAATTAGCCTATTTCTAACCAGGTGAGACAACTTTTATACCCGGAGAAATTCTGGATGCTCAGATGTTGGGAATACATAATCAGAAAATATATCAATTTGTAGCGATGCGATCGCCTTAAAAGTTGAGTGCGGTTATTTAGTGTTGGTGTGTGGCGATCGTTGAGCGCCAAGCTACAACTGAAGTAGAACGGGCGATCGAAACTAAGAAATGGGGCGATCGCTTGAATGTCAAAGCATAGCAAATCGCCCCGAAGATTATGGTAGTACGGGCAAGCTATGAACAAGCAGAGGTCGCGGTTTCAGCACCTCCACGAGCAAACGTTGCAGAGTCCTTCAAAACTGTGTAGACTTCCCAATCATCACCGTCTGGATCTGACACCCAAACTTTGTCTTGTAAGGCGTAGCAGCAAGTGGTTTGGGGTTCCGCTTTAACATTTAGGTTGGCTTGCTTGAGGCGATCGCCCGCCTCTATCACTTTTTCAGATGATTCCACTTCAATTCCCAAGTGGTTCAACTTGCCAGTTGCGCCAGGATTTTCAAACAACACTAGCTTCAGCGGTGGCTCAGCAATGGCAAAATTGGCGTACCCTGGACGGCGCTTTGACGGTTCGGTGCTAAAGAGTTTGCTGTAAAAATCAACAGCCGTATCAATGTTACTCACATTCAGTGCCAGTTGAAGACGAGACATAACTCAATTTCTCCTTATATTTACAAGCGTCAATATTTAACTCTATCGATATGCTAGTCAACTATATTGATGCATGTCAATATAAAAATATGAAGATATCTAAACCCAAAACCGCCTGTTGCACTCCTCTACTCACGGGTCATCTCACCCCAGATGAGACGATCGCTTTAGCGGCGATCTTTCGGGCGCTAGGTGAACCTGCGAGATTGCAAATGCTGAGTTTGATCGCACGGCAGCCCAGTCAAGAGATTTGTGCTTGTGAGTTAGTAGAGCCGTTAGGACTTTCGCAACCCACGGTGAGCCATCATCTTAAGGTGCTGTATGAAGCTGGATTGCTAGACCGAGAGAGACGCGGGACATGGATTTATTACCGGATTCTTCCGGCAAAGTTAGCACTGTTGCGAGAATCGCTCTCCTAATCTCTCAAAACATAACCCACACCCCGAATCGTTTGAATCAGGCGTTTTTCTTGATGTTCTTCTAGTTTCAACCGTAGGTAGCGAACGTAAACTTCGATAATATTAGAATCGCCCATGAAGTCGTAGCCCCACACTTTTTCAAGAATTTGGTCGCGGGTGATGACCTGGCGGGGATGAGTCATCAAGTAGTCGAGTAAATCAAACTCTTTGGCAGTCAGTTCGATCGCCCTTCCCTCTCGAAACACTTCCCGCGATCGACGATTGAGGCTGAGGTCGGCAAATTGCAACAGGTCAGGGTTATCTTCGTGGGTGCGGCGTAAGTGGGCGCGAACGCGGGCTAAAAGCTCCTCAATTTTGAAAGGTTTGATGACGTAATCATCGGCTCCTGCATCCAGTCCGGCAACGCGATCGCTGACATCTTCTTTGGCAGTTAGCAAAATTACAGGGGCTTTGTTGCCTGTTGCCCGCAGCCGCCGACAAATTTCAATGCCCGTCATTCCAGGCATCATCCAATCAAGAATTAGGAGATCGGGTGGGGTTTCGCGGGCTTTGGTCAATCCCGTTAGCCCATCATTGGCAACGGTGACGGTATAGCCCTCCAGGCTCAGTTCTAGTTCCACTAAACGGGCTAGGTTAATTTCGTCTTCCACAATTAAGATATGGGCGCTCATAGACTTCCTTCCTCTTGCTCACTACTTGGCATCATGGCTTTGCAACCTCAATGGGTAGCCTCACCTCAAATACACTGCCCTCGCCCCAGGTTGACTGCACGGTCACGCGTCCGCCCATGCTTTCAGTCAGAGACTTGACAATGGCTAACCCCAGCCCAACGCCGCCCGTAGAACGGCAACGGGAAGCTTCGAGGCGGTAAAAAGGCTCAAAAATTCGGGTTTGTTCGGCGGTAGGAATGCCGGAGCCGCGATCGCGCACTTGAATCACTGCTTCTTGCCGATCGCGGCTGAGGATGAGGGCGATCGGGCGATCGGCTTCAGAATATTGGGCAGCATTATCAATGAGTTGCTGGATCACTTGCTGCAACTTTTCAGGGTCAGCTTGAATGATCAGAGGCTCAGGAGCAACTTCTATAGAGAGGCGGGAGGATTCTGGAGATTCGAGAACCCAGCAGATTGTGGGTAGCCAGTCGTTGAGGTTGAGCGGAATGAGGTGTAAGGAAATTCCGCCCTGGTTAGATTTGGCCAGGTCTAAAAGGGAGCCGAGAAGCCGGATCGTGCGTTCGGTTTCACCCACAGCGACTTCTAGGGCATTTTTTTGAGGATCGGTGAGATTATCGCCTCGGCGGAGGGTGCTTTGCAGGTAGCCGTAGATCAAGCTGAGAGAAGTACGCAGTTCGTGGGACATGCTGTTGGTGAACTGTCGTTGCTGTTCGCCAGTTTCGGAAAGACGGGCAGAGAGTTGACCGAAGGCTTGAACCAGATCTTTGACTTCGGTCGGCACTTGATCAAGCTCCATGCCTGCGGCGACGAGTCGGTTCATGCGGCGAAGCGGACGAAGCGATCGCCAAATTAGGAGGGTAGCCAATCCGGCAATCATGGCGATCACCACCAGCGTTGCAACTCTCAAGGTATTGATTAGCGTGCTTAAAACCGTATAGTCATGGGTAATATCTTGCGCCAGGTAAAGCTGTCCCACCTTCATTCCGTTGGCTTGTAAGGTGCGGCTGCACAAAACCCAATAACGGTTATCTAGGGCATAAACTTCTGGAAGGGCGGGCATCTTTTGGCGGGAAAACAAAGGTTCCATGGGGGCGATCGGCGGCGACTGAGCGACTACTTCATCCTCTACCTTGACCCAGATCCATAGGCTGGGAGAAGCCCATTGATCAACTTTGTGTTGCAAGGTCTGGGTCATGGCTGATTTTGAAGCAGGTCGCTCTAGACCTTCTGGAAAGCGATCGGCAATCAATTCTAATGACTGCTTGTGCTTCACTAGCAGCATTTGCCGCATATCCCAAATCGTCCAGGTGCCAATGCTGCCCAAGCCCAATAGCGAAACGACGGTAATGCCCAAGGTCAAACGTAATTGCAGCGAGCCAATGCCCTCGCGCTTCAATCGACCGAACTGCTTAAAACGATGTTGGATGAACGTCATGGACTCAGAACAGCAACTTGAATCGTTGCCTACTGACAGTGTAAACAAGCTGCCTGTCACAAAAATGATTTTTTGCTGAGTGTAGCGATAAGTTTCCCTGAGCAGTGAAATAATTTAGAGATGGAATTAATGGGGATAACTCAGGGATAATTGATTTATCTAAATCACCCTGAATCATTAACACTGGATAATTTTTACATTGGGAATCGATCTTCGGAGTTACGTCTATCTTGACAGCTTGCAACCCCAGCACGCTGCCTACATGGGAACACAGGCATTGGGCTTCTTGCCGCTGCCCGGAGATTCTTCTCTTTGGGTTGAAATTTCTCCTGGCATTGAGATTAACCGCATTCTAGATATTGCGCTTAAATCTGCCTCAGTGCGTCCAGGGGTGCTGGTGATTGAGCGGCTTTATGGGCTACTAGAAGTTCATTCTAAAAATCAAAGCGATACCCAGGCGGCGGGTCGGGCAATTTTAGAAGCGATCGGGGCGACCTACCGCGATTGCCTCAAACCTCGCATTGTTTCCAGTCAAATTATTCGCAACGTCGATGCCCATCACACCCAACTAATTAACCGCACTCGTCGTGGCAATATGCTGTTGGCTGGGCAAACCCTCTATGTTCTAGAGGTTGAGCCTGCGGCATACGCAGCTTTAGCAGCCAATGAAGCGGAGAAGGCGGCATTGATCAATATCCTTCAAGTTTCAGCGGTGGGTAGCTTTGGGCGGCTGTACTTGGGTGGGGCAGAGCAAGATATTTTAGCGGGTTCACGGGCGGCTGTAGAGGCGATCGAAAATATTGCCGGACGAGAAAGAACCGTAGGGCGGAATGAGTGAGGGGCAGAAAGAGTCAGGAGATGGAGACTGTAGAGCATTTGGCGGCACGGATGGCAGCACAGATAGCGGCACTAAGGCAAGGGACGATGGGATGGCAAGAGTGGCGATCGCACCTTCCCCAAGTTGAACCTAACCTCAGCGAGGTAGACCTGCGCCGCACCCACCTCAGCGGCATCAACCTGAGTACCGCCAATTTAACGAAGGCATATCTTACAGAAGCCACTCTAATCGCTGCCATTCTGAGCCGCGCAACGCTAACCAAGGCCAACCTTTACGAAGTCAACCTCACCGACGCAGATCTCAGTGAAGCTGATCTGACCGACGCTAACCTAATTGGCGCAAATCTTACCCGAGTTGACTTACAAGGAGCAACGCTTAGGGGTGCAGATTTGAGAGAAGCCTACTTAGAACAAGCTGCCCTCAGTCGCGCCGATTTAATTGGGACAGATCTGCGCCGAGCCATCCTGAAAAAAGCTGACTTGAGCGATGCCAATCTAACTCGCGCTGACTGTAGCTGTGCCAGCTTTAATGCCGCTAACTTGGTGAGTGCTACCCTCAGCCGTGCCAAGCTTTACAAAGCCGATCTGATTGAAGCCAACCTGACCAAAGCCACCCTGTACAAAACCTTATTAGTTGAAGCACAAATGGTCGGAGCCTATCTAGTGGGTGCAACTTTAATTGAAGCAGTTTTGACTCAATCGAACCTCAGTTGGGCAAATCTTAGCCGTGCCAACTTATCAGGCGCAACGTTAGACCAAACGAATCTGCATCAAGCAAATTTTTCCAGAGCCAATCTTGAGGGAGCTAATCTTAAAGGTGCTGATTTGCGAAGTGCCGATTTGTACAAAGCTGACTTAACGGGAGCCAATTTGTTTGAAGCGAATCTCTTCAACGCTAACCTCCATCAAGTCAACCTTCATCAAGCTAACTTGCAGCGAGCCAAAATGCCCGATGGCACAGTGCATCCTTAGAGTCTAGCTGCCTCTTTAGAAGCGATCGCCTCTGCTCTTCTGCGGGAACAATGCATGAAAATTGCACTAGTCCGCTATGTTTACAATCTTCCTAAAAATTCCTCGTTCTGTTGCTTTCCTAAGCATTGCCCTAGTCTCTACTGTCGTCTTTCCGCCCCTATTGGCTGCACAAGAATTTGCTCAAGATCGGCTGGGCGTTTGTCCTCTGTATAACCTTTCTGGCTACAGCACGATTGATATTGATGGTAATCTGGTCAACCTAACAGCTTATTGCCAGGGTTTGGGCAATGCCTCAGAGGTACGCCGCGATCGCTTTTGGGAGAGCTTTATTGAAGCTGCCGATGATGAGGCGATCGCCTATGCCAACACCTACGGACGCACAAAAGTTACTGCCTACGGTAATACCATCTGCCTTTTCCTCAGGCACGGTGGCACCTTGGAAGAACTCCGTCAGGTTCAGGCTGATCAACTCTTCCCGCCTACCTTCGATGTTGCTGTCACTACGGCAGCTATTCAAACCTACTGTCCTACCGATGCAGCCAAAATTGGTGAATAGGCAGAGAAGTAAGAAAGGTGCTTGATTATTTAGATTTGAGGGAATAATAAATCTCATCTTCACTAAATTCGAGGGTTGGTGGTCTGCTGAATAGTATGTTGTCAGAAGTATTGGCAAGCAGTATGGGCAAACGCATCTATGAATGCTGGTGGGACATATTTTAATCGTTAGAGACAGTCATGATAAATAAACCATTTTTCCGCATCGTTATTCCAGCCTTCTTAACGCTGCTAGTGATCATCACTGTCCATTTCTTAACCCCAACTCTAAAAGCCCAAACATCTCCACCGATCGCTTCACCGATTGCGCTACCGATTGCGCCCTCCATTGCTTCAGCGATCGCCCCGCCGATCGCCCTGCCGATTGCGCCGTTCGTTCATTTATTTGAGTGGAAATGGAACGATGTTGCTCAAGAATGCGAAACCTTTCTTGCCCCCAATGGCTACGGTGCAGTGCAAGTTTCGCCGCCTAATGAACATGCAGTCATTGCTGAAGCAAACTATCCTTGGTGGCAGCGATATCAACCCATTAGCTACAGAATTAAGAGTCGGAGTGGCGATCGTGCCGAGTTCGCCGCTATGGTGGCGCGTTGCCATGCGGTCGGGGTAAACGTTTACGCCGATGCTGTGATTAACCATATGGCGGCTATCAGCAGCGGCGTAGGCAGTGCGGGTACGTCTTTCACTCGCTACAACTATCCTGGATCTTATGAACCTAAAGATTTTCACACGTGTCGGCGTGGCATTAGTAACTATGGTGATCATGATGAAGTAACCAACTGTGAGTTGGTTGGGTTACCAGATTTAGACACTGGTGCAAATCGCGTTCGTGAAAAAATTTCTGATTACCTGACAGATTTGGTTAACCTCGGTGTTGATGGTTTTCGGATTGACGCTGCCAAGCATATTAAAACTAAGGACTTAGCAGCCATTCTTCGCCGCGTTTATTCAAATCTTCGCGGCGTTCATTCAAAGCCTTTTATTTATCAAGAAGTCATTGATCCTGGAACCGAAGCCGTTCGCAAGAGTGAATACTATGACAATGGTCAAGTGACTGAGTTCGAGTATGGAAAAATGGTGGGGGAAGCGTTCTTGGGGGTGGAGGGGCAAAACTTAGCTCAGTTAGAAAAGCTAGCTGAAAGCTCTCGGTTGATGCCAAGTGAAAAAGCGATCGCCTTCATTGATAATCATGATAAACAACGGGGTCATGGCGGTGGCGGTAACTATCTCACTTACAAGCAAGGACAGATCTATAACCTTGCTAATATTTTTATGCTGGCATATCCTTACGGCATTCCTCAAGTAATGTCGAGCTACAACTTTACCCATTCCGACCAAGGGCCTCCATCTGATTCAGAAGGCAATACTAACAGCGTTTATATAAATGGGGAAGCCAATTGCTTTAAAGAGTGGACTTGTGAACATCGGTGGGGAGCGATCGCCCGCATGGTTAGTTTTCATAACCTTTCTGCCAACCAATCTCTTACTCACTGGTGGAGCAATGGCGGTAACCAAATTGCCTTTGGGCGCGGAAATATCGGCTTTGTTGTTATTAACCGGGAAGCTCAACCCCTGACTCAAACCTTTCAAACAGGATTATCGTCAGGTTTCTATTGCAATGTGGTTGTGGCTAATGCGATCGGATGTTCGCCTACAGAAGAAGTCAAGGTGAATCGGCGAGGACAGATCACCTTGACCGTAGAAGGAATGAACGCGATCGCAATTCATAAAGGATCAAAAATTCCTCGAAGATAAGAAGATTAAAGATAAGAGGATTTTTCTTATCTAAGAACGGGCTGCTACAGGCTCTTTTTCCATCTCTGCCTGATATAAACCCCGACTCGCTGCTCCATTGCACATTGCCCGATGATAAAGCAGCTTTTGTGCAGTCTCTACATTGGCACTGTTGCCTTTCCAATGTTCTAAGGCGGGCTGCTGAATGGCGCGCGCATAGGAAAAAGTGACTGGCCAAGGACACTGCCCCTCAAACATGACATGCATCGCATTCAGATGAGCCGAGGCTTGAACAATAGTCTGCCCACCCGACAGAAAAGCAACGCCTGCGACAGCAGCCGGAACAGTGTTGAGTAAACAGTGAATCGTTGCGGTTGCCACTTCGTCCACGCTTGCCTGCATCGGACAGCTTGCGCCAGAAATAACCATGCTGGGCTTTAGAATCATTTGATCAAATGCCACTTTTTGAGAATAAAGTTGGCGAAAGACTTCATGGATTGTTGCTTCAGTAACTTCATAGCATCGTTCTAAAGTATGGTCACCATCGATCAACACCTCTGGTTCAACAATAGGAACCAAGCCGCCCTCCTGACAAAGCGCTGCATAACGAGCCAGGGCATGGGCATTAGCTTCAAGGCAGCCTCGGCTGGGGATATCTTTGCCAATGGTAATAACTGCTCGCCACTTGGCAAAGCGTGCGCCCATAGAATAGTAGTCGGCAATGCGATCGCGCAGTTCATCTAGTCCTTCTGTAACGCGTTCTTCAGTGTGTCCGGCTAATGGTTTAGCACCTTTGTCTAGTTTGATTCCTGGGATCATTCCCACGTCTTTCATAACTTGAATAAAAGGAAAACCAGAGGATGTGGCTTGATGAATGGTTTCATCGTACAAAATTGCGCCACTAATGAAGTTACTTAAGCTAGGGGTGGTGAGAATTAGCTCTCGGTATGCCCGCCGATTTTCTTCTGTCGTAGGAATGCCTACTTTCTCGAAACGTTGGTTGCAAGTCCCTGTGCTTTCATCCATTGCTAACAGCCCTTTGCCTTCAGTAACCATTGCTTGAGCGGTTGCTTGCAGTTCTTGAGTATAGTTATGGCTCATCTCAGATACTCCTGTAACTCATTGTTTTTGAAAAAATACCAACAGTAGAGGCGAAAGACGTGCTGAAAACTTAGACTAGGAATCACCTTCAATCATCAGGATCATAACGTCTGCATTCTGTTTCCTGCTAGATCGTTTGCTGACCTCTATCAAAAGGAAGAGACCCGGTTTTTTGGACAGCGATCGCCCTCAAAAGTTAGCCTTGAGAGGATTACCTTCTGCCCTTCTATCCTGAATCTTGGTCTGACGCTGGCAAGGCATGTAGTATAATTGATCTACTTATTCAACCCTATGGTACTTTTGTCTCCTAAGGATCGGTCTCATGCCTACCAAACTCCTAATTGTCGAAAGCCCTGGCAAGATCAAAAAACTAAGCCAAATTCTGGGTACTGATTGGCTAGTTAAAGCCAGCGTGGGGCATATTCGAGAATTGGCAAGCGATGGGGGAGACTCGCTGGGTTTTGATCTAGATGGCAGTTCGGTTCGCTGTCGGTTTATTCCACGAGGTACACGCGGAGCAGACACCATTCAAGCTCTTAAAGCTGCGGTCAGACAGGTTAAAACTGTATTTTTAGCCACTGACCCAGACCGCGAAGGCGAAACGATCGCTTGGCATTTGCAACAAGCGCTTAACCTCAAAAATCCCGATCGCGTGGTTTATACCGAAATTACTCCGGCGGCAGTTCGCCAAGCGATCGCCCACCCCCGCCCCCTAGACCTTAATCTTGTTCATTCAGGGCTATGCCGCACTGTTTTAGATAAATTGGTAGGCTACAAAGGTTCGCCGCTGCTCTGGCAATTGCACAATGGAGCTAAAAGCATGGGGCGAGTGCAGAGTGCAACGCTACATATTTTGTGCGATCGCGAACGCCAGATTCAAGCCTTTGTACCCCAAGATTATTGGAGCGTATTTGTAGAGTATGGCGAAGGTTTTCGAGCCTTTTATAAAGGCAGTGCTGCGAACCCTACAGTAGATGATGCACAACTCAATTCTGTCCAGCCAGATGATGCCGCACTGCCTGACAAGCCGCTTCAAGAATCGGAGCGGGTTACCACTGAAGCTGAAGCCGATCGGTTGGTGGCGATCGCTCAAAATCATCCCCACAAAGTTCTCAGTATTGCAGGCAAACAGACCAGCCGAACGCCGCCGCCGCCCTTCGTCACTTCTACCCTGCAACAAGCAGCAGGTTCTCGGCTGCGCCTTAGCCCTGAAAAAACAATGCAAGTGGCGCAGTCGCTCTATGAAGCAGGTTTGATCACCTACATGAGAACCGACAGTATTGCCCTCAGTCCGGAGTTTTGTGCCCAAGCTCGACAGTGGTTAGAGGCAAACGATCCGTCAAATGTTCCTAAAAAAACAGCATCTCATCGCCAGGTCAAAGGCTCCCAGGAAGCGCACGAAGCAATTCGTCCCACTGACCTCTCTCGTCCGTCTAAAGAGTTACGCTTAGAATTGGCTGATGATGCGTTTGCACTGTATGTCTTAATTTGGAAACGCGCGATCGCTTCCCAATGTCAATCGGCACGGTTAAGGCAAACCCAAATTATGACTCAATCCGGATCAGTCCGGTGGTTGGCAAAAGGACAGGTGATTGAGTTTTTGGGCTATAGCAAGTATTGGAATAATTTAAGTGCAGATACTGATCTACCTGCCTTGCAACAAGGTCAAGCCTTAACGCTTCAGCAAACTGCCCACGAAGCCAAGCAAACCCAACCGCTGCCGCGTTTCAGCGAGCCGAAGCTAGTTCAAGTCATGGAACGCCGAGGCATTGGTCGCCCCAGCACCTACGCGCCAACCCTGCAAACCCTCAAGCAGCGAACGTATGTAGACATTGAAAAAGGAACGTTACAGCCTACAGTGTTGGGATTAGAAGTAGATGCTTTTTTACAGGATGCGTTACCTGATTTGTTAGAAGCAGAATTCACT
Organism: Timaviella obliquedivisa GSE-PSE-MK23-08B; assembly: GCA_019358855.1. Classification (NCBI taxonomy): domain Bacteria; kingdom Bacillati; phylum Cyanobacteriota; class Cyanophyceae; order Oculatellales; family Oculatellaceae; genus Timaviella; species Timaviella obliquedivisa. Next base: position 37,300 of record JAHHII010000003.1, on the reverse strand, counting down.
GCACAGATGGAACAATCGCTAGACCAAATTGCCGCAGGGAAGCAGGAGTGGCAGTGTTATCTTAACACTTGGAACCAGACGTACTTTATTCCCGCATTGGCGCAAGCTCGGCAGGCAATTCCCAGCCATCTCACAACTCGTCCTGTCCATGGCAAAGCAACCGGACAACAGGCACCGACAGCGTTTTCCAAAACGCCTTGTCCTCAATGTCACAAGCCCATGGCGAAAATTACGAGCAGCAAGGTTAAGAAAAAATATTTCTTGAAGTGTGTTGCTGACTGCGAAGAAGTTGTACTATTCTGGTCAGAGTTTAGTCGTCAATGGGAGCCGCCCCGCCCGAAGACCTTAGAAAAGTTGCGAAATCAAGCCGATGCTATTTTGACTCATCATCCTTGTCCGGTTTGCAAGAAACTGATGGAAGAATACAGCTATGAAAAAGAAGGGCAGCCTAAAAAGCTTTTGCGATGCTCTGATGCCAAGGCTAGGGGCGATCGCAAACATCAAGATGCCGTTTATTTTCAAACTTCTAAAGGTTGGTGGAATCCGAAAAGGGGAGAATTAAAAACAAAAGAACTGACGCACTGAGTCTTAATCGTCTTAATCCAGTCAGCGTTTGTGCAGTATTCTTATGTGCAGTATTGTTATAGAGGAGACATTTCGCCGCTCTGTCAGTTTAGTTTTCATACAGTATTGTTGGATAAGACACATTTCGCAGATCAATGCAGGAGTTGAAACGCATGACTTCAGAAGTCTTCAACGAGTTAGATTTTGATGATGCAGCAGAGGCTTTGCAACGAAGGAATGAACGCCTTTTGGAACTGCAAGCCCAAGGCATGGTTTGCACTTACGAAGATCTGTATCGGGTGGATGGACGACGGGTTTATCTGCTGACTGCCAACCCGCCTAGTTCAAGCGATCAAGGCTTTGACGAAAGCATTCCTCGGCTCAAACCCAAGAGCAGCCGCCCAGTTCGTCCTAGTCCAAAGTTTGAAACGCGCTGAGGTTAGCTCAGTTAAAGATTAGTTCAATGATTTGAAACCAATTCGTTAACCCATACTCTCATCTGAGTAAGGGTTAACGAACCGAAGTGCGTTACTAATGCCACGTCAGCCGCATCTCGACCATAGGCGATCGCAATTCGGTTCCCAGTTAGTTCCTTTTGGGTCGCATCAAACGAATACCACTGGTCACCCAAAAATGCCTCGAACCACGCGTGCAAGTCCATCGGCTTAAGCTGGTAAAGATATCCTGCTACCATTCGTGCTGGAATATTTAGACTGCGGCAAAGCGCAATGCCAAGGTGGGTAAAATCTCGACAAACCCCAACTCGGCTCTTAGACGTGTCTAGTGCAGATGTTGATGAGTCGCTACTGCCATATTGATACTTAATATTGGCGTAAATCCAATTCTGAATTGCCTGTACCTGAGGGTAGCCCATTGGACAATCTGTCACTATTTGAGCGGCTAAGTCACCCAACAGATCAGCCTGACAGTAACGGCTAGGCAACAGAAATTGCAGGATAGAATCTGGCAAATTTTCAATAGGAACAAAATTAGCATTAATGTTAATGTCAACGTCATCGCTAGTTTCAGCCTGCACCTGAGTCGTTAGCTGAAAACTTCCGGGAGGAACAATCAGGCGCTTACACCAGTTGCCATATCCGTCCTTATACTCATGCACCGTGACATTAGGCTGTAGTGAACAGTCTTCAGTCAAAATTTGCTGTTCTGAATTGCTGCAAGGGCGCAACATAAAAATTGCAGGAACAGCAGCATTGGTTTCAAATGAAAGTTGACATCCTGCATCTAGCCGCATGAAAATTTCCTTGTCTTCGTCGCTGAGTTGCAAAATAACTGACGCTTATAAATTCCTTTTTTAAGGAGCCATACCGCTATATTATTCATCAGTATATCTAGACTAATAACATGTTATTCCAATTTTTTCTGTCTTCAGAGAGATTGACATACTGGAAAGCGCACTTGTTTTCAAGATCTTCACCTTTTACCTGGAAAGTCGCGTCTACAAGGTGATATTTCCAGTCTTATTAATATCCTTCTAGAGGAAGAAGTTAATTAACGAGCTAAAAAGTTACCCCAAATATTGCACTAATAGGGCGATAATTTTGATTGGGTTAAGATTACGGTTACAGCGTTGAACAACGATCGCCCTGCCCCAACCTTAATATCTTTAGAAAGGAAACATTGAATTGAGCGACTACTCATTCTGGTTATATTGGTTTATCCTCTCTGGAGCTATTCTGGGTCGGTATTTTTTGATCGCTGGGGGAGCACATTTAGTGTTTTATGCGTGGCTGGGTAAGTCTGCTGTCATGCGGGGAAAACCTTCAGAACGGCGCTTGCTGTGGCGATCGATTCATCGAGACGTTAAGCTTTCTATTATTTCGACGGTAATCTTTGCCCTCTGTGCCGCATTAATTTTGTCAGCCTATGACTTCGGTCTAACACGTCTGTATACTAACCCACAAGACTATGGGCTGTGGTATTTGGGGCTAAGCTTTGTGGCGGTTCTAATGCTCCAGGACACTTACTTTTACTTTACTCATCGGCTGTTTCACCATCCGGCTATTTTTAAGCGCATACACCAAGGACATCACCGCTCTACCCATCCAACCCCCTGGACTTCCTTTGCCTTTGACCCTCCTGAGGCGTTAAGTCAGGCGTTTTTTTTGGTTGTGATTGTCTTCCTCATGCCTCTACATTTTGCAACTTTAGCCGCGGTTCTGACTACTATGACGCTTTGGTCAGTTCTAAACCATCTAGGTTTTGAGCGCAGTTCTCCATCGGCGATCGGGGCTTGGCTAGGGCGCGGCTTAATTGGGCCCAAGCACCACCTCATTCATCATCGCCAGTATAAAGTGCATTATGGATTGTACTTTACGTTTTGGGATAAGCTGCTGGGAACGCAAGATCCAAATTGTCAATGAATTGTTAGTGAACTGAGGCAAGGGGATGGGGCGGTATAAACTGAAGGTTAGGGAGTTGCGTGAAAATAAAACACCAGTGAAATGCATTGACTTTTCAGCCCCCTAAATTCCCCATTCTGGGGGATTTAGAAAGGTTTGGAAGTCCCCCAGAATGGGGGGTTTAGGGGGCGGTTCGGGGCGTTATTTAATTGCAACTCCCTTAGGAAGATTTAGGCTCATCGGCATAAGCTTTCTGTCGTTATTGTGATGAAGATGTTGAAGCATGGACGAGTCAGTCAAAAGCAATGATTTTCTACAGCACTTGCCGCTCATTTTGGCGGGACCGATTCTTCAGCACACAGAACCCGCTTCGGTGACCGTTTGGATTGCGTTGAGGCAATCCTGTCAGGTTGAACTTAAGGTTTATGAAACGCAAGAAGACGAAATTTTAGAAAAAATTTTGTTAGAGGGGCAACGAGAAACAGTCGCGCTGGGAAAATTTCTTCATGTTGTTGCGGTGACGGCTCGTTCTGAAGAGGGGCTTTGTTTAACGGGCGATCGCATTTACGCCTACGATCTTCAGTTCAATTTGCCCTCCGATTCAACCTCACAAACCCTTGATCAAGCCTTATGTTCCAAAGCATTTCCCACCGTTAACATTAGCTACTTCGACCATGGTAAGCCGACATTTGCCTTACCGCCCGATCGCCTTGAAGATTTGCGATTGGTGCATGGGTCTTGCCGCAAGCCGCACGGTCGCGGGTTTGATGGATTGCCCATTCTAGATAGTTTGATTGCAGAATTTGCTAGGCAGCCTCGGCAACGTCCGCACCAGCTTTTTTTGACAGGCGACCAAATTTACGGAGATGACGTAGCCGACCCGCTATTATGGGCAGCCAGTCATTTGGGCGATGCATTGCTGGGCTGGGAAGAGAAATTGCCAGTTGGTCAAAAAGAGTCACTTCAGTATTTAACGCCTCGTAGTTTGCCGCCTGGCGATCGGGCAACGATAACGACTCAACAGGCAGGTTTCACGGCAGGCTTAAGCAACAAGCGTAATAAAGTGACGAGTCATTTATTGGGATTAGGGGAGTACTATGCCTCTTATCTTTTAGCCTGGTCGCCTGTCTGCTGGACTCACACCTTGCCTTCAGAGTCAGAAGCAAAGCCCGAAACTCGGCGACGGTGGAAGCAAGAAGTTCGACAAATGCGGCAATTTATCCACACCCTCTGGAAGGTGCGGCGATCGCTGGCAAATGTTCCCATGTACACCATTTTTGATGATCATGATGTCAGCGATGATTGGAACTTGAATCAAGCCTGGTGCTTGCGCGTGTTGGGGCGATCGCTAGGACGAAATACTGTTCAGAATGCGCTGTTAGCCTATGCCGTTTTTCAAGCTTGGGGTAATACGCCAGACCAATTTGAGCCGGGTCAATCGGGCGAAAAACTGTTGGTTGCTGCTGCCGCCTGGTCGGCATCAGGGGGCACGGATGGAAACGCAAAAGCGGCGATCGCCCAATATCTGGGTCTACCCCCTAGCGATCTTCAGACTGGGATGCCGCGCTTTATTCAAGACGGTACTGTGCTAGTTCTCGATCGGCACCCAGAGGCAATCACCTGGAACTTTACCATTCATAGCCATTGTCACGAAGTCATTGTATTGGATACTCGCACTTGGCGCGGCTACCCAGCCAATGCAAAAGCAACAACTCCACCCATGCTGCTTTGCCCCCAAGCTTTTCAAAAACAGCTTGCTTTACCGCTACAAGAAATAGCCGATTCGTCTCACAAAGCCACGTTTATCATTGCACCGACGAACTTATTTGGACTGAAAGTGATCGATTGGATTCACCACTGGCATTTACGGCGCAACAAAGTATTTGCAACGGATGTAGGAGACTCTTGGAACATTAACACCGAGGCATTAGCGCAACTGCTGCTGACATTATTTCAACACCGAGAACGAGTCGTAGTTTTATCGGGAGATATTCACTATGGTTCGGCAATTCGATTAGTGCACTCCTCTGTCGAAACTCAGGCAGAGTCAGTCTTAGTGCAATTAACGTCAAGTGCAATCAAAAATGAAGAGATGGTTACAGAAGTTCTGCATACTCGGTTAAAGCACTGGTTATTACCCGAGAAAATGCGTCATTGGATCGGTTGGAATGATCCAATGGATATGCTGGAATGCCAGGGAAAGCCTGAGGATCGGCGATCGCTCACCCCCCTTCCTGAGTGGTCCTGCACTTTAGAATGGATCGAGCGAGAGGCAGCCCAACTCGTTAAGTTCAAGGATGATACATCCTGGCTAATGCCGCCCTGGAAACGGGCAAGGCTAGCAAAATGGTGGAGATCTTTAATGCTCTGGAAGAGCCTCTGGTTTCAGGATGGGCGAGAAGTGGTGGGTTTAAACAACTTGGCATTTGTTCATTTTGAGGGAGAAGAAGCCAGTCAAGTCGTACAAGATTTGTATTGGTTCTCAACTACTTCTCCCATCCGGCTGGTTCAAAGTCGATTTACAGCTGAGTTAAAGCCTGACTCATCCGTCAAGCCCCCATTCCCGAATAGCGCTTTAACCCCCGCCGCCATAGCCACCGATTCAACCCAAAAAACAAGACAATCCAACCGATCATAATGCATAGTCCCTGCACCAGGTTGACAGGTAGCCCCACCAAAATGCTAGCCGGGAAATCGATTAGGTAAGGAAAGGGAGTCCACATGACAATGGCTTGCAATGCGGGTGGAAAAATCCGCACAGGGGCGATAAGTCCTGACAAGAATAAATAAAACAAAAACCAGAATGATTCGATAGAATTAGCCCGCTCTACCCAAAAGGCAAACATCGCAAATGTGTACTGACTCGTAAATCGTAAAACGAACGCCAGCATTACCACCAAGGTACACAATAGAAAATTAGATAAGCTGGGTATCCAGACCGCCTCAGGATACAGAAAAAAGAACAGGATTATTAAGGCGATCGCAAACGGCAATCTTGCAAATCGTTCGGCAACATGGGAAGCAAAATGATGCCATCCTGGATCAATCGGTTGCAGCAGACGAAAAGATAGTTTACCTTCTACAATTTCTCGTTCAAATTCCCAAATTACCCAAACAACCGTGAATTGCCTTGCCAGAAAAGCCGCTAAAAAATAGCGGATAAACTCCAACGAAGATAAACCAAATTGACCGCCCTGAGCCGCTTGCCCCCAAACGCCCATCAAGATAAAGGGCAAGGAACCCGAAAGCACCCACAGCAATAGCTCTGCCCGATACTCCAACATGTAGGCATAGTAAACGGTCAGCAATGTGCCAGCTTTTCGCAAAGCGTTTTGAATCGTGCGCCTCATGATACTCCAACAGCCCCAGAGCGAAAGATTTGCCCAATGATTTCCTCAATTGGCGGTTCGGCAACGGTTAGATCAACCACGTCAAGTTCTGCCAGAATACGAGACAAGGTGTGAGTCAGTTTCTCTTGAGGAACAATGAAATGGGCAACGCGCCCAGAGACTTCACTCAATTCGCCGTAGGCTCGCAGTTCGGTTAGGGGTTTCACTTCTCCAAGCTCTACTGTAATGGCGCGGCAAGGAGCAAACTTTTCTAGCAATCCATCTAAGCTACCGTCATAAATCATTTGTCCTTCATAGATTACCAGCACTCGTTGACACAAGGCAGTGATATCCGCCATGTAGTGACTGGTCAGCAGAACCGTAGCTCCGTAGCGTTGATTATAGTCTTTCAAAAACTCCCGAACGCTAACTTGGGCATTGACATCTAATCCTAACGTTGGCTCATCCAGAAATAATACCTGAGGTTGATGCAACAGAGCGGCAAGCAGTTCTGCTTTCATCCGTTCGCCTAAAGAAAGTTTGCGAACAGGTTGAGTTAACTTATCAGAGAGAGTCAGCATTTCACTCAGTTCACTGACACGCTGGCGAAACGTTTGATCAGAAATGCCGTAGACTGCTGCATTAATTCGCAAAGAATCGAGGGCAGGTAAATCCCAAATCAACTGCTGCTTCTGCCCCATGACTAAGGTGATTTTTCGCAAGAATCCAGTTTCTCGCTGAAATGGATTGTATCCTGCCACGTCTAATCGTCCTTCAGAAGGATGAATCAGTCCAGTGAGCATTTTAAGCGTGGTGGTTTTGCCTGCGCCGTTGGCTCCTAAGAAGCCGACTACTTCACCCGATTCAATAGCAAAAGAAACTGATTTGACGGCAGCGATCGCCGTATAGGTGCGCTTAAAAAAGTGGGTCAATGTTCCTTTCAACCCAGGTTCCTTAACCGCAACGGGATAGACCTTGCTAAGATTTTCGACGTTGATAATCGGCATTCTGAATCCTCGTCGGCTGGACTAATCTCTCTACCCTACCGCTATTTTTGTTCAGGATGAACCACCTCTGGGGCAGGTTCTACCAAGCGGTTAAGATCTCGAATCAATTGATAGAGCAATCCTAAATCGCGTTGGTTAAAGTGCAGAATCAGACGAGCGAGGTGCTCAGTTTCGCTGCCAATTTCTTGAGCCAGAACAGTACCCCTAAGAATTTTTCCTTTCACCAGTAATTTACTGTATTTTTGATTGAGGTATTCGATCGTTTCTTCTGAAGGTTCGCACTTGAGTAGGAGGATGAGATTCTCGCCTACGTAACGGCTAGAGTGAAAAACTTTATAAAAACTGGCGATCGCCTCACACGCTTCATCGACGCGATCGGTCAAGGTGTATAAGTGCAAATCATCCTCATTAATCCACCCAGCCTTCAGCAAATGATCGCGCTGATACACCTCCCAGTTCTTCCAGTAATCACCCCCCGGCGGATCAACTAACACCAGTGGCAACGGGTCAGCCTTGCCAGTCTGCATGAGCGTTAAACACTCAAACGCCTCATCCTGCGTGCCAAAGCCGCCTGGAAAAAGCGCCAATGCATCACTTTCTCTCAAGAAAAACAACTTGCGGGTAAAGAAATACTTAAAATTGATCAGCTTCGGGTCACCCTCAATAAAGGGGTTAGAACCCTGCTCAAACGGCAATTGAATATTTAGCCCAAAAGACTTCTCTAACCCCGCCCCTTCGTTACCCGCCTGCATGATGCCAGGGCCCCCACCTGTCATCACCATAAAGCCCAGTTGCGTCACGCATCGAGCAAAGTCTGCCGCCATCTGATACTCTGGCGCATCAGGCTTCGTGCGAGCAGAGCCAAAGATGGAAATTTTACGAATGTGGCGATAGGGATAAAACACTCGGAACGCCTGCTCCATATCCTGTAGAGAAGAATTGAGAATTTTCCAATCCAGGCGATCGGCTTCTACCTCAGCCATTCGGACAAGCGTTGTTAGGGCGCGTTGAATAAGCTCCCCATGCTTCATGCTCGGTAGATGGGTCAAGAGTTCACTAATCTCGACCTGAAGAGACTGAGGATCAGAAGATGATAGAGATGTTGTCATGAATTGCTTAAAACTTGCAGCATCCTATTCTAAGAGATTCGTTCTCGGTCTGGACGTTGCGCTTAAGTTCGGTTTGAGAGTGGTTCATTAAAATGCCTTGACTGACTCAGCCAAGGCATCGTAGAAATGTTGTATCAAGCTGTATGAATAAAGGCTAGAGATATTTTTCCAAAGTAGTTGCCAAAGTTGTCTTAGGCACTGCTCCCACCACCATATCTACTCTTTGTCCGCCCTTAAAAATCATTAAGGTAGGAATACTGCGGATACCATACTGACTTGCCACTCCAGGGTTCTCATCGGTATTGAGTTTGACCACCTTGACCTGCCCGATGTACTGCTCAGCGATCTCATCGACTACGGGAGCAACCATCCGGCAGGGACCACACCACGGTGCCCAGAAGTCCACCAGTACCGGAACATCACTCTCAAGAACCTCTAGCTTAAAGGTTGAATCTGTAACTTGCGCGGCTGCTGACATGCCTGAAAATCCTTGCCTATGTTTGTTTGACAGAATATTACCATAGCTAAAACCGTCTCCTCTGCACCAAGCTCTATACAATCAGACACAATTACCTGCAAAAGCAAGTCATAGAGCGTGTAAATTACGATAGAAAATCAACGATGGATTGTAAACAAAGTTGAACTAAGTGGACAATATTAGATTCACAAAGTACCATCGACGCACACAGAAAAGAGGAACCGCCTGAACCTCGGCTCAGGCGGAATGTGGTGTGAGGAGTGAACGGAAACTTTACGTCTCCGCTCTCTATATTGTAGGTGACGGCTCAAAGTTTGCGCGAGGCGAATTTGTCAAGCCTCGCTAGACTTTGTAAAGAAAATTGACAAAACTCGAATACTTCCCCATCCCTACTTCCCCATCCCTAATTGTTGCGCCTTTTGATAGACCTTTCCCTCAGTTAGCAGTGCAGGTGCAATAATTACTTCTACCTGTTGCATTTCTCGAATGTTTTTTGCGCCTAAAGTCCCCATACTGGTTTGGAGCGCCCCCAATAGATTGTGGGTACCGTCATCAAGCTGCGCTGGGCCCCGCAAAATTTGTTCAAGCGTTCCAGTCTTACCTACCCGTATGCGAGTGCCTCGCGGTAAAACAGGGCTAGGAGTTGCCATGCCCCAGTGATATCCTCGTCCAGGCGCTTCTTCGGCTCTGGCGAAAGGCGATCCAATCATGACACCATCGGCACCACAGGCAATGCATTTGCAAATATCGCCGCCTGTTATTAATCCACCGTCCGCAATTACAGGAATGTAGTTACCGGTTTCTTGAAAATAATCGTTCCGAGCAGCGGCACAATCTGCCACAGCAGTGGCTTGAGGAATGCCGACTCCTAAAACGCCCCGAGAAGTACAGGCAGCACCCGGACCAATACCCACTAAAACTGCTGCTGCACCCGCTTTCATCAAATTTAGGGTAACTTCGTAGCTAACACAGTTGCCTAAGATAACGGGCATCGGCATCTCTTGACAAAACTGAGTCAAATCGAGAGGGGTAATAGATTCTGGAGATAGGTGGGCAGTAGAAACAACCGTTGCCTGAATAAAGAACAGATCGGCTCCGGCTTTAGCCACTGTTGCTCCAAACTTTGCGGCTCCGGCTGGGGTGGCGCTGACGGCGGCGATGCCTCCCTGCTGCTTAATTTCTTGAATTCGACGGACGATCAGTTCTGGCTTGATGGGTTCGGCATACAGCTTTTGCATCAACGGCACAAATTCTGTTTTGTCTACTGCGGTAATTTGATCCAGGATGGGTTCTGGATCTTCGTAACGAGTTTGAATCCCTTCGAGGTTGAGTACGCCTAATGCGCCTAACTGAGATAGCTTCACTGCCATTTTCACGTCTACTACGCCGTCCATGGCGCTCGCGATGATGGGAATTTCGCGTTCAATCCCGCCAATTTGCCAGCGAGTATCTGCCAATGATGGATCTAGGGTTCGTTGTCCAGGGACAAGCGCAATCTCATCAATACCATACGCTCTGCGGGCTGTTTTGCCTCTGCCGATTTGAATATCCACGCTTTCCACCCTTGTCATGAGACTGAATAGAGTTAGAGTATCAAATCTTGAGGGGTAGCGTGTTGGTGGTGTTTAGCCAAGTTTTTCAAATAGGGTAGCCAGGACAACGTTGGAAAATAAAAAACCTTCTGGATCTATCAATCTAATTCTTTGTTCTGGAACATTTACAATCTTGACCCATTCAACTTTTGAGTAAGGCTGGAGAGCTTCTAAAACTTTCGCTGATAAAACAGATCCAAAGCACGATCGCATTCTCTCAACACTCAGTCCATCTGCTAACCGTAACCCCAACATTAGAGTATCCAGCAGCATTTCTTCTGGAGAAACCACCGCACAGTCGATTGCCCCGCCATTTTTCTCTAACTCTTCCACCCACTCAAAATATTCTCGGCGTTTACGCGGACGCACAAACCGCTGACCCTTGACATAGCTGGCTGCTGCCATGCCAAAGCCATAGTAGGAGCGGTTTTCCCAGTACACCCGATTGTGATGACACTGGTAGCCCGATCGCCCATAGTTAGAGATTTCATAATGCTCGTACCCTGCTGCTGTTAAAGTTTGTTGGGCAAGCCGATACATTTGCGCTGTCATTTCATCGGTAGGCAAGGGTCTAACGCCCGGTTTGTACCAGCGATCGAAAGAAGTGCCGGGTTCGATAGTCAGGTCATAGATTGATAAGTGAGCGGGGGAGAGGGCGATCGCTTTTTCCAAAGATTCTTGCCAGCGCTCCAAGGTTAAATGGGGCAGTCCAGAAATCAGATCTAGGCTGAAGTTGGGTAAGTTTACCTGATGAATCATTTCAACGGCAGCGTAAATTTCGGCAGGAGTATGGGTTCTACCGCAGGCTTGCAGGATTTCGGAATGAAAGGATTGAGCGCCTAAACTGACTCGATTGACCCCAGCAGCGCGATAGCCCTGGAGATGGACAAGCTCGAAGGTGCCCGGATCAATCTCCATAGAAATTTCGGCGCTGGTAGCAATGCTGAAGTGGCGATCGAGCGTGTTGAGAATTTGCGTTAGTTGCTCGACGGTGAGTAGAGAGGGCGTACCGCCGCCAAAAAAAACTGAGGTGAGGGGAAAATTTTGGGTAGGAGATGGGATCGCAATCTCTCGACATAAAATCTCGACATATTCTGCAATAGAGCCAAAACTGGAGTTTAGGGGAGGGCGATCGCCCACCACCGAAATCGGAAAGTCGCAATAGAAGCAGCGTCGCCGACAAAACGGAATATGAATGTACGCTGCTGTAGGCGGGTCAAACACAGGGGACATGGGCAGCGGATTACTCGAAAAGCTCAAAAGCGTTTAGATGCAAAGGTTGAGATATATAATAAGGCTGTGCAATCTTGTCCTCGATCGGCAGTGGTCTAATCGCCACCATTGCACGGTAATCCAGTTGGATTGAAGTCATGCTCGACGCAATTATTATTATTTCATTCATCATAGCAGGCGGAGGAATTGGCTTTTTTAGCGTCGATTTCTTGCCCACCAGTGCCTTAGAGCAAGTCAGCAACCTAGAGGGCTTAAGCACAGTCACTGGAGGATTTGGAGCTTTAATGGGACTGGCGATCGGGCTGGTTGCCCAGACTAGCTATCGCCGCATTGAGCGACAAGTCCGAGAAATGCCCGTTGATATGCTGCTAAGCCGTGCCGTTGGACTCGTGCTAGGGTTGCTGGTTGCTAACCTCATGCTGGCTCCAATTTTTCTGTTGCCCATTCCGCGAGAATTTGCCTTCATCAAACCTTTGGCAGCAGTATTAAGCAGCGTTATATTTGCCTTCTCAGGAATAAACTTAGCTGATGTGCATGGGCGAACATTATTGCGGCTGATTAATCCCAACAGCGTTGAGTCAATGTTGATGGCGGAAGGCACATTAAAGCCAACAACTACAAAAATTTTAGATACAAGCTGCATTATTGATGGACGAATTCAGGATTTATTGGCGACCGGTTTTTTAGAAGGTCAACTTTTAATTCCACGCTTTGTGCTGCAAGAATTACAGCAGGTTGCCGATTCTTCTAACGATCAGAAGCGAGTCCGGGGACGCAGAGGCTTAGACATTTTGAATCAAATTCAAGAAGCTTTCCCAACTCGCATTACCATTCATCCGGCTGATTACGAGGATGTAGCAACAGTAGATGCTAAGCTGGTTCGCTTAGCGCAAGACATTAACGGAATGTTGCTAACGAATGATTACAACCTCAACAAAGTTGCAAGTTTACAAAAGGTAACAGTCTTAAATATTAATGAGTTAGCTCAGGCAATGCGCCCGGCATATCTGCCTGGAGATTCGCTTGACCTAAAAATTCTTAAGCAAGGAAAAGAGCCCGCTCAAGGTGTTGGCTACTTGAACGATGGCACGATGGTTGTGGTAGAAGAAGGCGGTGCCTTGATTGGCGATGCTGTGACAGTTGTGGTGACTGGAGCGCTACAGACCTCCGCAGGACGAATGATTTTTGCCCGTCCTGAAGCCTCGGTGATGGCGTAGGCGGTTGCTAAGCTAATAAGGTGGCTGTTGAATCTAAGGGCAAGAAATACCAACAAGAAATACCAATGCGAGTAGAGCGGGTGAAAAAGTGCGATCGCTGTCTCTGTCCCGCCCCTGTTCTCTATAGGGTTCAGTATGATGCGTCTCAACAATGGCTCTTTGTGTGCGATCGCTGCTTCCCTAGCATGAGCCAAGACAATCTGAACTATCGTTATGGCGGCACCTGGAAAGCCAGGAAAAAGCCTTGATTAATAAGCTTCTGTAACCCCAGTCATGTTAGGATCTTTGACAATTCTCAAGCTGTGTTGAAGAGGTAGATTTATACATGGAAGCGGCAATGCTATTAGCAAAATTACCTGAAGCCTACGCAATCTTTGATCCTCTGGTAGACGTTCTACCTGTGATCCCTGTGTTTTTCTTACTGCTGGCTTTTGTTTGGCAAGCGTCAGTTGGTTTTAGATAAGTTAAGAAAAAACTTTTTCAAAGAGCAGGTTCTCCTCAAGGAAGCCTGCTTTTTTGTAGTTTACTGCTAGTCTAAACATTGCTCCGAATGCTCTGAATAATAGCTTGAGCAACCTGCTTACTTTTCCAGTAACTGCTATGGGCACTACCGCCATTGATTAAAGCTAAGAACGTTTTGTAGAAGGGGCTTGCTAACCATTCCAACCAGCCACTGCCCCGTGTAGAAACATCTCGAATATCGAGATATTTTCCATCTGATGCAGAGGGGTTAATGAGCTTAGGAATAATGGTTGCCAGAGGATAGGCGATCGGGTCACCGACATGGGCAAAGTTTCGCCATAGGAGCGGCTGTTGATGAGTATTGTAGAGTTCTGTGAGCAGCTGCTCTAAGCCGAAGGTAATGTCGTGGGTAAAAACGGTCTGAATTTTTCTCTCAGTTAAATCTTCACCTGTGTCAATTTCAATTCGCTTCAAATTAATGAGATTGGCGAGGGCGATCGGTGAACCTAGAGTATGGATGCTGGCAATTCTGATCCCTTGTCTTTTTTCATTGTCTGCTCCTAGCCCAAAAATGGCACGGCGAATGGTTTGAGCATCGTTATGTCCTGGAATATCAGGGTTGTCCCACCGTCCAGCAAATAAAATATCGAACAGAATGACTGTTCCCCAACTGTGCGCCACTAAATGCAAGCGATCGCTTGCTGGGTCGCAGGCTCTCAGAATTTCCTCAGCTTGCTTTCTCAACATCGTCACCACTTCTGAGCCAATGTAGCGGCTGATATAGAGGGCTGCATCTCCAGTAAAAGGAATAATTTGCCGTTGTCGAAAATCTTGAAACCAGGAGCGCCGCCAGTGGTCGGATTCATCGAGCCAGTCGAGCAAAAGGGCTTCAGCCTCTTCCATGACTTTAAACCAATCTAGCTCTTTCATAACCAGTGGCGGTGCGGCAGAGGCATCAAACTGGGTCAAAAGCTGCATTAAGCCCTGAGCATAGCTAGGCTTTTCAGGGCTAAGGCGCGTATTGACCCCGTGAATAAATAGAACAAAGTCAGTTGCCATTATTTTGATCTTGCAATACTCTTGCCCCTATTATGGATGGCAAAACGCGATCGCACTATTCCCCTGATGGGTAAACAGGCATTACTAGATCTGAATGGCTGAAGATCGATTAGCTCTGAGGCGCTTCACAGGAACCCTGAGGATTTGCCGCCACTAGGTTAGTAGAGTCAGCACTGCTGACCTGGTCATAAACGCAAGCCAAATTGCCGCCTGCTCGTACCAAAAAGTCATCAAAATCTCGATCTTCTTCAGGAGTCGATACTAATAGCGAACCCGTATCGTCCCAGTTCAGCAGGATACCGCCATTGCCCAGGCGATCGATCGCACTATCAAACTTAACGCGCTGCGTATTATTAGGATTACGGCTATCGACCGAATAAAAAATCTCCTCTGATTTACCGTTGAGAAAAGATTCTAGGTAAAAGGCGTAAAGCGTATTTGCTCTGAAGTTAAATTCTGCCAACGGTTGAGTCACCGTATTGCCCACCGAACCTAAAAAATCTGAAGCCCTGCCAACATCGTCTTGGTAATTAGAGGGAACTTCGGTGTTCTGGGGAGTATCGGAAGGTTTAATTTCTTGAATGAGAGGCGTTTTTTCGCCTGTTTGTAAATTAATGATGCCAAAGGTCGATTGGTACGCGCCGTGAGATTCTAAAAACTCAAACTCAACAACCGTATCTACATCAAACTGAATGCCGTTACTATCAAATTGTTCTTGGGCATGGGCTGGAGCAGTGAACAATCCGCTTAGTAAGGTGGCGAGTACAAAGGCTTTTTGAAGCAGAGGGGAATAGTTTTTGGAGGTCAACATGGGAATTGTGGGGGGATGAAAAGACAAAGGGAGACTTACCAAAGTTGCAGGGCTTGGACTTGGCGAAGGCGATCGCGTTGTGCTTCGTCCAGGCTTTGTAAAAATTCTTTAGCTTGTTGAGTAACTACCCGTAATGTTTGACATTCCTGACTGACGCAGACCGTTTGGGTGGCAGGGCCTCGGGCAAAGCGACGCGGTAAATTAACTGCTGCTACCCTAGAATCGGCACAGGCAATCCGAGCATTGCCTAACTGTGTCGAAAAGCGCTCGGCAGCATCTAGAACATCTTGGTCTACAAAGTTTCCATCGCCGTCTCGGGTTTGAATTGCAGGTTCTGTAACGGTCGTGCCAGAGTTATCGGAGGCGTTGCCGCCAGGGAGATCTTGGGCGATCGCCCCTGGCAATAATACTAAAGGCACTAGGCTAAGGCACCCGCCAATGATCAGCCCGCCCAACTTTCTACCACTCATTTTTTGCATCGCTTGTATCATCACTTTTTCCTCCTCCTAAAACTGAAATGAAACGCCCGTACCAATTACAAAGCGCGCCCCGTCTCCGGCACCCGCAATGTCTCGCAATGCCGGAGTAATGACCAAAGGAAAGTTGCGAATGGGCGTAATCGAAAGCCCTGCCGCCAAGTCTTGTCCCGTCCATTCCACAATTACGCTCAAAGGACGAGCAATCCGGACAGCAGCACTCCCAAACACACTGAAAGAATCAACCCCTTCATTAAAATCATCTTCTGAACGGAAGCGCCCGTTGCCCACTCCAGCGGTTAAGGCAATGCGACTGAGAGGCTTATTAATATTTGGTGTTGTCCGAATAAGCTGGGTGACGCTTCCATAAACGGTGTCTTCAAAATCTACATCGTCGCCAAGGGTGACAAAGCCCTCCCAGCCCAAGGCAGCGCTCAAGCCATTAGGAAACTGGCGATGAAGTTTGGCGTTAAAACCACCTGTGCCAAGGTCTCGACCCAAGGTACCAAAGCTTGCCAGAGTGTAGGAAAGCTGGAGCCCCACGGCTCGCCGCGCATCGCCTAAGCCAATGCCTACCCCCAATGTGGCATCGGCGCTATCTGTAAAGCGCGTGTCCGACTGAAAACTTGTATTGAGGAAAGCCGTGAAGCGATCGGCACCTCGTCCACTAGGATTAGAGATAGTGATGGCTGGAGAACTGCCAAACTCATCGCCAAATTCATCTTGAAGGGTGGGCACTGCGTTTAACTGGCGTTGCAACTCTTCAATCTCCGAATCGGTAGGATCAACATCCGAGTTGACAGGAGTTAGCTCGGTAGGTGTTGGAGTTACAGGACTAGGTGCATTTGGAGTCGTTTGAGCAGTGAGTTCGGTAACTGACTCGGGCACAGCAGGAAGTGCTGCTTCGAGAGGCATTCTAGACTCAATGCGCCTTTCGGGAATTGAAGTCGATTCAGGTGTGGTATTGACTGTAATGAGTTCTGCTACTGGTATAAAAGTCGATTCAGCAATAAACGGTTCAGCAACAGACGGTTCAGCATTTGGGGCGATCGCTACTCCACTCTGGTCTGCTAACGCTGGCTCAGAAGCCACTCTAAAAACAGCATTGACGAGATCGGGAACTTTAGCGCTAGTAAAGGGTTCTACCACGATAGACTCGGTAGGCGCAGTAGAAGTAATAATGACATCAGTGGACAAAGCTTCAGGCAATGCCGCTAAATCTTCAGTCGTAGATGAGACAGGTGGAGCAGGAGTCGCGATCGCTTTTTGAGTTAAATCCCCAGTAGCGATTGCGGTTAGAGTACAGAGAGTAACAGTTGAAACACGCATAGTGATAATGACCTGGCAATAACCTGAAAGGTGCGGTCTGAGTATTCTTAACTAGAGTTACGCAGGCTGAATCATTCGATCAGGACAAAATAATTCAACCCGTATAATTACTCGTACAACGGAGAAGTAAAGCTAGGTATCCTCAAAGATGCGCCTATGATGCAAAGTTTCTGAGAAACCTGTTGCGCTGCGATCGATGCGACTGGGAATGCAGATCGAGATTGTTTCCTAAAGGTATCCTCCAGCAAAGCCTGAAACTCAGCACATTCGGCAAATAGCGTTGGATAAAATTAAGGGGCAGACACCGTGGCTTATTCTCTCAAAATTATGTTGGATACCTGGCTAAAGCTCAGCACGGACCAGGGTTCAAAATTACCAGATGAGCAAAAGCAATATATTAGTGCCGGTGCGGTGCTACCGATCGCCAATTTCGAGGCAGTTGGAGCAGACCATATCCGCATAGCATTTGGGCAAGATCCGCAAGGTCGGCAAGTTTTTTTTAAAGGACGTAATACTTGGTATGTCTATCGTCCAACCGTGCAAGTTTTGCGAGATGGGCAAGTCATTGCGATCGCTAAATTTGTTTCCAGTTCAACCTACGCACTGAAGGTTTTAATAGATACGTGGTTTAAGCTCAGTACCGTTCAAAGCTCTCTGTTGCCCAATGAGCAAAAACAGTTCGTTGATGCGGGTAGCCTGATTGCCCTATCGAGTTACGAACTGGTTAAAGATGATCATATTAAAGTCACACTGGGACTAGATCGGCAAGGTAAACAACTGGCGTTCAAAGGGCGTAACACCTGGTATGTTTATCAACCTATGGTACAGATCTTGCGCAACGGACAAGTGATTTCTTCAGCCAGTTCCCTAACTACCAGTACTGGAAAAATTAATGCAAATGGACTGCGCCTCCTGAAGTCGATGGAAGGATTGCGGTTAGAGGCGTATTTAGATGCAGTTGGGATTTGGACAATTGGCTATGGCACTACCTCAGGAGTAGTGCCAGGGATGCGGATTTCGCAAGCAGAAGCAGAAGCGTTTTTGAAAAGAGATTTGGCGACCTTTGAAGCAGCGATCGCCAACGCTATTAAAGTTCCTGTCACCGCCGATCAATTCTCAGCCCTAGTTTCTTTTATCTATAACATTGGAGAAACAGATTTTGTCAAGTCAACCTTGCTAAAACTCCTTAATCAAAAAGACTACCTAGGAGCCGCAGATCAACTGCTACGCTGGAACAAAGGCGGCGGTCAAGAACTGCCTGGTTTGACGCGCCGACGACAGGCTGAGCGAGCACTATTCTTGGGGCAAGATTTCACAGTATTCCTTTAGAAAAATTTGCCCTCGTCGTTTTCTCTATCCCTGATAAGTTCTTAATCCATAGTGAAGTCATCACCTAGGATGGGAATCCTAGCCCTATGGAAAGTCTGTCAGGATCAGCATTCCTGACATTATATTCGCCAATCGAGCACAGACTATGGAACGTTTGACGGTTGACCAGTTGGTTCATCAATTTCAAGTCAATCATCGCTCTCACTATACGGGTAGAGTCGATTTGCAGTTGGCGAAAGGAGAATGCTGGAGCTTATATTTTCAACTGGGTCGTTTGGTGTGGGCAACAGGCGGAGTGCACCGTTTCCGACGATGGTATCGAAGTTTGTCACAGTTTTGTCCGGAGATTTGCCCAACAGGAGTTCGGTTGCGTGAAGCAGAGACTTCGCGCATTTGGGAATACTTAGTGCTCACGGTACTCATCAAACGGCAGCGCATTCGCTTAGAACAAGCGGTGATGCTCATTCAGCACAGCGTTAACGAAGTCTTGTTTGACATTCTTCAAGGAATTGACGAGGTCAGTCATCTGACCTACGTTTCTGAGAATTCAGAAACCATTGGTGATCCATTGACCTTGATTAACGCTGAGCAAATTCTGTTGCGGGCACAGCTAACCTGGGAAACTTGGCGCAACGCCAACTTGGCACCTTATTCACCTAATTTTGCGCCTGTGCTGCGACGGACAAACGAGTTACAAGAGCAAACCTCTCCCAGCACTTATAAAACCCTAAAGTCGTTAGTCAATGGTTCTTCGACTCTACGAGATATTGCTACCTTAATTAAGCAAAATCCGCTTACAGTCGCGCGATCGCTTCTCCCATACATTCATCGCGGACTGATTGGCTTTCAAGGTATTCCCGACATTACGCTACCTGAGCTTCAAGAAGAAATGGCAGTCGCTGCTCCTCCAACTCCAAGGCGCGTTTCCACCCATCAGCCATTAATTGTCTGCATTGATGACAGTTTTCAAGTCTGTCAGGCAGTCCATCAAATCTTGACTCCGGCAGGCTATCGATTTACAAGCATTCAAGATTCAATGCAAGCGTTACCGGCGTTAATTGAACTAAAGCCAAACTTAATTTTTTTAGACCTAATGATGCCTGTTGCAAATGGGTATGAAATTTGTGTTCAAGTTCGGCGAGTTTCGGTACTTAAGGACATTCCTATCGTCATTTTGACGGGAAAAGACGGCATTGTCGATCGCGTGCGGGCAAAAATGGTTGGGGCTTCAGATTATTTGGCAAAGCCTGTCGAAGCGGATAAGTTGCTGGCAGTGGTACAAAAATACCTGACGCTAAAAGACCCGAAGCCTAAATCGTCAGGAGACTATGAGATGGGCGAAACTACAGCGCTCTTGTTAAAAGAAAGTTTATTGAATAGTTAGTTGTAATTATTGAATAGTTAGTTGTAAATAGTTATTTGTAAGAAGAGGCTAATTAAAACCATGGCTTCTGTTCAAGGGTTTAGTGATGCAAAGTCAATACGCTTGGCTCAGCAAGATGATTTGGCTCAAACAGCCTTTTTACCTCAAAAAGACTGCTTAGTTCAGAACGGCTGTTTAACTCAGAACGAGAGCTTAGCCACGATCGCGGCTCTCATCAACCCCTTGCTTGCACACAATATAAGGGCAAAGGTGGCATGTAAGGGCGATCGCTTGGGTATTTTGCTTGAGGCGATCGGTGTGCCAGACCGGGCACAGGCAACCTTAATTCAACCTGGAATTCGCCAAGGATTTCAAAAACTTCAACTTCAAAAACTTCAACTTCAAAACATTCAGACCCTCAAAGTCTATGGACGACAGATCGGGCAGGTGAGTCCGGCTTGGTGCCTTGTTTTTCCGATTGCTCTTTCTAACCAACAAAAGCTGTATGGTTATTTTGTCATAGAGGCACAAGGGCTGTTAGAAAATCTTGAACAGGACTTGCTGACTCTCCGGGAAGATCATAGCTTGGCAAAAATTCATAATATGCTGCTAGCCGTTCACACTATCAAAGGTGGCTCTGCCAGTGTGGGGCTACAAACCATTGCTAAAATTGCCCATGGACTGGAGGATGTTTTTGCCGCCCTCCGCCATTCACAGGAGGAACTGGATTTAGAGCTAGAGTTGCTGTTGCTACAGGGGTATGATTGCTTGAGAATACCGCTAATGGCGCAATTTGCCGGAGTCCAAATTGATGAACCGGAGGCGCTAAACCGGGTAGCTTCGGTGATTGCGCAGATTCAGGCAAAGCTAAGGGGTTGCTTCGACCCAGACCTGCCCCTTCTTACTTCGGTGGATTTGGGGTTTGATGTGGTGCAAAATTTGTTTCAGGTTGGCGTTGCTCAGCGGCTAGGCGACTTGGAGCGATCGCTGCTCTCTCCTCACGCTACTCAACTTGCCGTCTTGCTGCACGAAAAAGCAGAGTTCTTTTTAGGCGTGGCAGAGTCGATGAATTTGCCAGGGTTCGGGGCGATCGCTCAGACAGTTCTAACGGCGCTTCAGGTGAATCCTCATCGAGTATTAGAGATTGCGACTGTAGCATTGGCAGATTTTTCCCAAGGTCGGGCAGCAGTATTAGGAGGCGATCGGCAGGCAGGCGGCTTTCCTTCAGTAGATCTAAAAAAATTGGCGACTTTGGATAATGTTTCATCCTCTCCAAAAAATTTGGCATTTCAAACAGTTGCCTATCAAGAGGAGTGGCGTGATCATACTTTGCCACTGTTGGATGTTGATTTACCAACGCTAGAGGCAGAACTGAGTTTGGATGAGGTTTTTGGACATTATGAAGAATAACTAAGGTTTGAGATTGCTTGAGGAGGGCGATCGAAATTTACAAGCCAATCATTCTGGACATTGCTAAATACATTGCTAAATTGCACTACAAACATTTGGTTCCTCAATGCCGATATTAAACAAACCTAAATGGCTTGCACTCGTGTACTGGTAGGCAACAAAACTGCTATATGCCACCTATTAAGGTTAGAATCTGTAACCGAAACCCCATTAAAAATAAACCCCTATGTCGCTACCCGTTGGCACTCCTGCCCCCAGCTTTACTGTTAAAGATACCCATGGCAACACCGTTTCGCTGTCTGATTATGCAGGCAAAACTGTGGTGCTGTACTTTTATCCCAAAGACGATACACCAGGCTGCACCAAAGAAGCTTGTAGCTTCCGCGATAACTATTCTGCTTACCAAGGCAAAGATATTGCGGTCTTTGGTGTCAGCATGGATGATGAAACCTCTCACCAAGCATTCACTCAAAAATTTAGTCTGCCTTTTCCTTTGTTGGCAGATAGTGAGGGTGTCTTAACTCGCGCCTACGATGTAGATGGTGGTGGCTACGCCAAGCGAGTGACCTATGTGATCGATGGCACAGGGCAAATTGTCAAAACTTACGATGGTACGGTCAAGACAGAGACTCATGCTACCGATATTTTGGCAGAGTTGGGTTTATAGATTTAATCTTGCTCAGTTAACAAACTGTCTAGTAATATCTTGAAACCTGTGGGGGATGGAAGTAGGCTTACTTCCATCCCTTTGCTGTATGGTTAGCGATTGTGTTGTCAGCAGTGTTTTAGGGAACTCTACATTCGCAATTCATCCTGAGAGTATCCACCATGCAAGTATTGGTCACTGGAGTCGCTGGTTTTGTGGGTTATCATTTGGCGCAGCGTCTCTTGAGCCAGGGGATACAGGTTTATGGCATTGATAACTTGAATAACTATTATGATGTCCAACTCAAAAAAGATCGGTTGGCGCAGCTTAATCCTCAAACCGGGTTTCAATTTCAGTTTTTAGATTTGAGCGATCGCCCTGCCCTAACCCAGATTTTTCAAGACCATACTTTTGATTGTGTGGTTAACCTTGCTGCCCAAGCTGGAGTTCGCTACTCCATCCAAAATCCTCATGCCTACGTAGACAGTAACCTGACGGGTTTTGTGAATTTGCTAGAAGGCTGTCGGCATAGCCAAGTTCGCCACCTTGTCTTTGCTTCTTCAAGTTCGGTCTATGGCGCTAATCCTAAGATTCCTTTTTCCACCAGCGACAACGTTGACCACCCGATTTCGCTCTATGCCGCCACTAAAAAAGCCAATGAGCTTATGGCGTATACCTACAGCCATCTCTATCGGTTGCCAATGACGGGGCTGCGGTTCTTTACGGTTTATGGTCCGTGGGGTAGACCGGATATGGCTTACTTTAAGTTTGTGAAGGCGATCGAAGCGGGAGAGGCGATCGACGTTTACAACCACGGCGATATGCAACGAGACTTTACCTACATTGATGACATTGTGGAAGGAGTGGTGCGAGTAATGCTTAAGCCGCCTAGTGCTGAAGGATCTGAGCTAGTGCATCAAGCGCCCTATAAGCTCTACAACATTGGCAATAATCAGCCCGTGGCGTTAGGAACCTTTATCGAAGTCATTGAAACAGCGCTGGGTAAGAAAGCTCAGAAGAACTATCTACCGATGCAACCGGGCGATGTGCCCATTACCTACGCCGATGTAGATGACCTCATGCAGGATGTTGGTTTCAAGCCAAGCACGTCGATCGAAGTCGGAATCGATCGCTTTGTAGAATGGTATCGGCAGTACTACGCATAATGATGAAGTTGTGTACTTGTGAGATTGTGTACTTGTAAAATTGTGTAGCACTAGGTAGGTCTTAAAATTTTGCCTATCAAGGGAATATACTCTACCCTGCTTAACTGTAAATGATGAGTCGTGTGCTCCCAGCTAGGATGAGTCTTAAACCCCAATTCTTGATAAAACTGATTAGCGGCTGGTGTGTCGGTGCGCAATGTCAAAAGATGGAAGTGCTGACTAGCTTCTTCAACCAACTGATTGACTAGCAAACGTCCTATACCACACCTGCGCCAAGCCGCTCCAACGTATAAATGTCGCAATCGTCCAACTTTAGGATCATTAAAATATGGATCTTGATTTAATCCACCTATTCCAATGACCATGCCTTCTAATGATGCTTTAAGTAATACTTCTCCAGACTTATCAAAGCAATTCAAACCGCTACAATAATCTCGAATGAGTCTTTCAACAAATCGAAATCCCTGGAATGAGCTTTCTTTGACAAGATGATCGATGGATATTTCATCTATCTCTAAAATTCGAGCGATATCGACACATTGCACGATTCTTAAGCAAGGTTGTGACAGGTTGTTTTCCTGATAGAGCTACCGTGGCGCTATTGGCAGTTGTAGCCGCCAGACTTGAATTCGCCCTTGAGCAGCATCGTAGGCAGGAGTATTCGGTGGAATGGACTCGGCGATCGCAATGGCTCTTAATGGGTTTTGATCTGACCGATTTTCGGCGAGTTGTAATAAATCGTAGCTCCACTCACTAATCATTTGCTCAGCCTCAGCCCGTGCGGGGCTATCGGTAGAAATTTGGTCAGCAATTTGGATGGCTGAGAGCAGTGAACTTTGAGAGCCTACGTCTGCCAAAGCATAGGCTTGCTGCATTCGCTGTAACCCTGCCGATTGATTTTGCCAGGATTGGATATCGTTTTGCGCTTCGTTGTAAAGATTACGGTTGGCAGGGATTTGTCGGGCAGTGGCGATCGCTCTGGCTAAGTCGCCCTGTTCTGCCAAAGCCCTGGCTTGCTCTAGTCTAGGCTGATCTTCGTTAATCTCTAGGCGATCGTTCCAGTCCCGGATATCGGCTTGGGCATCGCTGTAAAGTGTCCGGTTAGAGCCAATTTGGTTAGCAATGGCGATCGCGCCTGCTAAGTCGCCCAGGTCTGCCAGTTGTCTAGCGCGATCGAGCTTGGGCTGGTCTTGAATCCGGTGAATGCGATCTGACCAGTCGGCAATCCGCTGATCAGCATCAGCAGAGAGCGATCGCCCTTTCCCAATGCGACTAACTTCATCAATGGCAGATTGGAGAGCATTGACATTTCCTCCCTCTGCCAACTGGTCAGCGCGATCTAGAATAGGGCGGTCTTCTACGGTTTGGATAGTGTCTTGCCAACGGGCAATTTCTTGTCGAGCTTCATCGTAGCGGGGGTTGCCCGATGGAATTTTGCTGGCTTCGTTCACAGCAGCAGCTAAGTCATTGATGCCGCCGCCGCTTGCTAGGTCTTTAGCTTGGTCGAGGTAGGCAACATCTTGAATTTCGAGTTTCCAAATAGCGATTAGCTCTTGGGCGCGGCTGTAAAGAGGGCGATCGCGCTTCAGCTTTTGTGCGGCGAGGATGGCAGCTTGCAGATCAGAAACGCTGCCGCCCCAAGCCTGTGATTCGGCATCTGCCAGGGTGCTAAAGTCTTCCACCTCTGCTTCTAACCCTGCTGCTGTGGGGATTTGACGAGCAATAGCGGCAGCTTCGTCAAAATCGCGCCGAGACATGGCATCTTTGGCTAAATCAAGCATATCCTTGCCGACCTTAGCCACAAACAATTGAACTTGCTTGTAAATCCGGCTTTTATCGTTAATCTCTTCAGCCAGCCGAATCGCAGCAATAAAATTGTCTAGCCCTCCTTGCTCAGCGAACCCTTGGGCTTTTGTCAGCTTCTCCACGTCTTTACGGGTGGCATTAATAACGCCCGTTAGCTCACGATATTTGGTGGTTTGCCAGTACTGATTCGGAACAGACAGCAGACGGGTCGCGATTAAAAAAGCTTCTTTCAGGTCTTGTTTTTCCAGCGCTTTCTCAGACTCTTTGTAAATGCGGTAAGCGCTTGCCCAAGTTTCGTTCCAGTCTTTAATCTGCTGCTTGACAAGCTTAGCGGCGGCAGTGGTTGTCGGAATTTTTTGAGCTGCATCGATCGCCTTTTTTAATTCCCCTCGTTGAAACGCTGCATCTGCCAGGGTCAAAATATCGCTTGCCCATTGCTCTAAGTTACGGTCAACTTCGGGGCGAAGCGGATGATCTGAAGGGAGATCTTTGACGAGGGCGATCGCCTCTAGCAAGTTAGGAAGGGTGCGCTTTTCGCTTGCCAGTTGGGCGCAATACAGGCGTAAAGAGGCTGAGGCAGTGGGCCAAAACACAGCCGGACAGTTGGGCAAGGCAGGCAGCTTTAGCAATACAGCAACTGACAGAGCGCCGACGCTGCCTAGTGCCACTATGGTCGCAATGCCCCAGAACTGCCAGCTTTTGGGCAGTTGCAATTGTAGGGGCAGGATGCGGCGTTGAGACGGCTGGGGCGGCGATTGATCTGAGACTTGATTGGCGATCGCGGGCTGAAACTCTGGAGAAAACTTAGCCGATGGCTGAGCAGTGCTGGGAATGTGCAGAGGAGGAATTTTTCGCTCGGCACTGGCGGGAGGAACTGGATCGGAGCGATCGTGGGGCGACCCTTGCGGTATCTGCGAAGCAGCACGGGGGTTTGATGCGTCATATTTTCCGGTCATAACCCATCCCTATGCGACGAGACAATTTCAGCGCTAATCGAAACAGTTGAGTTGCTCAATCTTTTGACATTCAAATCTCTGCTACTTAAAACACAGCAGTAGATTAATTGCAACGGGTTCGCTGTCATCCTACCTTCCAATTACTCAAAAAACTAGCCTTCATCAGGATTGACGACCCGAATTGCTCAGCGTCAACCCCATTTCCGCTCTATCTCAGCCCTCTACGAATTTCTATGACCAATGCTTCTAAAAAGCCGCGATCGCTCCAATAATTGCCGTGGGAAAGCGGGTTCCAACTCGTCAGCCAACCTTGAACGCTCCGTCCTGCGTTAACGGGAATATCTTCTACCAGTTGTTCATATGCCGCACTTAACGGCTGGAGCGGCCAGCCTAAAACATCATCAGCATCATAGAAGTTAAACCAGCGGAAATCAGGAGTGGGTGGGGCGATCGGCTGAATGTTGCCATGTCCAGCCACAAAAATGGGAATGTTGCAGCCTGTCGTAAACAAGCGATAGAGACTTTTTAGCTCCAAAAATGACTGCTCGTGAGTATCCACATTCACATAACCAGCAATGTTTCTCCACACTCCCGATCGCCCTGGATGTTGGGCATCCCAAATATAGTTTGACAATACTTGCCCCCCCAATGACTGCGCGATGATCACAACTTTGGCAGGCTGACCCTCTAGCTCGGCATAGACTTGCCGCAGGGCACTAATCACTTGCATCTGCGCTTGGGCATACGCGCCTTTAGCCTCACCTCGGCTACTTTCCAGACTGGCAGCATCTGAGAAGCCGTAGAGTAAAAACTCTCGCAGCAGCTTGCCAGAAATGTGACGTTTCATATTTTCAAAAACGCGGCTTTGGTTGCCTTGCAGCAAGGTTTGATAGTAAACCGATTGGAAGGAAATTTGGTTCCATTCAGGTGCTAATGCAGCTTGCAAATTATTTCTAAGTTCATCGGCATAGGTTTCAGGCGTATTGCCCATGCCATGAATTGTGACCACAGCGACTTTTGACATTAGCTTAAGTCAACCCCTAAGAAGCGATCGAGAAACCGACTCCGCCACATAAATCTCAGCACTAAGCACCACTCCAGGGCAATTAGCCCAATAAATAAATAGTTGGCGATGCCCAAGGGATAAAGCTCGAAAAATTGGCGTACAGGCGAAACGGCTAGTACTAAAAGATACAGCCCAAAGAGCGCGATCGCAACGATTGAGTAGCGCTTATCTCCGCTGAGGGGTTCGCCACCTACCCAGGCAGTCGTGGGAGGCTTTAAAAATGGCATGAGCAACAACTGTCCCATGATTAAGATAGTGACCAGAGCGCTGCGAGGCACAGCATGATTCACTTCTGCCAAACCCGAGCCGGGTGGTAGGTCGAGAACTGCCACCACGAGGTAGAACAGGTAAACAAAGAGAGAGACAAAGGTCAGGGTGAGAGTTGCCGGGATAACGAAGTGAAGGATCGATCGCACCATACTGCGCCGGGGCAACAACCCTGGTTTTGCCCAAATGGGAATGAACAGGGTGGGGAAGCCAACGCCAATGAGGGCGACAACTGCACTTTGCTTGTTTTGTAAAGGAAAACTATCGGTGACAATGGCTGTGGCAAAAATCAGCAGGGTTACACAAAATGTCCGGATCATAAAGAGTTTTAGCACGTCTTGAATGCCGTTGCGAATGCGTTGCCCTTCTAGAAAAGCGCGGGGCAGCGCCCCAAAGGAATCCTTCAGCAAAACAATATCGGCAACGCCTCGGGTGGCTTTGCTGCCGCTCTCCATGGCGATCGCCAAGTTCGCCTGTTTCAGTGACAAAAGATCATTGACTCCATCGCCAATCATTGCCACATATCGCCCTGCCAGCCGCATCTTTCGCACCAGCTTAGCTTTTTGGTCGGGGCTAATGCGCCCAAACACGTTGCAGGTTTCTGCCGCCTGAGCAAATTGGTTCTCATCCATTTCAGCCAACTCTTGCCCCGAAATAACCTGCACTTCTGTCCCCAGTCCTGCCTGCTTTGCCAAGGCAGCTACGGTTTGAGGATTATCTCCTGAAATAATTTTGACCTCAATCCCTGCGGCAAAGAAGCCCTGAAGGGTGGCGTAAGCTTCGGGGCGGAGTTGGTCGTCGAAGCTTAAAAGCGCTAGAGGACGTAGATCGTGTGGAAGCTTAGGATGCTCAGGATCTTGGACTGCTGTGAGGTCGAGGCTGTGGGCAAAGAGGATGACCCGTAACCCTTGTTGTGCTTGGCTTTGAATCAGGTCTTTGAGTTTGGCAGACAAAGGCATGACGCTGGCAAGAATTTCGGGTGCGCCGAGAATATAGACCCCTTGCCGATCGAGATCATCAAAGGCGATCGCGCTCCACTTACGAGCCGAAGAAAAGGGAACTTCGGCTTTGGGGTAGCAGGGGGATAGAAGGCTGCCTTCGGAAAACTTCGCTAGCGCCTCGGTGGTTTTATTTCCTGCTGTTGTACTTGCTGCGTAGTCGGCTAGGAGCGCTGCTATTTCAGCTTGGGGGCGATCGAAGGCAAAAATTTCTCGGAGGCGAAGCTGGTTTGTCGTCAGGGTGCCTGTTTTATCCAAGCACAGGGTGTCTACATTACTTAATGATTCGACAGCATTAGACTGTTGAATTAACACATCTTGCCCCACCATCCGGACTGCGCCTAGCCCATAGGCTAAGGTAATTGCCAGTAGCAAGCCTGCTGGCACTAAACCCGCCACGACTGCCGCCCGTTGAACAATCTCAGGCAATGAATAGGAACTGCTAAAAAAGCTGATGCCAACTAGCGTCCAGAGGAAGCAGGAAATCAGCATGAACACCCGAATCACCACATTGATTTCAACTTGTAGCGGCGTTGCCGATCGCCGAAACGCACGCGCGCCTATCATCAGCTTAAAAGCCAAAGTATCGGTTCCAACCTTGTGAGTTTCATAGCAAGCCGTCCCACTGACGCAAAAACTCCCAGAGTAAACGGGCATATTTATCTGCTTCAAAATTAGGTCAGACTCCCCCGTCAACAGCGACTCATCTACCTCAATTCGCCCCTCGCCCACAATCTGACCATCTACCAAGATTTGGTCGCCCGGTTGCACTAACAGTAAATCTCCCAGCACAATCTCGCTTGGGTCAATGTCTTGTTCTCTGTCCTCCCGAATGACCGTGGCTTTAGGACGACTGAGCAAGGCAATTTTATCAAGCTGCTGCTTTGCCCAAATCTCTTGGCAAATGTTGACCAACACGCCGCCAAAAATAACGATTACGACTAAAACTCCATCCCCAACCCGATGCAGCAAAAACATCACCACGCTAATGGCAAAAAACATTGCGTTAATGAATGTAAAGAGATTTTCTTGAAAAATCTGCCTGTAGGAACGGCTGGTTTGAAGCTTGACGTTGTTTCCAAATCCGGCTGCACGTCGAGCCAAAACTTCTGATTCACTCAGCCCAGATGGGCGGGAGATTAGGCTATCCATGAATTGCTGCCTCAATGCTTAGGCAAGCATAACTTAATAGAATTCTTGCTGGCAGATATGCGAGTCGATACTTAGGAGAGAGGCGACTGGCACTTTCGATCGCTTAAGGGATGATAATAGCAAGACAGAATGTTGCTCTATCTCTATTCTTTCCTATGCCGCCCGAAGTTATTGAAATTCTTTCGGCAGACGAAGTGCGCCGAACCGTCAACCGCCTAGCCTCTGAGATTGTTGAACAGACTGATGATCTGTCTAAGTTGGTGCTGCTCGGAATCTACACGCGAGGCGTGCCCCTAGCAGAGATCTTAGTCAGACAAATAGAGACACTGGAAAAAGTCCAAGTGCCTCTAGGTTTTCTAGACATTACCTTTTACCGCGATGACCTGGATCGAATCAACCTACGAACGCCTGAAAAGACTGATATTCCGTTTGATCTATCAGGTAAAACGGTTATTTTGATAGACGATGTGATTTATAAGGGGCGAACTATTCGGGCAGCGCTCAACGCCGTTAACGACTATGGCAGACCCGAAAAAATTCGGTTAGCGGTATTGGTCGATCGCGGGCATCGAGATCTGCCCATCCATCCAGACTTTACGGGCAAAGCGCTACCGACTTCTAAAGAAGAAAAAGTTAAGGTTTACCTTCAAGCGATCGATGGACAAGACAGAGTTGAACTAGTTCGGGGCAGCTAAGCAAGAGGTTTGAGGGCGAATTGGTATTTCACGTTTTGAGTAGGTTTGTCGAACTTTATGAAAAAGGTAAACGGCATATTGGTTGCAGGAAAATTAGAATTACTAACGTTTTTCCCGGCGTTGATAATTGCCGGAGCAGCAATGGCTGTGGGCTTATTTGTCAGCGGGTTAAGGAGAAATAATGAAAACCTCATCGATCCACCTTGTGACTTGAAGGAACCGCTGGCTCTGAATCCAAACGTAGGAGTAAGTGTAAATTTATACACATCTGCTTTATCGGAAGGACCGATCATATCCTTGGCCCGGAGCGCTTGGGTGCTGTTGAAAGAGCCTAGGTCACGGGCTTTTCTAAACGTATTGTCTGATTTCATCTTTGGTGACCTTAAGGGTATGAAATGTTCGACGGAGTAACATAACAGGAGTTCTGACGGTCTTGAAGTCGTTCAATTTATATCAATTTATACCAATTTCCGATCAACTTGCCTAGTCTTCAAAGCTTGATTCATTACGCTTCAAGAACAGGGCGGGTGAAAGGGAGATGAAAGGGAGAAAATATGAGATGAACCCGCTCTGTTGTTGGTGCCCATGATTGTTGACTCATTGACTACTCAAAATAGAAAAGCTGATCATTTGCGCGTTTGTCTTGAAGATGATGTGCAGTTTCATCAAACGACAACTGGCTTAGAGCGTTATCGATTCACACATTGTTGTTTGCCTGAACTCGATCGCCATGAAATTAATCTTTCTACCTCTTTTCTAGGCAAGCAACTGGGTGCGCCTCTGTTAATTTCTTCCATGACGGGTGGCACTGACTTGGCAAAAACAATCAACTATCGCCTTGCCGAAGCAGCACAGCATTATGGCATTGCGATGGGTGTGGGTTCGCAACGAGTGGCGATCGAAAATCCACAGGTCACTTCTACCTTTGCGGTTCGCTCTGTAGCCCCTGACATTTTGCTATTTGCTAATTTAGGAGCCGTCCAGCTTAATTATCGTTATGGCTTAGACGAGTGTCTGCGAGTGGTCGATGCTCTGGAAGCTGACGCACTGATTTTGCACCTTAATCCTCTCCAAGAGAGTGTTCAAACTAAGGGGGATACTAACTTTGCAGGATTGCTAACCCAAATTGCCCTGCTTTGTAAAAAACTGCCTGTTCCAGTCATTGCTAAGGAAGTGGGTAATGGGATTTCGGCAGTGATGGCGCAAAAGCTAATCGAGGCTGGCGTTAGGGCGATCGATGTGGCAGGAGCCGGAGGGACTTCGTGGGCAAGGGTAGAGAGTGAGCGGGCGCAGGATAACCAGCAGCGACGACTAGGAGCGACGTTTGCAGATTGGGGATTGCCGACAGCAGATTGTGTAAAGGCGGTGCGATCGCTCTCTGCTACGTTACCTTTAATTGCTTCAGGAGGGCTGCGGAATGGCTTGGACGTGGCAAAGGCGATCGCGTTGGGCGCTGACGTGGCAGGGCTTGCCTTGCCATTTTTGCAGGCGGCGGCTGAGTCGGAGGGCGCATTGCACGAGTTGGTTGAGGTGTTGATTGCTGAAATTACAACGGTCTTGTTTTGTACCGGGACGGGAAGTTTGCCAGGATTGCGGGAGCCAGGAATTTTGGTAGAGCGGTAGGAGTGAAAGTTGCGACGAGGATAGGGCGAGAAGGATAGAGTAGTGATTAGCAACTGTTTTTTGCTCTTCAAACCTGCGCCTGGTTTTGGGTTTCTGCCTGAATGCAGGGCAGGCTGGGGGGCGATTCTCCTATTGGTTCTGGCAAATGCGCGATTTTTTTAAGAATGTTCTGGCTACCTTTGTAGGTTTGTTCTTGTTTTTGACGTTAGGAATTGCAGGGCTGGCAGCTTTTTGGGTGGCGATCGCGACTAGCGCCCGTGATTCTGAACCGACCGTAGAAGCTCGCTCAGTCCTGACCCTCGATTTATCTCAATCGATCACTGATGCTAACCCTGAGACGAGTGCGCGCGAGGTGATTGGTTCGGCGTTGGGTGGGGGCGATCGAGAGAATTCTATTGCGCTGCGGCTGGTGTTAGAGTCGTTAGAACAAGCTGCAAAAGACCCGCGAATTGTGGGCTTATACTTGAGCGGAAACGTTCAGGGAACCGGGTTTGCGACGCTGCGCGAAGTCAGGCTGGCATTGCAGAAATTTCGGGACTTGGGCAAGCCAATCTATGCCTACGACAATACGAGTTGGCAGGAAAAAGACTACTACCTCACCTCAGTTGCCAATACAATTTTGTTGCATCCGACGGGGTTACTAGAAATTAATGGACTGGACGTTGAGACACCTTTTTTTGCAGGCGCGTTGCAGAAATATGGCGTAGGCGTTCAGGTATTGCGCGTGGGTAAGTATAAGTCAGCGATCGAGCCTTTCTTGCTCAGCGGCAATAGTTCAGCCAATAAAGAGCAAACCCAAAAATGGCTGACAGATTTGTGGAACGAGTTTTTGGCTGCCTCTGCCAAGAGCCGCAAACTGACACCGCAAAAAATACAGGCGATCGCTGACAAAGAAGGGATAATTCTCTCCGGCTCAGCTAAATCTTTGGGACTGGTAGACAAAATTGCCCATGAAGATGAAGTCATTGCCGAATTGCAAAAGCTGACCGGAGAAGACAAAGATACGCACTCTTTCCGCCAGATTGATTTAGGAGATTACGCCCAAACGTTGCAAGATGGAGAGAAATCATCTCCCAACAAGGTTGCTGTAGTCTACGCCGAGGGCGACATTGTCAGCGGTAAGGGTGGCTCTGAGTCGATTGGTGGCGAAACGTTGGCAGAGCTAATGCGTGACCTACGGAATGATAGCGATGTTAAGGCGATCGTGCTGCGCGTCAACAGTCCGGGCGGTAGTGCCACTGCTTCAGAGCGAGTTGCCCGTGAGGTATTTTTGACGAATCGTGAAAAGCCCGTGATTGCCTCTATGGGAAACCTTGCAGCTTCAGGGGGCTATCAAATTTCTGCTTATGCCACTCAGATTTTTGCATCGCCTAATACAATTACTGGCTCGATTGGAGTATTTGGGGTATTGCCCAACTTTCAAAAAATTGCTCAGAATAACGGTATCACCTGGGACAGCATTAAAACGGGGCGCTTTGCGGACAGCGATACAATTTCTCGCCCAAAAACTGCCGAAGAGTTAGCGATCGGGCAACGAGTGGTTAATCAAATTTACGACGAATTCTTGACCATCGTTTCGACTTCGCGGGCGATCGCTAAACCCAAGGTGAACGAACTTGCTCAAGGACGGGTTTGGTCGGGTTTAGAGGCTCAGAAAATCGGCTTGGTTGATGAGCTAGGCGGCATAGAAGATGCCATTCAGGCTGCTGCTAAGCAAGCCAAACTAGGCGATGATTGGGAACTAGATGAGTATCCTAAATCCAACTCGTTTGAAGTGAAGTTGCTGGGGCAACTGTTCAATAGCTACTTCCCCCCACCCGATCGCACTGCCCCGATTGATCCTCTAACAGCAGAAATTCAGAGATTTCAGCAAGATTTTGCGACTCTCAAGGCAATGAACGATCCGTTAGGTGCCTACAGCCGCTTACCCTTTACGCCAAGAATTGACTAAGCTTTACCCAGTTCTCTGCCTTTGGCAATGCTGCAAAAAATAGCCCTGGCTCATTCTTAGTAGGGATATGTCAAGACTTAAATGCAGCAAAACACGAACTAAACAATACCAAATTGAGTACAGTAAATTAAATATTTACACCTAAGCAACAGGCTCATGATCTAACCCAGCTTTTAAGCTGAAACTGAGTTTGAGCACTTATTTGGGTTGGGTCTTTAGTTTCACATTCAAAACGCCTGGTGTTCGACGCGCTAGCCGCACTGAGAAGGGTAAAACCCCAACCAACTGAGCAAAAGCATCATCAGGGATACGGGCGATCGTCTCTTGATCAAAATAATTTTCAAATTGATTGAGAATCATCTGTGCCCGCTGAATGGGCGTGGATTGATCAGTAAATTGCTGGGTCAAACGAATCCACTGCCGCCTGATTAAATAAGCTTTTTGCCGTTCCTCATGGCTGTCTGGGCGGAGAAGTGACAAGTTGCCCACCGGGATTACGCCATGACAATCTGAATCAAAAAAACCACCCACTGCCGCTCCAGGGCCTGCAAATTCGGCGTGAAAAGCTTTACAAAGAATCAGCCCATTGCGCCGACGACTATTGACCATCCATAGCTGCCCACTGTGAAGACGAGCCAAGATTTTAGAGGCATCTGTACCTTCGATGTTAGACAGATGAGTAGCCATCGTCGATCTCCTAGCCGTAGTCTAAACACCATGCCTCGACCCTAACATTTAAACTCAATACAAATACGCAAACTTAATCAGTAATCTATGAAGTTTCATCTGGGCTCATTACATTGCAACTGAGGCAGCGTAATAACTTAGAAGTTGCAATTAAATAACACCCTGAATCGCCCCCTAAGTCCCCCATTCTGGGGCAGGGACTTCCGAACCTTTCAAAGTTCCCCAGAATGGGGGATTTAGGGGGCTGAAAAGTCAATCCATCTCACTGGGTTTTATTTTCACGCAACTCCTTAAGAGATTTTGGGGCACAGATGAAGAGCTTCCCTATCCCGCCTACAATATAGGACTGGTGTTACTAAACGGGTAAAAACAGTGGCTTTCAAGATTGGGCTATTAGGATTAGGTACGG
The DNA here is from genome assembly GCA_019358855.1 of Timaviella obliquedivisa GSE-PSE-MK23-08B. Taxonomy (NCBI): domain Bacteria; kingdom Bacillati; phylum Cyanobacteriota; class Cyanophyceae; order Oculatellales; family Oculatellaceae; genus Timaviella; species Timaviella obliquedivisa. The sequence continues at coordinate 2,750 of JAHHII010000003.1, read as the reverse complement.
TTGGGGCTGGCACTGCCGAAATTTTGCTCAATCCGGCACAGCGTCATCCTTTGTTGCAGGAGCTAGAAATTCATCGGGTGGGAGTACGATCGCTCGACAAACCTCGACCTATTTCTTTGCCTCCCCATCTCCTTACCACTGACTTGGAATCGATCGTTAGTGATCCTGAAATCGATATTGTTATAGAGGTCATGGGTGGGCTAGAACCTGCTCGATCGCTCATTCTCAAAGCGATCGCTCATGGTAAGCACGTCGTCACAGCCAATAAGGCAGCGATCGCGCGCTTTGGCGACGAAATCTTCACAGCGGCAAATCAAGCCGGAGTCTACGTTCTTCTCGAAGCCGCCGTTGCTGGTGGAATTCCGGTCGTTGAACCGTTAAAGCAATCTCTTTGTGCTAACCGCATTCACACCCTGATGGGCATCGTTAACGGCACAACTAACTACATTTTGACGCGGATGCAGACTGAAGGCAGCAGCTTTGATGACGTTCTGGCAGATGCTCAGCAACTGGGCTATGCCGAAGCCGACCCGACTGCCGATGTTGAGGGACTGGATGCGGCAGACAAAATTGCGATCTTGGCTTCCCTGGCATTTGGCAAGCGCATCAACTTAGAAGAAGTCTATTGCGAGGGCATTCGCCAAATTACAGCCGCCGATATTACTTATGCTGAACGTCTAGGCTTTGTGATTAAACTTTTAGCAACGGCACAACGCGATGGAGATTCAGAGTTTCCCGATCGCCTTCAAGTGAGAGTTCACCCAACTTTGGTTCCTAAAACTCATCCGCTTACCAACGTCAATGGCGTGTACAACGCGGTACTCATAGAAGGCGATCCGGTGGGACAAGTCATGTTTTATGGCCCTGGTGCTGGTGCCGGCCCTACCGCTAGTGCAGTGGTAGCAGATACTTTAAATATCGCAGCCATTCTAAAGGTCGGGCGTGGTTCAGCCGTTCATGCTGATGGTCGCCCGCTCCTCGACCCGCTGTTGGCTTGCTCTCACCAGGACTATGCCGCGATCGCCCCGATCGATGATCTGACAACCCGCTTCTATGCCCGCGTTCTTACGCAAGATTTCCCTGGCGTAATTGGTCGGCTGGGCACTACGTTTGGCAACCATGAAGTTAGCTTAGAATCGGTCGTGCAAATTGGTTTACGAGATCATCAGGCAGAGATTGTAGTGATTACGCATTGTGTCAAAGAAGGCAATTTCCGAAAAGCACTAGAGGAAATTCGATCGTTTGATGCAGTGTCGAATGTGCCGAGTGTGTTGCGAGTGTTGTAAAGATTTACTGATTTTGCAATCTACTGATTTTATGGGCTACCAACTTTATGGAGAGTTGAGGCGATCGCCAACCCATTCTCGAAATAGCCGAATCAGCGCATTTTCCTTCGTTGTTTTCTTAAGTTTCAAAAACCTTTCAACATCCGCAGCGGTCAACAAAGGAAAAGCAGCACTATGGCTGCAAGATTGATACTGCTGACTTTCCAACCGATACATCAGCAAAGATTGACCATTATAACGCCAAACTTCAGGCACACCCAAGGCAGCATAAATATCGAGTCGATTGATTGAACTGCTGCTAATGTCTACTTCGATCGCCAAATCAGGGGACGGATCGATCGATAAATCAATTTGTTCCTTATCCCACACGACTGGCTCATTTTGAATGTAGTAGCACTGATTCGGTTCTAGCCCCCGTGCCAGGTCTTCGCGATCGCACGTTCTAGAGCCTAAACTTCGCACTTCAATTCCTAGTTCTTCCGTTAATGCTTCCACCAATCGTCCGAGCAGCTTTTTGTAACTTTCATGGGGATCTAACGGCATTTTGATTTCTAATGTCCCTTGGTCATACGTTAAGCACATTGCGGGCTGTTGCTCAAAGTCCTTTACAAGAGACTGATAGGTATGCCAACTAATATTTTTTAGAAGAACGCGATCGGGGCTTTGGATCAAAGTTGCGGTCATGATTCTGCGGGGAGAAATGAGCCTGCTGATATCCTAACTAGCTGAGTGCAACTGCCGAATAAACTCGTGATAAGACGGCTCATGTGACCCTGAAAAGTTTTCCATTCCTGTCTTGGTTAGATACCCACTGCTCTTTTCAGTATGTGGATTTTTCACGTAGCTATAAATCATTTTTAGACGCTCTGGATTTTCATGCCAAGTAATATTAAAAGCTGCATATTTTTGGAAAAATGTCATTTATGCATAGGCATCAATATAATCATGAATCCACCAGGTTAAGGCTGTCCAATCTTGTGTTTGCTCATAATAAGGTATAAAAGAAGTCACGATGATACAAGCAGTTGCTCCCATGTATCCATCCTTATCCCTGACATCCCAGATATGTCCTGCATGATTTACCTCATTGCTACCACAGCTATATTGATTTTTATTTTCTGCACCTTTCGCGTTAACAGCACTAGCCCGAAAAGCAGACCGGATGCTGATTCGACCGAGAGCATCTTGAATAGGTTCAAGCACTTTTTCGCACAGGTTTTTTCCTGCGACGATCGCCAACTCAAAATCATTCGGGATATTAGGAATACCTTCAATTTGTGAGATTTCAGAGTATAGGAACTCACGCATAAAAAAGCTTTTTGAAAGCTGAATCCGTCCTAAGAGGATGTTTGAAAAGTTATGGCAAGTCAGATTTTACGCCAATCGCCTCACCATAATCCGGATCATCGCCAGATAGATCAGAGTCTCTGAGGTCTGCGGAAGGTGTTCATAATCTTTGTTCAA